>JBGSQD010000214.1:0-32081 GCA_041738275.1 Geobacterales bacterium
GGTCAGCCCTATCCCTGACCTAGGGGTCAAGGAGGAGTTTGACGCTCTTGAGGTGTGGTCATCCGACAACAAAGCTCTTCAGACTCTCAGTAAGTGGGCCGAGTCAAAGGGTTTTGAAACCTCGGGGGCCTATATTGACGACAATTTGATTGCAATCCGGTGTCAGGTCTCTGTTTGCGGTGTATGGGCCTTGGGATGGGCTTTGTCATAGACCTCCATCAGGCGGTCGATGCTGACATGGGTGTATTTCTGGGTGGTGGAGAGCGAGGCGTGACCCAGCAGCTCCTGAATGGCCCTCAGATCGGCGCCACCCTCCAGCATGTGGGTGGCAAAGGTGTGCCGCAGGATGTGCGGCGAGATCCGTTTGAAGGCGGCGATGCGCAGCACATGGGCATCAACGATGCGTGTCACACTGCGGCGGTTGATCCGGTCCCCACGGGTATTGAGAAACAGCGGCCCGCTGCCGGCCAGCTCCCCCCGCCCGGCCAGGCTTTCCCTGATCGCCTCGATGGCGCGACTGCCCACCGGTACGATGCGCTCCTTTCCCCCCTTGCCCATGACCCGTACCATGCCTCCGCCCAGATCCAGGTCGTTGATGTCGAGGCCGGTCAGCTCGGAGACCCGCAGCCCGCAGGAGTAGAGCATCTCCAGGATAGCCCGGTCACGCAGGGCATGTTTTTCCACTTCCTGCGGTGCTTCCACCAGGGTCGTGACCTGATCGATGTCCAGATGGAACGGCAGGCGGTTCTCCTTTTTCGGGGTGGCAATCAGCTCGGCCGGATTCTTGGCGATAACCCCACGCCGCACCAGGAATCTGAAAAAGGTGCGGATGGCCGCCAGCTTCCGGCCGATGGAGCTTTTCCTGGCATTTTTCCCCAACTGGGCCAGATAGCGCCTCAGCAGCAGGTGATCCACATCCGCGGCAACGGCGCCTTCACCCCTTTCGCGGGTGATGAAGGCCGCCAATTGCTCCAGGTCGCAACGATAGGCCAGCAGGGTATGTGGCGACACGTTGCGCTCCGTTTCCAGATGGGTGCAGAAGGCGCAAATTTGCTCGGATAATAGTTCCATTGCTTATTCCTTCGGACGAGCGAAAACCAATATACATAACCCGGACAAGCCGGAACCCAAAAATTTCACACGGAGGCACTGAGGCACGGGGAAAGTCAATAAATGCAAATCTTTTTTTGCTGTATCCCAAAATTCCTTTAAACCTGGGTTTCTCCGTGTTCTCCGAGCCTCTGTGAGAGAAAGTTTGTTCTGTTTTGAGAAAAGCAGTTATCCACGAAAGCCGTTTTTGATATGGTTTACTACTCGAAAGCGGGCAGTCCGCTCTTCAGTTTCCAGCTTTTCTTGGCGTTGATCTCACGGTAGGCCCATTCCTGCTTGTAGGTCAGCGTCTTGATCTTGTTGGAGGGGAGGGTGTAGTAATCGAACTCTGCCAGCACCGTGGCACTGTTTTTTTCCGGCAGGCATTCCGTGGTCAGGATGCGATAGTCGGTAATGGTGACCCCCTTCTTTCGGAGCGTTTCGGCCGACGCCATAAACGAATCACGCTGTTCCGGCTCCAGGTAGATCATGCCGGCATTTTCAACCTCATGCCAGCGCAGCATCTTGTTGTAATTCTTCATGCTCAGCTCGAACTCTTCGCGCATCCCCGTGTGGGTCACACACCCCCCCATCACCAGACAAAACAGCAGTATCAATCCCGGTTTTACAAATCTCATCATCGGCATTCCCTTTCCCGTGCATGGATATGGTCAATCAACTCCAGGGCCAGCTCATATTTCCCAAAGGGTGGTATCAGATAATACCCCCCGGCCGCTTCAAACGTTGCATCAATTAATTCCTTGGCAATGGCAAGTCCCTCCCGCACCCCGGCTTCCTTTTCCAATCCTCTCATTCGGTCCCTGATGGCAGCGGGAACGCTGATGCCAGGCACCTCGTTATGCAGGTACTCGGCGTTGCGCCCGCTGACCAGTGGCATGATCCCCGGCAGGAGCGGAATAGCGCAGTCACTGGTCAGTTCCAGCGCTTCAAGGAACAGCGCCGGGTCGTAAATCGGCTGGGTCTGGGCAAAGACCGCGCCATTGGCGACCTTCTTCCGCAGCCGTTCGGCCTGTACCGCCATGCTGCCGGTATTGGGATTAAAGGCAGCGCCGATGGTGAAACCGGTCCCATGACCGATGGGATTGGCGATGGCATTGACCCCGCGGTTCAGATCAGCCAGCAGTTTGATCAGGGTAAAGGAGTGCAAGTCAAAGACCGATTTTGCGCCTGCGTGGTCACCCATGGAGGCCGGATCGCCGGTCACCGCCAGGATGGAGCGGATCCCCAGCAGGCTGGCCCCCATCAGATCCGACTGCATGCCGATCAGGTTGCGGTCGCGGCCGGTGATATGGATGATAACCTCAATTCCCACCTTTTCCTGGATGATGCTTCCCAGGGCGATGTTGCCCATGCGGGGGCGTGCCAGGGGGTTTTCGGCCAGGTTGATGGCGTCGGCGCCAGCCTCTTTCAGACGCCGGGACCCGGCGAGGATGCGGCTGCAGTCCATCCCTTTGGGCGGATCAAGCTCAACGGTGATAACCTTGCGGCGTCCCCAGGCATCCAGAAAGGAGCTGCTCTCAGGCCGGCCCTTTGCCGCTGTTTCCTCGACCCTGGCAGCAGAGCCCTTGCTCCGCACAACCGGTCGCCTGCCGGAAAGCGCACGGCCAATCGCGGCGATATGCTCCGGAGTGGTGCCGCAGCACCCCCCGATCAGGTTGGCGCCTGCTTCGGCCATCTCCAACGCCATGCCGGCAAGGTAATCCGGGGTGGCACGGTAGATGTAGCGGCCATCGCGATACTCGGGGAAGCCGCTGTTGGCGTAAGCACTGATCGGTTTGTCGCTCAGGGCGGCCAGCCTGGTCACTACCTTGACCAGTTCCAGAGGGCCGGCCCCGCAGTTGGCGCCGATCATGTCTGCTCCCGCATCTTCCATGGCAGCACAGAAGTCCTCCACCGTCCTGCCGTCGCCGCTGCGCCCCCCCTCCATAAAGGCCAGGGAGGCACTGACCGGCAGGCCGGTTTCCCGGGCCGCCCGGACAGCAGCCACGAGCTGCTCCAGCGAGGCAAAGGTCTCCAGCATGAGCAGATCCACACCACCCTCAGCCAGGGCATGGCACTGCACACGGAACACATCCGCGGTCTCATCGGCAGTAAGTTCCTGCTCATCCCCTTTGACCCGTCCCAAGGGTCCGACCGAACCTGCCACCAGGATGTTGCTGCCGCTTCCCGCGGCCTGACGGGCGATGCGTGCCCCGGCCCGGTTGATCTCTGCCACCTTGTGTCCCAGTCCGATGGCCGCCAGCTTGGTGTAGTTGGCGCCAAAGGTGTTGGTTTCGATCACCTGCGCCCCGGCGGCAACGTACTCGCTTGCCAGTTCCCGCACCAGGGAGGGGCGGACAAGGTTCAGGTGTTCAAAGTTGCTGTCGAGGCTGACCCCTTTGGTATAAAGCATGGTCCCGACAGCGCCGTCACCGGTCAGGATCTCTGTTTTCAGTCTGTCGATGATATTCATGATGGGTCTGCGTCCCTTTATGTTGCCCGAATCCCCAGGATGGGGTATAAAGACAGCTTACGATTTTTTGTCCAATTGGAGCAATTTTTGATGCACACCCTTGTTCAATGGCTGGTGGACACCATAGGCGTCATGGGTTATCCCGGCATTGTCCTGTTGATGGCCATGGAGAGTTCCATCATACCGGTGCCCAGTGAGCTGGTCATGCCGCCGGCCGGCTATCTTGCTTCCCAGGGTAAAATGAACATGGCCGTCGCCATCCTGTGCGGCACCGTGGGAAGCCTGATTGGTGCATATGCCAACTATTACGCCTCCCACTATCTGGGCCGACCGTTGATCCTCAAATATGGCAAATACGTTCTGATACCGCCCGACAAGTTTGAACGGGTCGAACGTTTTTTCCTGCAACACGGCGAGATATCAACCTTCATCGGCCGCCTGCTGCCGGTTGTCCGGCATCTCATCTCCATTCCGGCCGGCATTGCCGGCATGAACCATCTCAAGTTCTCGCTTTACACCCTTGCCGGCGCGGGTATCTGGTGCAGTATCCTGACCGGTATCGGCTATGCCATCGGTGAAAATCAGCAGTTGATCATGCAGTACGCCCACCGTGCCCTGGTATGGGTGATCCTGTTCAGCATTGCTCTGATTGCCGCCTATGTGTGGTGGCACCGGCGTTGCCAAAAACAGCAACAGATGTAGTATTAAAGCGTAAAGCGAACCAGAAGGCAAAAGAATTTAGTAAGTTAGAAATTATTTGTGAGGTTGTTTGCAAAGAATAATTTCAATAACGCACTCAGCCCGCTGGTCGGGGCATTTGGAGGAATAACCATGCAAATGAAGCGCTCAGGGCGCATCCAGTATATTGCCGCCGATTTTACAGGCCCGGCCTGTTCCGTACAGGGCTTCACCACAAGGCACGAGGGGGTGTCTCGAACGCCTTACAACTCCCTGAACCTGGGAACCAACACCCTGGACCCGCCCCATAACGTGGAAGGGAACCGCAGCCTGCTGGCCCGCGCCTTTGAAATCAACCAGGATGCCCTGGTGACCGTCCGGCAGATGCATGGCAGCGATATCCTGGTGATCGACGAAGCCAACGAGGATTATTCGCACTTCCTCTCGGTTGAAAGTGACGCCATTATCACCAATCAGCCCGGTGTCATGATCGGGATCTGCGTGGCGGACTGTGCCCCGATCCTGCTGCTGGACCCGCAGAAGCGGGTCATTGCCGCGGTACATGCAGGCTGGCAGGGAACCGCCGCCAAGCTTGGCTCCAAGGCAGTGGCCGGACTGAAGAACGTCTTTGAATGCAATCCCATGTCACTACAGGCTGTCATCGGCCCCTGCATCGGGAAATGCTGTTACGAGGTGGACGCCCCGGTCAAACAGGCCTTCAGCCAGAGCGGGATTCCGTGGGACTCCTTTACCGAGCAGACCAATGAAGGGAAATGGCGGCTCGATCTGGCCGCCGCCAACCGGGAGCTGCTCATTTCTGCCGGTGTGCCGGCCGAAGCGATTCAGGTTTCGGACATGTGCGTCAGCTGCCATCGCGAACTGTTCTTCTCCTACCGCAGGGATAACGGGGAGACCGGGCGGCAGATGGGCTTTATCATGTTGAAATAGTTTGATGAGTTTGATGAGTTAACTCATAAAACCAGAGGTTATATATGCTCGCAAAGGTCCTCAGCAGCGCTTTGATCGGTATCGACGCCATCCTCGTCGATGTAGAGGTTGACCTGGCTCCTGGTCTGCCGGCCTTTGCCACGGTGGGTCTGCCGGATGGGGCGGTCAAGGAGAGCAAGGACCGGGTCCGGGCAGCGCTCAAGAACTCCGGCTACGATTTCCCGGCCCGGCGCATCACCGCCAACCTGGCGCCGGCCGACATCAAGAAAGAAGGCGCGGCCTACGACCTGCCGATCTCCATCGGCATCCTGGCAGCCACTGGCGTTGTCAAGCCGGCGCTCCTGCAGCAGTACACCCTGCTGGGTGAATTATCGCTGGACGGTGGCCTCAAGGCGATTCGGGGCGCCCTCTCCATGGCAGTGGCCGCCAAACGGGCCGGGCTGAAAGGCATCATCCTGCCGGCCGAAAACGCCCCGGAGGCGGCGGTCGTCGAGGGGCTCGAGATTATCGGCGCCACGACCCTTCCCCAAGTGGTGGAGTTTTTGAGCGGCCGCGAAGGGATTGAACCGTGCCTTGTCGATCTTCAGGAGCTTTTCACCAGCAGTTGCGAGTATGGTGAGGACTTCAGCGAGGTCAAGGGGCAGGAGCACGCCAAGCGCGCCATGGAGGTGGCAGCCAGCGGAAGTCATAATCTCCTCATGATCGGCCCGCCAGGTTCGGGCAAGACCATGCTTGCCCGGCGCATCCCCACCATCCTGCCGCGCATGTCCTTTGAAGAAGCGATCGAAACCACCAAGATCTTCAGTGTCAGCGGCCTGCTGGATAAAGAGCGCGCCCTGCTGGCGGTCAGACCTTTTCGCTCCCCGCACCATACCATCTCCGATGTGGGGCTGATCGGCGGCGGCACCACCCCCAAACCGGGCGAGGTCTCCCTGGCCCACAACGGTGTCCTGTTTCTGGATGAACTGCCCGAATTCAAGAAAAACGTGCTGGAAGTACTCAGGCAGCCGCTGGAGGATGGGCGGGTGACGATTTCCCGTTCCCTGCTTTCCCTGACCTATCCTTCCCGCGTCATGCTGGTGGCAGCCATGAATCCCTGCCCCTGCGGCTACCTGTCCGACCCAATCCATCCCTGCACCTGCACACCGGTTGCCATTCACCGTTACCGTTCCAGAATTTCCGGTCCGCTGCTGGACCGGATCGACATTCACATCGAGGTGCCGGCGGTCAAGTACCGTGACCTGGCCGATCGGAGTGAAGCCGAAAGCTCCGCGGTCATTGCCGCGCGGGTGGAACATTCCCGAAACATTCAGGCTGATCGCTACAAAGGGACCAAGATCCACTGCAACGCCCAGATGACGCCGCGCTTCATCAAGAAATTCTGCGAACTGGACGCCAGCGGCAACCGCATGCTGGAACTGGTCACCGACCGGCTCGGTTTCTCCGCCCGCACCTATAACCGCATCCTCAAGGTAGCCCGCACCATTGCCGACCTGGACGGCAGCGCAACCATCCATGAGCAGCATATTGCCGAGGCGATCCAGTACCGGAGTCTGGACCGGAAAACCACCTGATACCCTGCAAACAGGTCCCGCTCAATGGTAACAAACGACCACCACATAATCCGCCAACTGTTTGACGACTATCTGCAGATGTATGCATCCCGCGATGACCGGCTCACGGAATTTTTCAGTGAGGATTTTTCCGGTATTACCGGCAGCGGCGACGAACTGACCAAGGAGCGTGGCGAATGGATCGCCATTACCCGCCAGGATTTTGCGCAGGTCAAGGATCCGCTCCGCATAGAACTCAAGGATCTTATAACTCAGTCATTATCCGATACGATAGCCGTAGCAACCAGCTCCTTTACCATCCACCTGCCGATCAAGGACCATATTCTTTCCCGCAAGACAGCCCGTCTGGTGCTAATTTTCCGCAAAGAAACCTCGGGCTGGAAAATATGTCACAGCAGTATTTCCATTCCGTTCGCCATGGCTCAGGAGGGGGAAATCTACCCTCTGCAGGAGATGGAGGAGCGTAACAAACTCCTGGAAGTGCTGATCGCAGAGCGCACCATGGAACTGTCAGCAGCAAAAAAAACCTCGGAAACTGCCAATATCGCCAAAAGCCAATTCCTTGCGGTCATGAGCCATGAAATCCGTACCCCGCTCAATGCGCTGGTTGGTTTCAGTTCCCTGGCACGCACAACAACCGATCCGGTCAAGCTTGGTCAGTACCACTCCATTCTCGAGCAATCGTCACACTCCCTGATGGAGCTGGTTAATGACATCCTGGACATGAGCAAGATCGAGGCGGAGCGGATGGAATGCGAGTCCGTACCGTTTAATCTGCGGCAATTGATCGCTAGCCTGGAAGAGCAGTATCAGCATCTGGCCGCCCGCAAGGTATTATTGTTTCATGTCATTGTTCAAGACAATGTGCCTGCCTGGATCATGGGCGATCCGGTCCGCCTGCGCCAGATTCTGGCCAACCTGCTGGCTAATGCCATCAAATTTACTGATAGTGGCGGGGTTTCCTTCAGCATCGTTATGGGTAATGGAGATCAGGGCAACGGACAGCCGATGCTCCGCTTCGAGGTAAGGGATGCGGGTATCGGCATTCCTGAATCCAGTCTTGATCTGCTGTTTCAACCGTTCCGGCAGCTCGATTCGACCATCACCCGCAAGTTCGGCGGCTCCGGTCTCGGTCTGGCTATTGTGCACAGCCTGGTAACGATGATGCAGGGGACTATCTCCGTTGACAGCCGCGAGGGAGAGGGGAGCAGTTTCGTCGTCGAACTGCCTTTCCTGGCAACCGAACAGCTGCCGGCAGAACTCAGTGCCCCACCGGTAATTCTGGCGCAGGGGCTGGTTCTCGTTGTCGAGGACAATGAATTCAACCGTCGCTTGCTGAAAGACAACCTGACTTCCTGGGGGCAAGAGGTTCTGCTGGCGGAAGATGGTTGGCAGGCATTGCAGCTTCTTGAACAGCAACGGTTTGACCTTGTCCTGCTGGATATACGCATGCCGGGGATTGACGGCATCGAAGTTGCCACCCGGGTCAGACAGCAGGAACTGGAGCGATTAGAGAAGCCTGTACCGATCATCGCCATCACCGCCGATGTCAACGACGCTACCCGCAAAGCCTGTCTAAGCGCTGGTATTAATGCTGTGCTGGCAAAGCCGGTGCTGCCAGAACAGCTGGCCAAGGCAATTACCCTCCACTGCCCAGGCACCATGACCGCTTCAGTGGGGAATGAACCGCTGCTGAATCCGCAGGCCAACAGCGACCTGGGAAGCGACCCCGAACGCGCCCGGCAGTTTCGGGAGCTGTTGCTTCAGGATATTGACGAAGAACTGCAGTGCCTGCAGACAGCCCTTGCGGATGATGACCGCGACAGGCTTGGCCAGGCCGCCCACACCCTGAAAGGATTGTGCGGCCATCTGGCAATCCCTGAGCCTGCTGAAATATCGGCCTGGTTGCAGCATAACGCCCTGTCCGCCCGTACAGAACAGCTGCGACCGGTGATTGAACAGTTGAAATTCAAGTTGGCGCAGGAGGACAATTCATGAGGTGTGTTGCCCGGATACTGGTAGTTGACGACAAACAGAGTTTCCGCTTCATGATCAAGGGCTATCTGGATGATGCCGGATACCAGACAGTCTGCGCCGCCAGCGGGGCCGAGGCCCTGGCAGAGCTGGAACAGGGCCACTTTGACCTGGTGCTGTCCGATATGGTCATGCCGGGGATGGACGGGTTGATGTTGTTACGCCGGGTGCGCGAACGCCATCCGCAGCTTCCCTTTGTATTGGTCACCGCTCACGGCAGTGTTGACAACGCAGTGGCAGCCATGAAGGAGGGGGTCGACGATTACCTGCTGAAGCCGCTCAACCGGGAAGAGCTGCTGCTGGTGGTGGAGAGATTGCTGAAACATGCCCGCTTGCAGGACAGTTACGACCGGATGCTGGATTCCGAGCGGGAAAAGTTCAGTTTTCAGAATATCACCACAAGCTCTCCGGTCATGGGTAAGGTGCTGTCTGCGGCGCAGCAGGTGGCCGCCTCCCCACGTACAACCGTTGCCCTCTATGGTGAAAGCGGGGTTGGTAAAGAGGTCTTGGCGCGTGCTATCCATGTAGCCTCCGGGCAGAACATGACCAGTTTTGTGGCGGTCAACTGCGCCGCCATCCCTGAGACCCTGCTGGAAAGCGAGCTGTTCGGTCATGTCAAAGGGGCCTTCACCGATGCCCAGGAGCGTGAGGGGAAGTGCAGCCGTGCTCAGTGCGGCACCCTGTTCCTGGACGAGATCGGCGATATGCCGCTGTCGCTCCAGCCAAAACTGCTGCGCCTTCTTGAAGAACGTGTTTATGAAAAAGTCGGATCCGACCGACTGGTCACCGCCGACTTCAGAATCATCGTCGCCACCCACCGCAACCTGGATGAATGCAGCAATCAGGGTGCCTTTCGCCGGGACCTTTACCACCGCCTGAACATCTTCCCTATCACCATCCCACCCCTGCGCGAACGCCGCCAGGACATCCCGCAGCTTGCCGAACATTTCCTGAACGGCTTCCGCCGGCACCAGGGCAAGCCACTACCTGGCCTCTCGCAGGCGGCTCTCGACCTGATGATGACACATGACTGGCCAGGAAACGTGCGGGAACTGCGCAACCTACTGGAATATGCCACCATCGTCACCAACGGTGACCTGATTCGGCCCGAGCACCTGCGCCTGGCGCAGCCGAATTCGATCTGTCAGGAAGAATCGTCCAGTGACCGGATCTCCCTCACCTTCAATTTCTCTCCCGAAGAGTTCTCTCTGGATGCCGTCAACAGGCAGGTGGTCGAGTGGGCCATGGGAAAATGTAATAACAACAAATCCTCTGCCGCACGCCTGCTGAAAGCCTCCCGCAAACTGTTTTACTGACTCGGACGCGCCCTCTTTCGTACCACCGTAAAAACGGTGCTGTTTTTACTCCCTCTCTAAAATAAGAAGGGGCTGGGGGGCGTTATGAGCCTTCGACTTTAGCTCTCTCTTCATTTTGAAACTAATCCACCACAATGCCTTGAAGCATCCTCTATCCCACAAATTGTCCCACACGGGACAGTCTGTCCGGTTTTGGACAAACAACCATTACTTCTTCTATCATAAACAGCCGATATTACACGGAATACATCGGTGGCATAGTTTTAGCTACATAACATTGCATTGCACTCGCGGCAGATCAAACCTGTCCAATTATGGACAACAGTGTTTTTTCAGGAGGTAACCATGTCACAGGAAGCAGTTGAACAGATACTGGGAAGGCTGATCACCGACGAGCGATTCCGGCGTCTTGTAGTCGATTCACTGGAGACGGCCTGCCGGCGGGAAGGATACAACCTGACTCCGGCAGAATTGCTGTTGCTGTCAAACAGTCTGGAGCTGCAGCGGATTACAGAACTTGCCGAACGGATTAATCCCAGTCTGCGTCGGGCTGGAGGGACTTCATAAGTCAATCAACCGTTTGATCTAACATAACAGCGGTAACAACAACAATCGAGAGGAGACAATCATGACTAATGACGATCTAACAGAGAGCATTGATTCAACTTTCAACAGTGATGTAACCCGGCGAGACTTTATCAAGGTTTCCGCCGGAACGGTTGCATGTATTTCGTTAAGCCCAATGCTGTTTGGATGCGGCAGCAGCAATAGTGCAACGCAGGTCGCAGGATACCCGATTGATTCCAATGTTTCCACGACTCTCCAGAAGACAGTCAAGCTGAGCCAGAACTTTTCAGGAACAATTGTTGCCAAGGATCTTCAAAACATTCAGGACTACGACACTTATGGTTATGGCACATGGAGCGATGGCGGCCCGCTTGCCGCAGTCAAGCGCGACGACATCATGGCGGCCGGCTATACCTTTCCATCAGCCAATACCCCTGCGAAACTTTTGAAATTCTTTGCCATATCCGATATCCATATCACTGACAAGGAATCACCGTCCCAGTTGATATATATGCAGCCGGCAAATATATTTGGGGATATTCTGCATACGAATCTAGAAGCAAATGCCACTTCGGTCTATTCACCAACCATGCTGTACACAACTCATGTGCTCGACGCCGCCATTCAGACGGTTAATGTTCTCCACAAACAGAATCCGATCGACTTCGGCATTTCTCTGGGGGATACCTGCAACAGTACCCAGTACAATGAACTGAGGTGGTATATCGATGTCCTTGACGGCAAGGTCATCAATCCAAGTTCCGGCGCGCATGTGGGAGCCGATACCATTGATTATCAGAAACCGTACATGGCTGCAGGTCTCGACCCAGCGATCCCATGGTATCAGGCAGTCGGCAACCACGATCATTTCTGGCTTGGGTCAATTCCGCCAGATGCCGGAGATATGCGGGCAACCTGCATCAGCGATGAAGTCCTTGCGAAGGATGATTCGCTCGTTAATGCATCGAATATCTACAACACCAATCCCGTACGCGATCTCTACTATATGGGTGTCATTGATGGCTCAACCCCCACCGGCAAGATCATAAAAGCAGGCAAGGTTGGCGATCCCGGATTCACCACTCCTCCCAAGGTTGTCGCCGACAAGGATCGGCGGTCACTGACCAAAACCGAGTGGGTTAACGAGTTTTTCAAAACTTCAACCGGTCCGGTCGGTCACGGCTTAAACCTGGTTCCACCCGGCCATGAAGCCGGTTTTGCCTGCTACAGTTTTATTCCAAAATCAACTCTGCCGATCAAGGTTATTGTGCTGGATAATACCCAGCGGGAAGACGACGGCAATACCAGCATCCATGGGCGTGGTTTTCTGGACAAGGCGCGTTGGACCTGGCTTAAAAATGAACTTAAAGCCGGTGATGATGCCGGACAACTCATGATCATCGCCGCCCATGTGCCGATCGGCGTCAACCCACACGCCAGTAGCACTCAATCAGATACCTACATGGATTGGTATGACGCTTCAGCCAATCCTTCCATGATGCAAAATGCCGTAAACCTGCAGGGTCTGCTTACCGAACTGCGCAGCCACCCAAATCTGCTGATGTGGATGGCGGGGCATCGCCATGTCAATACTGTTAAAGCATTTAAGAGCGATGATGCTGCCGCGCCGGAACGTGGCTTCTGGCATGTTGAGACATCCTCGCTGCATGATTTCCCTCAGCAGTTGCGCACATTCGAGATCAATCTCAACAGCGACTACACCATTTCAATAGTTACGATCAACGTTGATCCGGCTGTCAAATCGGGGACGCCGGCTGCGACAGCGCGTAAGTATGCAGTCGCAGCACAGCAGATAGTAAAGAACCCCCTGAATCCGAATACTGTAGGCGCTGATCCCGATTATCCAGGCATTGTTGATCCAACTATTACTAAAACTAACCAAGGTATTGATACAGATGTTCTCTCATACAATGCCGAGCTTTTCGTACAATTGAGTCCGGCAATGAAGGCAAAGATGCAGACATTATTCCCATCACTGTAAGTTGGTCAGGAGTGAGAAAAGGGTCAACAGGCAGTGAAGCTGTGCAGGTTGAGGCTTTTTCTTCACTGTCCATAGAACCGGCTGAGTAACTGGCAGTTGATAGGATAAAAACGATTAAATAACAATTACAAAGAGAGATATTATGCAATCAATCAAATGGATGGTTCTTTCACTTTTCACAGTCTCCTTCCTTCTAACCGGATGCGGCGGCAACGATGTTAAAACGAAATGGACCTATGCCGTTTATTGCGACACCCGTGGCGACAATGACACTGCCAATCTTACTAAATCGGGTGTGAACGAGGCCGTGGTCAATTCCGTGGCCAGGGATATGGTTAAGGAAGGGGTCGAACTGGTCGTTTTCCCGGGAGATGCGGTGAGTGGCTGGTGGGCTACCACGACACCATACACCAGTCAGTTTGCGACTTGGCGCAATGCGATGGCGCCGGTTTATGAGGCGGGCATTAAGGTCTATCCTGTTCGGGGAAACCATGAGGTGGGTGGTACGGACTTTTATCCTTATCCATGGCCGCCGAGTTCAAGCCCCACACCGACGATACTTCCTGACGCCAGCCTCATGTCTGCCTATCGCGACGCCTTTTCTGATCCGTGGATTCCGACCAACGGCCCTGCGGGAGAAGTCGGCCTCACCTACAGCTTTGTCTACAAAAACGCCTTCTTTGTCGGGCTGGATCAGAATGTCAACCCGTTCCGGGTAAATCAGACATGGCTTGACACACAGCTACTACAGAAGAGTCAGCAGCATACCTTTGTGTATGGCCATACCCCGGCATTCCGGGTCGGGCATACCGACTCGCTGGCCTATTATCCCGAAGACCGTGACCTGTTCTGGAACAGCCTCGGCAATGCCGGTGTCCGCATGTATTTCAGCGGCCATGACCATCTCTATAACCGGGCGCATATCAATGATCAGGCCGGGCACACCATTTATCAGGTGCTGACCGGCGCCGGCGGGGCACCATTCAACACCTGGGCACCCCCCTATGCCGAAGGTGACAAGGTGGTCGGCGATTACCACCAGGAAGGGAAAAACGGCTATGTTCTCGTAACCGTCGATGGTCCTCGCGTGACAATGAGGTGGAAATCTCTGTCAAGCGCCAACGGGCAGGATGTCTGGACTACCGAGGATACGCTTGAGTACACGGTAAACTGAAAGATTGCTAGGTGGACATAATTGACGACGATTCGAAGCTGGGCGGCAATGTCAAAGGTTCAGAAAGGGCATTGGGCTAACGCGTCGTCACCAAAAAGTTTTAACAAAAAAAGGAGCAATTATGAACATGCGCTACAGTAATTTCAGGTTCTTCAGTTTGTTTTGTGTCCTTATGCTCCAATTACAGCTGGCAGCATGTGGAGGGGGCGGCGATTCCACTAGTCAGCAAGCTCCAGAATGGCCAATAGCCAAAGAAGTTTTTACCACCGCAGAACAGCAGATCCTCCCCATCGGGCTGCCTGATTCCACACCGCATGTAAATCCACGGGACGCGTCGCTCTATGATGTATTCGGCTATAGTGCCTGGCAGGCAGGAACCGGGCTGTCCCATGTAAAAAGGACTGATTTTGCGCCCGGCAATACCGCAACAAATTCGGCGCGTCTTTTGACGTTTTTTACCATCACCGACGTTCACATCACCGACAAGGAATCTCCGGCCCAGGTAAATTATGTCGGCTGGAGCGCACCCTATGGCCTTGGATCTTTTCAACTGTCCGGCGCCTATGCCCCCACCATTCTCGCGACCACCCAGGTTCTGGATGCCGCCGTTCAGACGATCAACGCCCTGCACAAAAAGACCCCCTTTGATTTTGGTATCGCTCTGGGCGATGCCATCAACAACGCTCAATACAACGAACTGAGATGGTATATCGACGTTCTCGACGGCAAGGTTATTACACCAAGCTCCGGGGCCCATGTGGGGGCTGACACCATCGATTATCAGAAAGCTTTCAAGGCCGCCGGTCTCAACAAGGCAATCCCATGGTATCAGACCATCGGCAACCACGATCAGTACATGATGGGGACGTACTATGAAACTGCCAAAACGCAGGCAGCTCATATCGGGTCCGCTGTCCTTAATGCCGGGATACCACCCACGGCCGCAGCCATGGCAGGGACCGGGTTTTACATGGGGGTGGTTGATGGTTCGACTCCCTACGGGGATATCATCGGAGCAGGGCCGGAGTCGCTCTTTCCTGCCCCGCCAACGGTAGTTGCTGACCCGGATCGTCATTCACTCGCGACTGCCAATTCATCAAGTCTTAACTGGATGAAAGAGTTCTTCGCAACCACCTCGAATCCGGTCGGTCACGGTTTCACTCAGGCCAATATCGATAATGATTTTGCCTCGTATAGCTTCCAGCCGAAGCCGGATGTGCCGATCAAGGTTATCGTGCTTGATGACACCTGTAAAGGAACTGGCCAACCAAGTTATGCCTTGGGCTGCCTTGATCAGCCCCGCCTTGACTGGCTAACAAACGAATTGCAGAAAGGTCAGGATAACAATCAATTGATGATCATCTCTGCCCATGTCCCGATCTATCCACAAAACAGTCTTACCGATCCAAGTAAAGGGAACTTTCCGTTTTTCCGCACACCAGGTTTTACCGATGCATCATTGCTCGCCGTTCTGCGCAACTATCCGAATCTCATAATGTGGATTTCCGGCCATCGTCACGTTAATACCGTTACCCCTCATCCTTACAACCCGGCTGATCCAAATGATCATCCTGAAAACAGCTTCTGGATGGTGGAAACCGCATCGCTCCGTGATTTCCCCCAACATTTTCGTACCTTTGATATTCGCCGTAACAGCGATAACAATATTTCAATCGTGATTACCAATGTGGATCCTGCGGTTACGGCAGGAACGCCCGCGGCAAAGTCGCGGGGATATGCGGTCGCTACTTCGAGGATATTTGGCGCCGATGATACTGCCACACCTCCAACACGTGCGCTTACTGATTCTAATGCTTACAACGCTGAACTGGTGAAACAACTGACCCCCGCTATGCAAGGGATAATTGCCACTAAAGGTACGGCATTGTAGCGGGCGGCTAAACAGTTGGAATCAGTAAACCTGAAACACAGGAGTAAAAACATAAAAATGCTCACAACATGGATGACACCACTCGGCAAGCACAGGTTGTACATCGTAACAGCAATAGTCAGCACAGTTTTTGCGCTCGTCGGCAGTCAAATCGCGATCGGCGCGACAGTGCCGGTGGATCTGATGATTACCAACGGCCTTGTTGTCACCATGGATGCCGGGATGTCGGTCGTCGAAGGTGGCAGCGTTGTTGTTAATAAAGGTGAAATCGTGGCGGTTGGATCTTCGGCGGTCCTGAATGAGCAGTATAACGCAGCCCGGACCATCAATGCTGCGGGCAAGCTTGTCATGCCCGGTCTGGTGAATACCCATATCCATGCAGCCATGACCCTCTTCCGGGGACTTGCCGACGACCTGCCGCTCGATACCTGGCTGACAAAGCATATCTGGCCTGCTGAGGCGAAATTTATCACCCCATCTTCGGTCCGCATCGGCGCCAATCTGGCGCTGGCAGAGATGATCCTTTCCGGCACGACCACGTTCAGCGACATGTATTTTTACGCGGATGAACTTGCCCAGGCAGCCAAGACAGCCGGCGTCAGGGGTGTTGTGGGCGAGGCTGTCCTCGACTTTCCGACGCCGGACAGTAAATCCCCGCAAGAGAGTTTTATAATTATTGAAAAACTGGCCGCTAAGTGGAAGAACGACCCGCTCATCATGATTGCCGTTGCACCGCATGCTCCTTATACCTGCTCTCCGGAAACGCTGAAAGCCGCAAAAAAGCTTGCTGACACCCTGGGATTGCCGCTCACCATCCATGTCTCCGAAACACGAAAAGAGGTCACCGACATAACGGCAAAATATGGCGTACCCCCTTTTGAGCATCTCGACCGTCTCGGTTTTTTCGGGGGGACGGTAATCGTGGCCCATGCGGTATATCCAACTCCCAATGAAATAAGGCTTATGGCAGAGAAAAAAGTGGGAGTGGCCCATAATCCGCAAAGCAACATGAAGCTGGCCAGTGGCGTTGCCCCCGTGCCGGAGATGCTACGGGCCGGGATCGCAGTGGGTCTTGGTACCGACGGCGCGGCCAGCAACAACAACCTGAACATGTTCAAGGAGATGAATGCCGCTGCTTTGCTACAAAAAATATCAAGTCTAGAGCCGACGGCAATGAATGCCCGTGAGACGGTAAAAGCAGCAACCATTGGCGGCGCAAGGGTGTTGGGGATGGAAAAGCGGATCGGTTCGCTGGAAAAGGGGAAACGGGCCGACCTGATCATCATTGATCTGAATCGCCCGAACCTTGTGCCGCTCTATGATGTCTACTCACTACTTGTGTACGCAGCAAATGGGGCGGATGTGGAAACCGTGATCATCGACGGGCGGACGGTCATGGAAAACAGGAAGCTGCTTACGCTGGACGAGGAAAGTGTCATGCGTGAAGCACGGAAGCTTGGGCTGAAGATCCTAAACTAAATGAACTCCCCCGCAGCAAGTCACATCAGTAGTTTGATTCTCTTATCAAAGCGAGCTTCGGGGAATTTAACCCAGAGAAATTAAGGAGAATGACATGTATTTCTTTGTCAAAACAGTGCTTTCTATGTTGTCGATTCTTTTTTTATCGGCCTGTTCAGGAGATGGCAGTTCGCCAAAGCGCACAACCTACTCCCTGGATGGCAACGCTTCGGGGGTGATGGAAACCATCAACAACATCGTCAATATGACGGTGGTCTCCAAGGATGACAATGATCTGAGGGCCGAGTACCGGGCGGGATTTGTTCAGGGAAAGCTACAGAGCAAGACCATCCAGTCCGCCAGAGACAACTCCTGGGATAACGCCTACCTGACAGACCCTTCCCATTCCTTTCCCAAACAGCTTGGCCCCACTCAATCAGAGCTTAATTTGACTGCGGGCTTTTTGAAATCCAACTATGCAGCCTTTCTGCAATACGTCAGCAATCCGGCCACCGATTCTGCCACAGCAGACCGTCTGAAGCGGCTTCTATTCCGAATGCTTGGCATCTATCACGGCGCCACCCTCGCCCAGCCGGCCGGTCTTGATTTTTCCGGATCATGGCTCCCTGACAGCAGCTATCTGCAAGAGACGGAGCTTGCCCTGGGTTACGAAACCGCCGGGCTCACCTTCATGGATGTCTATTTCATAAACGCCTTCAATGACGTCATGGACGTTATCTCCCAGTCTGCAGAACTGAACCCTGGTTCGGAGAAAGTTGTCAGTCGGCCGGAAAAATGCTCGGCCTTCCTGAAACGTAGCGGCGGTGAGGTGATCCTGACTCACAATTCCTGGATGGGATTTCTTTCCCAGACCATGATCCAGACAGTGGCTGTCAACGGTGACCTGTTGACCGTGAATGCCGGAAGCCCCGGCCTGATCGGTTCAGCCACCGATTTCGGCTACAACAACAAGGGCATCATGTTCAATGAAACCACCCACCGCATGTCCAAGACCCAGGTCAAGCCTGACGGTCTATGGATCTTCTGGCGGGCAACCCTGGCGGAACAATTTTCGGCCAGTATTCCGGATTTCTTCGATGCTATTTCCCTGGATAATACCGGAACCTACCTGAACGGTTACATGCTGGTGGATGCCAATAACAATGAAACCGGTCTGGTGGAGATGTCGTACCGTTGTTTTGTCTATTACCGTTCAACCGGCGGCCCCTACACGGTCAGCAGCAGGTCTATGGATGGCAATACCTGCTCAACCGATTACGATCCCGAAATGGTTACGCCCGACTACCTGATGGGAATCAACTATCCGGCTTCTTATCAGGTGGCCAACGATCTGGAATCCACCGATAACCGTCCGGCCAGACGGCGACAGTTCAAGCAAATGCTGCCAGGCGTGAATAGTGTGGAGACAGCCAAGGCCTTAATCACCTATACCGATCCGGTCAACCCGCTCTCCATTTTCGGACGCTGGGATCTGGGGTATGGCGAGACCTCCTATCCCAAGCAGATCCCGGATGGCTCTGTTGACTCCAAGGCGGCATCCACCAGTATGGTTCGCTCTTTTATGGGGTTATCCGGCATCCTGGACACCTCGGCCTCGAACACCGGTTTCTGGATGCTGTATGGCACTGCCAAGGTAAATGGTGCGCCGTTTGTCTGGAGTCAGTCCTCATGGAAATGGCAGACGTTACGGGATGTGCCGGATCGACTGGATGGCAGTTTTACCCTGATGCCGCTGTATCTGAGGTAGTTTAAAAAAGAGGAAGAACCATGTTCATTTTACGATTGCTTAACGGAGGTAATCCCCCATGAAGATAGTACAAATTCCAAACAAATGGTGAGGTTGTAAATGCGGCATCTGAAACGGGTCCGGTTATCATTTATCGCGTTCTTTTGTCTGCTTGCCGCCTGCGGCAGCGATACACCAGCGCCTGTCTCACCGACGCCGGTTAGCCTCCAGGCGCAGTATTCCAGCGCTGTCGCCGATGCCCGCACAGCCGATCCGTCAGAAATATCACGCTATCTCACCCCCATTAACAATCAGAATCCCAACTTGGTCTGGGAGAACGGCGTGGTCGGTTCACGGCTGCTGGTGGTAACCTGGCTGGGGGATGCGGGGAAATACTACAAATGCAGCGATCCTGACGGTTGCAGTGGCAATAGTTCCTGCATCGAAGGTGGCGAGTGTCCAACCTACAAATACGATTCCTGGGTGACGGTCGTACCGGAGATCAAAAACTATTTCGGCGGAACAGCACCGCAGCCGCTGCGTGTTGCCCAGTTGTTGGGACTGCCTCCCGAAGCGGCCACGGTTGGTAATTCTGGCGAGTACAAATACATGCTGGAGATGTGGGTTTCACCCCAGGATCTTTTCCGCCCCTGTCCTGACACCGAGATATCCGATACGGCCTGTGAAACAAGCTTCCCGACTGATTCGTTCCGCATGCTCGACCCGAACAACACGGTCAGGGCGATAGTAGGTCCTGAGTACGGCGTTTTCATGACCTATCTCTTCTGGTTCAACAATCAGACCAGCTACTCCTACACCATCGGTTCATACCCCTACCCCTGGACCCGGCTCGGCTATACCTATGACTGGGGCAACAGCAACCATATCGGCCTGAGCGAGTTTGTAGTTCACGGCAGAAAAGAGGATGGATCCACCATCTCGGTGGGAATCAAGTCTGTTAAAACGACTTCGGAGTATTTTGAGAAGTAACCGGTTTTACAGTTCCAGCCTCATACAGGAAAATTTTACAGCAGGAAGAGGAGCGTATTTATGAAAAAGATGAATTTTATGGTCCGGTTAATCTCTGTTTTTACAATCTGCTCATGCTTGAGCTATAGCGCTTTTGCAGAGGAGATAAACTCCGGATCAGCAAAGCATGAGCCGATAACAGAGCAGTTGATAACCATGGTAGAGCATAATCTGGAACTAAAAAAAATGCTCATTGAATCAATTGAAAAAGCACACAAGATCAATCCGGACAAGATAACCAACCCGGTAAAGACCTTGGAGGAATATTACATTTTTATAGATTGGGCCGCAAAAGCGATGCCCTGGTCAATCATGCCAAATATTCCCTATTCATCACTCTATGATCAGATCGATCAGAGTCTCGATTTCTTTTATTTCGTCAACGATCAACCGCTATCCGGATTAAGAGGTAAAGGCTATTACAATAATTCACTGCAATACCATGAACCATATCGTACGTGGTTAATCCACTTCACAAAAGAGTGGGGTCTTTATTTAAGCAAAGAGGGGTCATGGAATGATGAGTACTACAAAAAAGCTCTTGAAGATGAAAGATTTGGGCTGAGCAAGGGGTGGTATGAGGATCCATCAAAATGGGAAACATTCAATGACTTTTTTGCACGGCATCTGAAATCACCTGGCCAGCGCCCGATTGCAGCTCAAAATGACCCATCAATCGTATCAGCCCCTGCCGACTCAAAGCCACAGGGTGTGTGGAAAATTGACAACAAGTCCATTATTCTGCATAAAAAAGGCGTCACCATCAAATCCGGTGTTTTTACGTCCATAGCCACCCTTATCGGTGAGGATAGTTTGTACAAAAATGCATTTGCCAATGGAACGTTAACGCATACATTTCTTGATGTAGACGATTATCACCGCTATCACTTTCCAGTTGATGGAACAATAAAAGAGGTTCGGATTATTCAGAGTGATGACGCTGTTGGAGGATTTTTGACATATGATCCCAAGACCAAGAAATATGCACTTGATGCAAACACCCCCGGTTGGCAGAATATTGAGACACGTGGCTGCGTGATTATTGAAACCCCAAAGTATGGTTTAGTGGCATTGCTGCCTATTGGTATGTCGCAGGTATCCTCCATTAACTTTGAAAAGAGTGTCAAAGTCGGAAGTAAAGTTGCGAAGGGCGATATGCTGGGATATTTCCTGTTTGGTGGTTCAGACTTCGTCATGCTGTTTCAAAGCAAAGTTGATTTTACATTAACAGCACCAAAAGAGAGCGATGGCACCCGTAAACACATTTTGATGGGCGAAGAATACGGCAAACTGACAGTAAGGAAATAACCTGATTTGAGTACATCTAGCTCATAAAGAACAACATATCCTTATATCCTATCCGTAATACGTTGGTATTGCCGGTTGCGGTATAGGTAAATTGGAGCAGCAGCAGTTTGTCGAATGCGTGAACTCGTATTGATATTTAACCTTTGAGGATTACTCAAATGAATATAAAATCCGCTGTACGGTCGCTGCTTCTGATTGCCGCACTTCTTGCCATTCCCCGGTTTTCCGGAGCTGCTGAAATTGTGCTCGACGACACAGCCTGCGGAAAACGCCAGGTACTAACCGTTGGAGACGTGCTGGAAGTCCGTCTTCCGGGTAATCCGACCACCGGATATGTATGGCAGGTGTCCACAGTCCCTTCGTTGCTGCGGCAGCAGGGAGAGGTCGTCCATCGGAGCGAAAGCCAACGGATCGGAGCAGCCGGTATCTCTTCATTCACATTCAGTGCAACTGCGCAGGGTGACGGCATCCTGGAGCTGATCTATAGACGTCCATGGGAACAGAATGCTCCAGCAGTGAAAAACTGCTCCATCCCGTTGAAGCTCCAGCCGAGCATAAAAGTACGCTATCCGGTTGTCGATAATCATCTCCATTATTTCGATTTCACCCAGCAGAGTGATGGCTTTCCTGCTCTGGTAAAGGCAATGGATGAAGCCGGAGTGGAGAAGGCGGTGGTATTCGGCATGCCGATGGTAAAGATGTGGCCGGAACACGAGCCGATTCGCCCCGACTATTACCTTGATACCGATGCCAGGGCATACTATTTTTCGGCTACTGATCTGCTGCTTGCCAATGAGCTGCTCCGGCAACCGGCAGAGATAAAGGATCGTTTCATACCTTTTCTGGGAGGTATTAATCCGCTGGACCAGAATGCCGCCGATTATTTGGAGCTGGTGTTGAACAATTATCCGCAAGGTTTCTGGAAAGGTATCGGAGAAATCATGTCGCGCCATGACGATCTGACAGCCTTTACCTATGGTGAACCACCCCGCGCGGATCACCCCGCCTTGATGAAGGTCTATCGGCTTGCCGCCGAAAAGAAATTGCCGGTCTTGATCCATCACAACATCTCCTCAGCCGTAAAGCAGGATCCCATCTACCTGAAGGAACTTGAAAACGCATTGCGCGAAAATCCGCAGACCCGTATCATCTGGGCTCACGCAGGCATATCACGACGGGTAATTGTGCCCACGTTGATCGCTGAGTTGCGTCGTGTGCTTGCCTCATATAGCAATCTGTCAGTGGATATCTCCTGGGTGGTGTATCCGGAATATATCGGCAAGGACAAAGAATCGCTGAAAAACTGGGCCGCTCTGTTGGAAGAGTTTCCGGAGCGCTTCATGATCGGGTCTGACAAGGTTGCACATTGGAAGGGATATCGTGAGGAGATCAGAAAGTACGATCCCCTGCTTGATCTGTTGAAGCCGGAAACGGCCCGCAAGGTCACCCGGAAGAACATCCTCAGGATTGTCGATGTGAAATAATCGATAGCCGTTTGAAAACAGAAACCACACTAAATGGGGAAGTCGATGAATTCTTTAACCCTGATTTTTGCCACGGCGTGCGTTTTCGCCATTGCCTACCGATTCTATGGCCTGTTCCTGGCCAACCGGGTCATGAACCTGCGCGAGGAACGGGATACGCCGGCCATTAATTACGAGGATGGGCATGACTACATGCCGACCAACAAGTATGTCCTGTTCGGCCATCACTTTGCCGCCATCGCCGCAGCCGGTCCATTACTGGGCCCGGTACTGGCAGCCCAGTTCGGCTTCCTGCCCGGGGCGCTCTGGATCCTGGTCGGTGCGGTGCTGGCGGGCGGGGTGCATGATATGGTTGTGCTGTTCGCCTCGGTTCGGCACAAAGGGAAAAGTCTTTCTGTTATTGCCGAAGCCGAGATCGGCAGGGTTGCTGGCAAGGTAGCTTCCTTCGCCATTCTCTTCATCCTGATCCTGACCCTGGCCGGACTCTCCATCGCCGTTGTCAACGCCATGTTCAACAGCCCCTGGGGAACCTTCACTGTCTTTGCCACCATCCCGATCGCCATGATCATGGGCATCTACATGCGGAAGATCCGGCCAGGTGACGTCAAAGGGAGCAGCATCATCGGAGTTGTCCTGCTGGCGCTGTCGATTTATGTCGGCCCGTTCATTGCCGCAGACCCAACCCTGGCGAGTATGTTCACCTTCTCCAAGAAGCAGCTTGCCCTGATCCTGCCGGCCTACGGCTTTGCTGCCTCGGCACTGCCGGTCTGGTTCCTGCTGGTGCCGCGCGACTACCTTTCCACCTATCTCAAGATCGGAACCATCAGCGCACTGGCGCTGGGCATTGTTTTCGTCCATCCCAATCTGCACATGCCGGCTATTACCCCCTACTTCTTCGGCGGTGGGCCGATCATTTCCGGCGCGGCCTTCCCGTTTCTGTTCATTACCATAGCCTGCGGAGCTCTGTCCGGGTTCCATGCGATTATCGGTTCCGGCACCACCCCCAAGATGATCGCCAACGAACGCGACATCCTCTTTGTCGGCTACGGCGCAATGCTGGTGGAAGGTTTTGTAGCCATCATGGCACTGGTCGCCGCTTGTGTGCTGCTGCCGGCCGATTATTTTGCCATCAATGCCGCGCCTGCGGCGTATGCCAAGCTTGGCCTTGTTCCGGTCAACCTGCCGGAGCTGTCCCGTGAGGTCGGCGAGCAGGTACAGGGACGACCCGGCGGCGCCGTATCCCTGGCGGTGGGCATGGCCTACATCTTTTCCTCCGTACCGTTCATGAAGAGTATGATGGCCTACTGGTATCACTTTGCGATCATGTTCGAGGCGGTCTTCATCCTGACCGCCGTGGATGCCGGCACCCGTGTGGGGCGCTACCTGCTGCAGGAGATGCTCGGCAAGATCTACGCCCCATTTAGCGACAACTCCTGGACTCCCGGCATTCTTCTGACCAGCGCCCTGTTTACCTCTGCCTGGGGCTATCTGGTCTATACCGGGGACATTTCCACCATCTGGCCGCTGTTCGGCATGAGCAACCAGCTTCTGGCGACCTGTGCCCTGATCGTCGGCACTACTATGCTGATCAGACTCGGCAAGGCAAGGTACGCCTGGACCACTGCCGGCCCAGGCCTGTTCATGATGCCGATCTGCATGTGGGCCGGCTATCTCAACATCACCAGCAACTTTCTGCCCAAGGGACTCTATCTGCTTGCAAGCATGTCCGTAATTCTGATGTTGCTGATGACTGTGGTATTTGTTGAGGCCTTCCGGCGCTGGTATGCACTGCTGCAGATCGATAAAACGATTTCCGACAGCTACGGAGACCAGGTACTGGCACTGGCCATGGAGCGGGAAGAGGCCGTAATCCGACTGCCGCTTCAGGAGTAGCAGCTGTGGAAACAAAGATCGATAAATGGAGGAAATCACCATGGACATATTCATGAAGGCAGCAATTGAGGAGGCGCGGCAGGGACTTGCGGAAGGGGGCATTCCGATCGGATCGGTGCTGGTGCACAATGGTGTAATACTGGTTCTTCCTGCACTGGTAATGCCGCCCGCTCAAACATTCTGAAAGATATTCCGGATCACGGCCCATTGCATCACCAAGATGGTCCAGATTCATCCCCATCGCTCTCTTGTACCACGAAAGCCGCCCCACAGTTTTATCCGGGCAGTTGAACGGAATATAACCTGGAAACTTGACAATTCTTGGATTATATTGCAGTAAATTAAGAATTATCGGGTTTAGAGACCATGGTCGAATTTTTCCAACAATACAGTCCAGTCACTCAGGTGCTGATCGCCACCTTTTTCACCTGGGGCGTCACCGCTGCCGGCGCGTCCCTCGTGTTCTTCGCGAAGGCGGTCAACCAGAGACTCATGGATTCAATGCTCGGTTTTGCTGCCGGTGTCATGATCGCCGCAAGCTTCTGGTCACTGCTCGCGCCCGGCATCGAAATGGCCCGACAGATGGGCCAGACTCCCTGGCTGACCGCTGCCATCGGCTTCATGGGAGGCGGCATTTTCATGAGGCTTACCGACCGCCTGCTCCCCCACCTGCATCCGGGTCTGTCAACTGATCAAAGCGAGGGGATCAAGACATCCTGGCAGAGAAGTACACTGCTGGTTCTCGCGATCACCCTGCACAATATCCCTGAAGGTCTTGCCGTTGGTGTCGCGTTCGGCGCCGTCGTGGCCGGCCTCCCCTCTGCAACACTCGGCGGCGCCATTGCGCTCGCTATCGGCATCGGACTTCAGAATTTTCCTGAAGGGACAGCTGTCTCCATGCCGCTGAGAAGGGAAGGCATGGGGCAGAGGAAAAGCTTTCTACTGGGACAGGCTTCGGGAATGGTTGAACCGGTTGCCGGTGTTGTCGGAGTATTGTTTGTTCTGCAGATGCAGGGCATCCTTCCCTATGCGCTCTGCTTTGCTGCAGGAGCAATGATCTTTGTCGTTGTAGAAGAACTTATTCCTGAATCGCAACGAATCCCGGCGAACATAGACCTGGTAACCATGGCGACAATGGCGGGCTTTTCTGTGATGATGATTCTTGACGTGGCGCTGGGGTGATAAAAGCAGCGAAATCCATTGTCTCGCAGCACTGCCTTGACGATCCGATCAACCTCTGGCGTGTTCGAATTTATAGCCTACGCCATATACGGAATGAATAAGTTCTTCGTGCGGCCTGACGACGGCAATTTTCTTACGCAGTTTTTTGATATGGCTATCAATGGTCCGGTCAGCCACGACCCTCTCATCGGGATAGATATGGTCCATCAATTGCTGCCGTCCATAAATTCTGCCTTGATGTGCAGCAAGAAAATACAGCAGCTTGAATTCAACAGCGGTCAATTCCAGTGAGTGCCCATCAAGCACAGCCAGATAACGCGTTTCATCAAGCTCAAGACTCTTTGCCTGAAAAGCTGTAACACCACTGATTCTCCTCAAGACAGCCTTGACTCGTGCAACAACCTCACGGGGGCTGAACGGCTTGCAGATATAATCGTCTGCTCCCAATTCCAGGCCGAGTAAACGGTCAATCTCTTCCACCTTGGCTGTTGTTATTATGATGGGCACGGAAGAAAACGCCCGTATTTCCTTGCAGATGTCAAACCCGCCTTTGCCCGGCAACATCAAGTCGAGTAGAATAAGCGCTGGTTTGTGTTCTCGCACCCAATCCGTCACAACAGCGCCATTACTCAAACATACGGTCTTAAATCCGTCCTGTTCCAGATAATCGGTCATCAGTCCTGCCAGTTTGTCCTCATCTTCGACAATCAGAATCAATTCGCCCATACTCAGCTCCAAACCTTCGGTAGTTCGATTCGTATCAACAGACCACCCATGGTTGATGGTTGCGCGGTAATTTCTCCCCCATGTGCCTCAACGATATTGCGGCAAATTGCCAAGCCTAATCCTGCACCGCCTGTTGAACGGTTGCGCGAGGATTCCACTCGATAGAGACGGTCAAAGAGACGCCCCAATTCAGACTGCGGCACGCCCGGCGCCGAATCAGCAAAATCAACGGTTACTGAATTTTCATGCTGTTGAAGCGCTATCCGGACACTCCCTCCGGCATCCGTGTATTTCAGCGAGTTGTCCAGCAGATTGGAAAAAAGCTGGCGCAGCCGTTCCTGATCACCAAAAACAGTGGCCTCGTCCTTCCTGGATATATCCGTTTCAATTCGAATATCCTTTGCAACATATTGGGGTTGGTACACTGCCATGGTTTCCATGAGCAGTTCAACCAGGTCCAGATCGGTTTTCCGGTAGGTAAGCGCCCCTACGTCTGAAAGCGAGAGCTGGTACAGATCGTCTACCAGTCTGCCGAGGCGCAGCACTCCGATGTGCAGCGATTTGATCGTATCCTCGTTCGGCTGGCGGATTCCATCCTGGAGTGCTTCGATCTCACCTTGTAAAATGGCAATAGGTGTTCGCAGTTCGTGTGAGATGTCGGCAACCCATTGTCGCCGTGACTGCTCACTCTGCTCCAGTGAAACCGCCAACGAGTTGAAATCCATGGCAAGCTGCCCCAGTTCGTCGCGTGACCCTACCGGCACCCGTGCCGCGAACCTGCCGGCCGCAAGTTGGTGGGTTGCCTGTGTAAGTTCATTCAGTGGCCGGACAAGTCTTCTGGCCATGAGGAGCGACAACAGTGCCGCAAGGACCACAATTACTGCTGCCTGGAGTATTAACCCCTGTTTCTGCTCCTTTAAAAAGCGCTTGTGAGGCATTTCGGAAATGCCTGTTCTCGGCAAAAGCCCCAGATATCCGACAACCTTCCCCTGATAGGTAATTGGAGTGGGCGTGTTTCCTGCCGGAACAGGTGTATCGTTAATGATGGCCTTTCTGTCTGTGTCGAGCAGAAACAGCCGCTGATCAAATTGGTGGGGCAGGTGCTGGGGCATCTTATTGTCTGGCGGAGCCCCTTCTCGAAGGAAACGCTCATTCGGAGGTGGCGCGATTTCCGGCAGTGACCGGGCAATCAGAGTCCGCCAACGCGACAGATCATGCCGCAGAAAATCCCAGTTTCGCTCTGAACGGTACGCATCCTCAAGGTTGACGGCAAGGCGGGAGAGGCTCGACTGCTCCGTCGCGTTGACAAACTTGAGGAATCCCCTGTCAAGACTCCACTTCATAATCATTGCCGAGCTTATGACCGCCAGACCGGTCGCAAGCAAAATCGCGAAAAACAGTTTATAGCGCACACTTATCTGCATTCGCATTCCTCCATTACCTTTGTTTTTATCACAAATCAGTTCTGCAAAAATATGATGATTCTGCGTGGTATTGATATTTCCTTATTTCTTGCACATTTCTTCCACATTTGTATCCGATAAAGTTCATAGAAATAGCTGCCGCTTCCATAAAAAGGAGGTGAGCGAATACAAAATGTGAAAGCTGCAGACTTCAAATCCAATGGGAGGAAGGAGTAATGAAATGTCAGGTTCGATAAGCAGTATTGGCGGAGGAATGAACAGTTTTGCACTGAAGCAGATGCAGGAAGAGCTGTTCAAGGCGGGTGACAAGAACGGAGATGGCACCATCTCCAAGGACGAGTTGAGCCAAGTGGCAAAGTCCGGCAACAATCAGGACAACACGAGCGTTGACGATATGTTTTCGCAACTCGATTCCAACAGCGATGGCGCCATCAGCAGGCTTGAATCCGATGCCGCTATTGCCAAGATGGGTCAAGAGATGCAGTCCCAGGGCGCGCGACCTCAAGGACCGCCACCGGGTGCCCCTCCTGCCAAAGGGGGAGACAAAACATCTGATTCATCGCAGGACAGTGATGCCGCAACAATATTCGATGCCATGGATACCAACAAGGATGGCACCGTCAGTCTTGTGGAGTTGACTGCAGCACTGGATACGTCAAAGAGTGATTCAACATCGTCAGCAGACCCTGAATCACTACTGAATAATCTTAGTACGGCACTGGAGTCCGGGGATATCTCCGCTGCCAGGGAAGCCTTGACCGCGCTGCAAAATGAGGTCTCTTCGCGCAACAACGGCCAGGGCAATGACCCGTTCAGTGAAGACCTGCAAAGCCTGGCAAGCGCTCTAGAGTCCGGCAATCTGTCGGATGCCCAGGATGTTTTTGCGGGCATTCAGGAAAAATTGTCGGCACTGCCGCCTCACAGACAGGCCATGGAGAATACCCAAAACCAGGGAAACAACACACAGGATGCCGTGGCTAAAACATTGCAGGCCCTGCTTGATGCTGTCGACGAATCATCTTCCGCAACCTCCGCCACCATAACGAATGACAGTTTGAAAAGTATCCTGACAACGGCATTGAACAGCTATAAGCAGCAAAGCACAAACAGTTACGAGCAAGGTTCAGTAAGCGGTTCGATTTTAACCGCTACGGCATGAACACGACGTATGACCACAGGCTGGCCCTCTGCGAGGAAGCCCTCTTGAGTGCTGACCGACAAAGGCATTCACTAGATTTTTGAATAAACCCGTCACCATTGCGGATTATCCTGACGTCCCTGTTGCATATTCAGCCTCCGGCACCATGTGTCCGGAGGCTGAATGCATTTCCTTGATTCTTTCTTAATTGCTGCACATTCGCTTGTTATTCTTAAAAATCCGGAATCATTTTAATACAGAAGCAAATCAGTGGAATGGGGCACCATGATCAACCTGAACTACCCATATCGAATTATCTTACTATTGTTCACATTCATGGCGAGCGGTTGCATGGTTGGCCCGAATTACCGTACCCCGACTTTGGCACTGCCTGCTGCCTGGCAGGAAACTGACTCGACAGCCCTCAACAGCAGCTCGTCAGACTCCGCACAGCTGGCCGCATGGTGGCAAACCATGCATGATCCGCTCCTCACCGCTCTGGTTGAAGAAGCGGCAGCCAATAATCTTGATCACAAGCTCGCAGTGGCTCGCCTGCGGGAAGCTCGTGCCCGCAGGGGGTACGCGTCGGCAGACCGGTATCCCACGGTGGAGCTGGGAGGGGGAGCGGGCCGTAATCAGTCAAGCGACGATTCGGGCGGCGGCCGGACCAGCGATAGTTTCAGCGCCCGGCTGGACGCCAGCTGGGAGGCAGATCTCTTCGGTGGCAAAGGGCGGGCAATGGAGGCGGCCATTGCCACCGAAGAGGCGGCGGTCGAGAATGTTCGAGACATCAGGATCAGCCTGCTGGCAGAGGTTGTCCTGACATATCTTGAAATTCGCTCGGCACAGTCACGGATCAACATAACAAAAAGCACGATCACGAACCTTGCGGAAACCCTGCAGCTCACCAGTTGGCGCTATCAGGCAGGTCTGGTTACCCAGCTGGACGAGGAGCAGGCACGCCTCAACCTGGAACAGACCCGCGCTCAACTTCCCGGCCTCGAAAGCGGGCTGGCAAAAGGCAGGAACAATCTGGCCCTGCTGCTTGGCCGAAATTCCGGAGCCATGAAAGAACTTGAGCCTGCCTCGCCTGTACCATGGCCTACAGCGGAACTTGCCGTAGGGGTGCCGGCCGAAACCTTGCGAAGACGTCCGGATGTCCGCAAGGCCGAACGGGAACTCGCGGCTGCAACTGCTCAGGTGGGAGTCGCCGAGGCCAGGCGCTACCCCGATCTCTCCCTGTCCGGCACCCTGGGGCTTCAGGCAAATAATGCCACCAACCTGTTTCAGCCCGGCGCAATCCTGTATTCTCTGGCAGCGAACAGTCTGATGACAATCTTTGACGGTGGCCGCCTGAAACAGCAGGTTGAAATCCAGAATGCCCTTCAGGAACAGGCGCTGATCAATTACCGGATAACTGTTCAGACGGCGCTCCGTGATGCTGAAAATGCGCTATCTGCCTATGCCTTCGAACTGAACCGGCACACCTCGTTACAGGAGGCGCTGAAAGCGGCAGCGAACGCTGAAGCTCTGGCCAAATACCAATATGAAGCTGGTCTGGTTGACTTTACCACCGTATTTGAAAGCCAGCGCTCGCTTCTTGCTCTTCAGGATCAACTGGCGCAAAGCAATGCTGCCGTGACATCGAATCTGGCCAGACTTTACAAAGCCCTGGGAGGAGGCTGGGAATACGGTTCAACAAGCGATGCCAACACCGCTCATGCAATTTCAGGAGAAAAACAATGACGGAGCAATCTACGCAAAACACAACGGTCTCAAGCGAGGATGTCATTGCAAAGCTTGGCCTTGCAGAGCATTCAAAGCCACCGGTACGATCAAGACGGTATCTGCTGGTTGCCGGAACACTTGTGCTGATCCTTATTATCGTTGCGGCCCTGATATACAGGCGCTCATCGGGGAACAAGGTTTCCTGGCAGACCCAGGAGGCTATCAGAGGCGATCTGACCGTAATGGTCTCGGCCACCGGTACGCTCCAGCCCACCAACCAGGTTGATGTGGGCAGTGAGATCTCCGGCACCATCAAAACAGTCGAGGTTGACTATAATGATCGGGTAGGGAAGGGCCAGGTTCTGGCACGCATCGACACTGCGCGCCTGGAGGCGCAGAACAGGCAGACTGCCGCGGGGCTTGAAGCCGCCCGGTCAAAGGTGCTCCAGATGAAGGCGACGGTAAGTGAAGCAAAGGCAAAATTGTCACGTCTGATCCAGGTTCAGGAGTCCAGCAACGGCAGAGTTCCTGCAAAGACAGATCTTGAAGCCGCACGCGCCACATTGGATCGTGCCCTGGCTGATGAGGCAAGTGCCAAGGCATCGGCAACCCAGGCAGAAGCCGCTCTTACGGCACAGCAGATCGACCTGGAAAAATCAGTCATACGCTCTCCGATCAACGGCATCGTCCTGAAACGTTCCGTGGAACCGGGACAGACCGTGGCTGCATCCCTGCAGACCCCGATACTCTTTACATTGGCGGAGGATCTGACCCAGATGGAGCTGCAGGTTGATGTGGATGAAGCAGATGTGGGAAAGGTCCAGGCCTCCCAACCTGCCAGCTTTACCGTGGCCGCTTACCCGGACAGGTCATTTCCCGCCAGGGTCAGCCAGGTGCGTTTCGGCTCCAAGACCGTTTCCGGGGTAGTCACTTACGAAACGATCCTCAAGGTTGACAACTCCTCGCTCCTTCTGCGTCCGGGCATGACCGGAACCGCTGCAATTATTGTGCAGAAGGTTGATAATGCCCTGCTGGTTCCGAATAACGCTTTACGTTTCACCCCGCCAACCCCTGCGGCAGCGGAGCAGAATGCGAATAATGGCGGCAGCCTGTTGAGCAAGATACTTCCGCATCCGCCAAGCTCTGCTCCGAAGCAGAATGGTGCAACGGAGAAACAGCCATCTGTCTGGCTGCTTCGCAACGGTACACTGGAAAAAG
>JBGSQD010000120.1:0-5361 GCA_041738275.1 Geobacterales bacterium
TAAACATAGTGTGCAACAGATGTATAGCGCTGGGCGTAAAGAATAACGGTACTGATCGCTCCAGGGCCAGCCAGAAGAGGAGTGCCAAGGGGCACAACTGCCACGCTATCACGCTCGGCTGAGTCAATCTCTTCTTCTTTCGTTTGTTTGACATTGCTCATTTTGGCATTCAGCATGGATATAGCCATGAGTAATATCAAGATGCCACCACCAACCCGGAAAGAGCCCACAGATATCCCGAAAAATCGAAGGATGGCCTCCCCACTGAAGAGGACAACAAGGAGAATTATCCCCATCGAAATGGAAGCCAATGATCCATTTTTGTTGCGGATCACCTTATCCTGATTGGATGTAAGGTTAATGAAGATCGGAATGGTCCCTACTGGATTGACAATAGCCAGTAAGGCAACAAAGAATTTGAAGTATTCGCTAATACTCCCGGTGTCCATATCTGCGCCTGTGAGAAATATTGATTATGTTTAGAGCAAATCTGTGTTCGATAATACTCACCTGACGGTTGTTGACACTCGGCCAGAATTGGTGCCTACAGCTGCTTCGCCTTTTTGGGTCGCTTCGGTCGTGCCTTCATCAACCGAGTTAACGGCACGCTCTGTTTTGGTATAAACCCAGCCATAACTTCCCGTACCAGCTGTTGATGGATAAGCGTTTCGATTGCTGAGAGCAGGTTGACCTCATCGGCACTGACGAGAGAAATTGCCGCCCCCTCCAGACCAGCCCGACCAGTGCGTCCGATACGATGAATATAGTCTTCCGCGACTTTCGGCAGATCAAGATTGATAACATGAGAAAGTTCGCTGATATCGATGCCACGCGAGGCGATATCCGTGGCAACCAAGATACGGATGGTCTTTGCCTTAAAGGCGGCCAGAGCATGGGCACGGATGCCCTGGCTTTTATCGCCATGAATCGCCAGGGCTGAAATTCCGTTGTTGGCCAGTTTTCGAACCAACCGGTCGGCATTGATTCGGGTGCGGGTGAAGACCAGTACCTGCTGCCAGTCATTATGGCGCAGTAACTGACAAAGTAAATCCGGCTTTTTGCTTTTGTCCACCTCATAGATCCACTGTTTCACGCTGATGGCCGCGGAGTTTGGCGGGTCAACTTCTATGTGAACCGGTCGCTTCAGCAGTTTTTCAGCAAGTGAACGGATGGCATCCGGAAACGTTGCGGAAAAGAGCAAGCCCTGCCGTCTTTTGGGCAAGAGGCCAAGGATCTTGCTAATATCGTCCACAAACCCCAGATCGAGCATCCGGTCTGCTTCATCGAGTACCAGCGTCTCCACCTGCAGGAACTTCACAGCGTTCTGCTGGAAAAGATCAAGCAAGCGCCCCGGCGTTGCCACCAAGATATCGACCCCGCTGCGCAACCTCATCATCTGCGGATTGATCTTTACACCGCCGTAAACGACGCCCGTCTTAAGCGGCAGATATTTGCCGTAAGCGGCAATGGACTCGGCAACCTGCACCGCAAGCTCGCGGGTTGGCACCAGCACTAAGGCGCGGATGTGGTTAGGCTTTACTCTAGAGCCGTTGGCCAGACGTTGCAGCAGTGGCAAGGCAAAAGCGGCAGTTTTTCCCGTTCCCGTCTGGGCCACGGCAATGACATCCCTGCCAGAGCGAATTGCGGGAATCGCCTGCAGTTGTACCGGAGTAGGAGTGGTATACGACAGTTCATCAAGAGCACGAAGGAGTGGCTCGGAAAGGTCGAGTAAAGAGAAGGACATGACAAATTAAAAAACAGGAGTAAAATTCTGCGGAACGGAACAGGGCTCTGCACATCCAGACAGAAAACTTTTTTGCTGTGCCCGACTATACCAAGCCAGGTGGCAGACTCAATATATATCGGAAAAGGTGCGGTAGCAGGCACAGCCGGACTACATCAAGAGGCTTACAATTGAGCCGCAACCAAAGAATGCCCGAAGGGGTGGTGAAGATGTTACTCAGAATTGCAACTTACCATCCTATCCCTTCGATATCGTATATTATTTCATAACATTGTGTTAGGATAGTTCATTTCGTCTCTACTCGATTTACGGTAGGGGCGTGTTCCTCTGCCCCGAATAATGGTGCCTCCTCTATGTTCCACTGGATCCGTGACCATCATCGCGCTGAGGTGCGAGAACGACCATTTCCCACCGAGTGGGAGGTCTTTCTGCGCGCGAACGTGGCCCACTTCAGCGTGCTCGATGAGTCTGAGCGTGACGAGCTGCGCGTGATGATTCAAATCTTTATGGAGGAGAAGCATTGGGAGGGGTGCGGCGGCCTCGAGCTCACTGACGAGATCCGCGTTACAATAGCTGCCCAAGCCTGCCTGTTGCTCCTAGCACTCCCCCACGACGATTACTATCGCAATGTAGAGTCGATCCTTGTCTACCCATCAACTATAGTGCCTCCGCCGCGACGTCCCGGTTTCTTCGAGCCTCTAGGTGGCGCTGTAGAGCCCTCTGTCCCGCTCATTGGCCAGGCATTCGCCCAAGGTCCGGTGATCCTTGTTTGGGACGCCGTGCTCCACGGGGCACGCCATCCTGAACAGGGGCATAATGTAGTCTAACACGAGTTTGCCCACAAACTTGACCTGCTTGATGGAACCGCCGATGGCACCCCGCCACTCAACAATCGCGAGCAGCTCGCCAAATGGGCAACAGTGTGCTCCCAGGAATTTCTGCGGTTACGCAACCTCGCCGAGAAAGGCCACAAAACCTTTCTAGACGCTTATGGAGCACAGAGCGAGGCAGAGTTCTTCGCTGTGGTCACCGAGGAGTTTTTTGACCGCCCCCTCACACTCCAGAAACACGCCCCGGACCTCTACAAAATTCTCAGCGGTTACTATCGCCAGGATCCGGCAGAGCGCACGAACCGCTCCCGCTCCTTGAAGGGGCTCCTTCCCTCGAAAGGTACTTTGCGGAACAGACCCTCCTGGCAAACAAAAAAACGGAACAGGAAGTAATGACCATGAAAATTCTTGGAATCGTCGGCAGCTACCGAAAAAATGGGATCATTGACAGCTTGGTATCAGAAACCTTGTCGAGCGCAGAGGCATTAGGTGCCATCACGAAGAAAATGTACCTTTCGGATGCGCATATCGAATTTTGTAGCAATTGCCGTCAATGTACACAAGAACCTGGGGCGGAACCTGGAACCTGCATTCACTTTGATGACGTTGCCGCCATCCTGAGCGAATGGAACGAGTGCGACGGGCTTGTCATTGGAGCTCCCGTAAACTTTTTCAATGTAACCGCAATAACCCGCAGGTTTATGGAAAGGCTCGTTTGTTTCTCATACTGGCCCTGGGGTCAACCTGGTCCCAAAATGAGATCCAAGATCCGAGACAAGCGGGCTGTTTTGATTACGGCATCCGCCATGCCCTCCTTCATGGGCTGGATTTTCACAGGAGCGCCACGGGCCTTACGGCTCATAGCCACGACTATGGGTGCCAAACCTATCAAAACTATATTTGTCGGTCTGGCAGCTCAGCAGAAACAAGCTATGCCATCGGAGAAAGCGATTCGGCAAGCACAAGCAGCAGGCCGTCAACTTGCCAGTGGGCACTAACGGTTATTGCCAATAAATAAATTTAGCGTGAACCCATCACAAGCAAGGAGCAGCATGAACATTATCCCTCAATGTCCTCAATGCAAGGCAGAATATACTTACGACGACGGAACGATGTATGTCTGTCCTGACTGTTCGTATGAATGGGCTAAAAATACGATCGCGGAGAGCGCTGACCTCAAACCTGTCGTGCATGATGCCCATGGGAATGTGTTGATTGACGGGGACACTGTCACCTTGATCAAAAATCTCAAGATCAAGGGCTCATCATCGGTACTCAAAGTTGGAACCAAGGTGAAAAGCATCCGCCTCGTTGAAGGCGACCATAATATAGACTGCAAAGTTGATGGTATTGGTGCCATGCAGTTGAAATCAGAATTTGTGAAAAAGGCTTGATTCCGCATCCCCTTCGACTGTCATACCCCTACCACTGAAATATCTCCCTACGAAATAGGGGGATTGATGCTTTATGGTGGAAATGGACTGCGAGAGCGGGAGTGAAACAATTTGGATTCCATGGTATTCGGCATCTGCCTCTATCTTGGCTGCGAATAACAGGCCCCTGGTAAATATACAACAGATGTTGCGACACGGGAGTATAACGACGACGGCACGGTATATTCACACGTTGGACGGTGGAAACCGTGAAGTTTTGAGCGCGTTGCCTGCCCTGGAAGATCGAGAACTAAAAAGGGGGTGAGTTGATGCACACTCACTACTCCAAAACAAGAAAACGCCTTGGAAGCGCATTAACTTTCAAAGCGTTTGGCACTATTGTCAGCAAGTAGCTGGAATTACTTGGTGACCCCAAGGGGACTCGAACCCCTGTTGCCGGCGTGAGAGGCCGATTTATACGCACACCCCCACGGTTTTGCGTGAATAAATGGCACGTTTTGTCCATGGTTTTTCACCTGAGAACGCCTTGAAAAGCGCATTGAGAGCGCATCCCTATTTCTATTTACCCATGACCAGCGACAGCTGAAACAACTGCTGACAGGATATTTCAACCGGTCTGGTGAGACGAAGAAAATGGCGAAATTGGTCCACCAAACTTTAGAGTTATGTGGCCTTTTATAGCCGGAGATTCACAGTAGACACCTTAAGTATGGTCAGTTCTGCGATTGGCTAAGGTTCGACTTGGCAACCTCGGCTCCAGGCTACCGTCAAGGGCGCGTGCATTACCGAATGGCTGGCCCGCTCTCTTTGATAATCTCTGGTTCCAGGTCCTTCATCGCCTCGGAACGTTCATGGAGCAAGCCCAGCGGTGGGTCGGCTTTGGGGTATTTCTTGTAATAGACATGCAACGCCTCTTCAAGCGCGTTGGCGGCTTCCAGTTTTTTGCCCTCGCCCATCAGGAGCTTTGCCTGCAAGCGCAAAACCCCGATGTTCTCCGGCTCGCGGGCAAGCAGTTGCTCCACAAGACCGCCCGCAGTCTTGGCATCGCCCTTGAACAATGAAAATTCTGCCATCTGTAATTGCTTGGCCGTGGCGGTTGCCTGGTCAAGGGGTGTGGGTTCTTTTTCTATTTTCAGGTGAAAACGGTCGCTGCCGAGAGACCGGGGTAGCCCCTCCACCGCATCGGGACGAAAAGAGACGGTCAGGGTATAGACGCCCGGTAGCAATGCCTGGGAGTCGGCAGGCTCCAGCCACCACTGGGCGGTGGCGGTCTCGTCAACCCCCAAAGTGACGCTGGTCTCCAGCTGCTGCACGGGATGCAAAGGCCAGACGACAGGTTCGTCCGATGCATTCCGCACCTCAACCACCAGCGCGTCCCGCCAGGCACCCTGTT
>JBGSQD010000216.1:0-13577 GCA_041738275.1 Geobacterales bacterium
AACGGGATTTCACCTATATCGACGACATCGTCGAAGGGATAGTGCGGGTGCTGGGGCATATCCCCCAACCCGATCCCGGCTGGGATGCCGCCAGCCCCGATCCGGCCGGCAGCACAGCGCCCTACCGGGTGTACAACATCGGCAACAACCGGCCGGTGGAGTTGGAACGCTTTATCCGCATCATTGAAGAGTGCCTGGGTAAAAAGGCCAGGATGAACATGCTGCCGCTCCAGGCCGGAGAGGTGCTGGTCACCTGTGCCGATGTGGATGATCTGATGCGGGAAGTTGGTTTCAGGCCCGCCACCTCCATCGAAGAGGGGTTGCGGCGTTTTGTCGAATGGTACCGCGGATATTATAATTGTTGATTTACAACTGACGACCCCGTTTATCGGGGGCAGGAGTTTATTATGAAAAAAGCACTGATCACCGGCATTACCGGTCAGGACGGTTCCTATCTGGCAGAGCTGCTGTTGGCAAAAGGGTACCAGGTCCATGGCATGATCCGTCGTTCCTCCTCCTTCAATACCGGGCGCATCGACCATATCTACCGCGATCCCCACGAAAAAGACGTACGCATGTTCCTGCACTACGGCGACCTGAACGACGCCAGCTCCATCAACAAGCTGCTGCGTGATATCCAGCCGGATGAGATCTACAATCTGGGGGCCCAGAGCCATGTGCGCGTTTCCTTTGATGTGCCCGAGTACACCGGCGAGGTGGACGCACTGGGAGCGGTGCGCATCCTGGAAGGGATCCGCGAAACCGGCCTGAATACAAAATTCTATCAAGCCTCATCATCGGAACTGTACGGCAAGGTCATGGAGACCCCCCAGAAGGAAACGACCCCCTTTTATCCCCGTTCCCCCTATGCTTGCGCCAAGGCCTATGCCTTTTACATCACCATGAACTATCGCGAAAGCTACGGCATATTCGCCTGCAACGGCATCCTCTTCAACCATGAATCACCCCGCCGGGGCGAAACCTTCGTTACCCGCAAGATCACCCGCGCCGCCGCCCGCATCAAGCTGGGGATGCAGGACTGCCTTTACCTGGGGAACCTGGATGCCAAGCGCGACTGGGGCTTTGCCGGTGATTACGTCGAGGCCATGTGGCTGATGCTGCAGCAGAAGCAGGCCGAGGATTACGTGATTGCCACCGGCGAAACATATGCCGTGCGGGAATTTGCCGAGAAGGTCTTCGCACGTCTGGGCATGCCGCTGGAGTGGCAGGGTAGCGGCGAGGCGGAACAAGGGATTGACCGGAACAGCGGCAGGACCGTCATCCGGATCGACCCCAAATATTTCCGTCCGGCCGAGGTTGACCTGCTGCTGGGCGATTCCGGCAAGGCCAGGCTCCAGATGGGCTGGCAGCCCAAGACCGGTTTCGAGCAGCTCGTCAACATGATGACCGATGCCGACCTGGATCTGGCTGAACGGGAAAAAAGGGCGGAGGGTTAATTCCTTAAAAAAACAGTTAACCGCCGATGAACGCCGATACACGCGGATAAATCAAAGGCTTGTAAAGATATTCGGCTAACCGAAATGGAGAACGGCATTTTTATTTTAATAACGCTTGGTTTTTTCGGCGTTATTCGGCGTGTTCGGCGGTTCAATTGCCGTTTATAGGTTTAAATTATTTGAAGTTTACCCTGTTTATCGGTGCTCGATGGATTGAAATTAATCCCCCCTTCCTTGACATTTCTTCCTTGAGTCCCTATGTTTTACCGTCACGTATAAAACAGTTGAAAGGCAAGTAAAGGTTCCCAATGCGCTCATTTCTCCGCAAGTTTCTCCCCTTCTTTGTTGCAGCCGGCGTATTCAGCTTTTTTATGAACATGCTACTTTTGACACCTTCCCTCTACATGCTGCAGGTCTACGACAGGGTTTTAGGCAGTCGCAGCGAAGAAACCCTCTGGTTTATCTCCCTGCTGTTGATTATTGCCCTGATTGTCATGGGCAGCATGGAGATGGTCCGTTCCCGGCTTCTGGTGCGGGCCAACAATGCCATTGATGCCGAGCTGGCTCCCTATCTGCTGAGGAAAATGGCCGAAGGCGCCACATCTCCCGAAGGGAACCAGTATTCCCACGGTCTTAAAGACCTGAACTCCATAAAGACATTCCTGACCGGCGCCGGAATCCTGGCTCTGTTTGATGCTCCCTGGATGCCTATTGCCATGCTCATCCTCTGGTACATGCACTTTTATCTGTTCCTGGTTGCCCTGGTTGGGGCGGTGCTGATGATCATCCTGACAATCATTAACGAATTGTTGACCCGCAAGCCGCTTGAAGAGGCCAGCGGAGCAAGCCGGATAGCAGGGCATCATGTGGAGATTGCCCTGCGTAATGCCGAGGTAGTCAACGCCATGGGCATGCTGAGAGGTGTGGCCGGCCGCTGGGCTGGTCTTAATGACCGGGTGATCGCCCTGCAGTCCAAAGCCAGCCAGCGGGCAGGCACGATTTCCGGCGTAACCAAATTCGTCCGCCAGTCGATCCAGTCAATGGGATTGGGGGTGGGCGCCTACATCGTTCTGCAGGATCATACCTTTACCCCCGGCATGATGATTGCCGGTACCATTGTCCTGGGCAAGGCGTTGGGGCCCATAGAACTCTTGATCGCGGGCTGGAGGGGTTTTCTGGAGGCGCGTATCGCTTACGGCCGTTTGGATGTCTATTTGAAATCCCAGCATCTGGACATCGAGCCGATGGAATTGCCGCCCCCCACCGGCCAGATTTCCCTGGAAAAGGTTACCTTCGGTATCCGCGCGACCAACAAGGTTATAGTAAAAGAGATCACCTTTGCCCTGCCGGCCGGCGAGTCCCTGGGGATCATCGGTCCCAGCGCCGCCGGGAAATCGACCCTGGCCCGTCTGCTGGTCGGGGTCTGGCAGCCGCTGCAGGGCACCATCCGCCTGGATGGAGCCGATATGGCATCATGGCCGTCGGATCGCCTGGGTCCTTACATAGGTTACCTGCCCCAGGACATCGAGCTTTTTGCCGGCAGCATTGCCGACAATATCGCCCGTCTTGACGAACCTGACTCCGACAAGGTCATCAAAGCGGCACAACTGGCAGGTTTGCATGAAATGATCCTGCAGATGCCGAAAGGGTACGACACCTATATCGGAGATAGCGGTGCCGTGCTTTCCGGTGGTCAGCGTCAGCGGATCGGTCTTGCCAGGGCGCTGTATGGCGATCCCAAGCTTCTGGTGCTGGATGAGCCGAATGCCAGCCTGGACAACGAAGGGGAAATGGCGTTGCTGCAGGCCATGGCTCATCTGAAAAAGATGGGTGCGACAGTGGTGATCATCACGCACAAGGTCAGCCTGCTCTCAGGCGTAGACAAGCTGATGATAATGAATGATGGCGCAATCGCAGCATTTGGTCCAAGGGAGGGCGTGTTGCAGCGCCTGCTGGAACAGCAGAAACAGCTGCAGCAAAAGCCGCAGCAACCGCAGCCGCAAATAAAACCGAATATGAAACCGAATATAAAACCGCAGCAACCAGCAGACAGGGGTGATGCAGGACAGAGCGCCGTATCCGGCGAGGAGGTGCCCCGTGGCTAAAATAACTGAAAATGCCATTGTGGTGGCAGCACCCAAACGGGAAACCAACTATTCTCCCACCCCTATCATTATGACAGGGGCCGCCATTCTGGTGCTTTTCTTCGGATCCATTGCCGTGTGGGGTTTCCTGGCGCCGCTGCATTCTGCCGTACATGCCCAGGGCGAGGTAGTATTCCAGAACAAACGTCAGGCTGTGCAGCATCAGGAGGGTGGGATCATCAAGCAGATCCTGGTGAAAGATGGTGAAACCGTCAAGGCCGGTCAACCTCTGATTGTTCTGGAGGATGATCAGGTCAAGCCTATCGTGGATATGTTCGAAGGTCAGGCCGTTGCCGAGACCGCCACCATAATCCGGCTGGAGGCGGAAAAGAATGACAACTCCGTTCTTTCCTTTCCCAAAGGGATTCCGGCAGAGGTGGTTCAGGCCGAAACCAGACTGTTTAATGCCAAACGGGAAGCGTACCTGAAGCAGATCGAAATGGTAAAAAGCCAGATTCAGCAGGTGAGGGAGATGGTCAAGGGCGCTCAGGAACAACTGTTATCCAAGAAAAAAGAGCTCGCCTCCCTCAAGGAACAGCTGGAGGCCAATCAAACCCTGCGCAAGGAAGGGTATGTCACCAAAACAATCGTGCTGGACCTGGAGCGGATGCTGGCTCAGAAAGCCGGCGAGCGCGAACAGATTTCTTCCAGCATCGCCGCCAACACGCAGCACTTGGCAGAACTGGAACAAAAGATTCTGGCCATAAGGGCCGAGCGGGTTCAACAGGCAGCTACCGAGATTAAACAGTCCGCCATGAAGCGGATTGAACTGGAAGAGCGCGTGCGCCCATCCCGTGCCCTGATGGCCCATCAGATCATTCGTGCGCCGGTAGCCGGCAAGGTCGTGGGGTTGAAGGTCTCCACCATCGGCGGGGTGGTGGTGCCCAGGGAGACATTGATGGAGATAGCGCCTCAGACAGATCATCTGATCATAGAAGCAAAGGTCGGTGTCAACGACATCAGTGACGTCAGGCTGGGGCAGGAGGCACAGGTAAACCTGACCGCCTTCAAGAGCAGCACCACACCGCAGATAAAGGCAACGGTCAGCTATATTTCCGACGACCGCTTGACGACAAGGACCGCACAGGGGGATATGCCTTATTACTCGGCCTATCTTGAACTTGATCCCGAAGCGCTCAAGCTTTTGGGGAATCTGGAACTGGTTCCGGGGATGCAGGCACAGGCCTCCATTACCACAAAACCCCGCACGGCATTGGATTATTTCATAGGTCCGCTGCGCGATCGGATGAGAAAGGCCTACAATGCGAAATAACATCAGAATCATAGGAATTGCCGCTTTGTTTCTGGCGCTGCATTTACTTCCCTGTAACGCACAGGCCCAGGACCGCGACCTGCTGGAGCTGTACAAGTTGGCCAAAGTCAAGGACCCGCTAGTAAGTCGTGCCGAGGCACGGCTGGATAGCGTCAAGGCGGACAAGGATATTGCCTGGGCCGCCCTGTTGCCTCGTATCAGCGCCAACGGTGCAGTCCGTCAGCTTTGGCACAAGGTGGAAAATTATTCCGCCGGAGATATTGATGGCGAGTTCACCGGCTATAGTTACGGCATGGGGGGTACGCTGTCGTTCTTGAATATCCCCGCCTATTATCAGATATCCTCTGCCGACAAAGGAATCAGCAGCGCCGACGCCGGCATCCAGGCAGCGCGCCAGGATCTGATTGTCCGCCTGCTTGATGCCTACCTGCGCTGTCTGAAGGCAAACGCAGATGAAAATCTGTATAAAATCGAATTGAACAGGGTAGAGAAGGTACAGGAACAGGCACAGGCGTTTCTTACGGCCGGAACCGGCGACATCATAGCAGTCTACGAAGCCAAGGCACGCCTGGACAGCGCCGCCGCCGATCTGGTCAAGACCCAGGGGCAGCTCAGGCTGGCGCAGCAGAACCTTGCCAGCCTCACCGGTATAATGGTAGATACGGTCAAGGATATCGATGCTGTCAATACTACTGGACCAGAGCCGGCAGAACTGGAGTGGTGGATAGAGACCATGCAGCAACGCAGCCCGGCTCTCATGCAGGCCAGGGAGGATCTCCTGCAGGCAGAGCAAAGCAGCAAGGCCGCAAGAGCCGGCCATTATCCCACCATTCAGGGAAATGGAGGGTACACGGTTGACAAAGGGAGCACCTTCCTCCCCAAGGTAGAAACACAGCAGTGGTATACCGGCATCAGGATTGATGTCCCGATCTATTCTGGCGGCGATACCAGCGCCCGTACCCGTCGTGCCCTGGCAGGCGAGTCCGAGCGCCGCGCCCAGTTGAATGACACCCAGGAAAAGGCGATTGCCCGTCTTAAAGAGGCATTTCTCAACTTGCAGTACAACTCAAGTCTTGTGGATGCCTACAAGCGCAAGCACGAATCAGCCGATCTGCAGTTAAAGGCTGTGCAAAGGGGTCGCGACATCGGAACCCGCACGGCAATCGATCTGCTTAATGCAGAGCAGGGATATGCAATAAGTCTGCGCGACCTGACCAGTTCCAGATACGATATTATTTTGAAGCAGATTGAATTAAAGGCAGCAGCTGGTATACTTAGCGAAGCCGACCTTGCGGCGGTTAATAATCAAAGGTAACAATCTGATTATATATGTGATATAACGTCTCAGTCGCGGTGTTTAACGGTATTCCAATGATGATTATTTTGTTTGTTTTTCTCCATGAATGATATATATAAGATAAAAACCAGAGCTAAAATGGCTTTACAGCCCATTTTTTATGAATATGGTGCTTGACAAAGGTTTGTTTTGCTATTATACAAATCCAACTCAATTAAAATTATGAGTGTTTTGCTATGGTGTTGTGTCTACTGAATTTAATCGTTTTTGCTTAACGTAAATATCCGGCTTGTCGAAGCTAGGAAATGAAAGGAGGATGGAGATCATAGTAAGCATTTATTATGATTAAGCGGTTTTGGCAGGATGGAGCATAAAAATGGAAATCAAAAAAGACACAGGAGGAATACACATGAAAAGTTTTTTGAAGATGTTTAGCACAGCATGTTTGTTGGGCGCAACGCTGATTTTCAGCGGATGCGGTGATGATGACAATAATTCAGCTGCACCGGTTACACCACCACCGGCAGATACCGCCACTGTGAACGTTCCTGCAACAGGTGGCAGTGTTACAGATGCTGGAAGTGGAATAAAAACAACCTACACGTTCCCTGCCGGCGTCTATAATTACTCCATAGCCGGTTTCACCGCAGGCGATAAACTCGTCTTCCCTGCCGGTTCAACAACTCCTACAGTCAAAAATATTTCCTACTTTGACGGAGTTGTCGTTATTGAGAGCACGCTTAATAATCAGACGATAACTGTTACACTTACCGGGCAGGCTGCAAATGACGGCAATCTTAACAATATTGCTGATTTCAACACAGTTTTTGGCGCCGGCACAATCTAAATAACTAGAATGCAATTATTGGACGATTGTTTGATACGCAAAACAATAAAAATGAAGTAAAAAAAAGGGAGGAATAAACATGGCTAAGATTTATTTGGATGCTACCAACGCAGAGTACAACATTAACAACAACAATGACGATGTTATTGGCCTCGTAGGTACACAATCAGTTGCGCTTGCTTCAGGCGTGACCGGAGTAACTGTTGACCAGAACGTGGAAGAAGTCGTGTTTGCCGGCGCTGCCAGCGATTACACTTTTCTCCAAAGCGGCAACTCGATCAAGGTTTACGCAAATGACTCACTCGTTTCTACAGTTTTTGTCCAGGGCGATGCAGATGGTACCCAGCTGAGCTTCAGCAACGGCACTGCCGATGCAATTCTGGCAGGTGGCGTATTGACGCTGGGCGGAGCAACAGTTGACGCCAACGTTGCAACTCATGTCAACGCAACGCTTGATACAACCAACATCCCGCCTACAGCAAACTCAGGTCTTAACCTCACAACCGACCAGGATGCTCTCGTCGGCGGCGCAGGCGATGACACCTTTACGTCTGACATCTTTGACAACCAGAACACCTTTCAGTCAGGCGACAGAATCAACGGCGGCGGCGGCACTGATACCCTGAACGCAGAGATCGGCAATTCCCAGGACTTTGCCATCAGCGCCAAGACAACCTCTGTCGAGAATATGTTCTTCCAGGCACAGGCACGCGCTACTGACAGCTCTGATAATTTCATCTCCGCTGATTTACCCCCAATAATCACCGATCTCGTGGCTAACATAACCGCCATGGGCATAGAAGGTTACCAAGAAGAGCTTGCTGGAATCTCTGCTATCATGAAGATGATAAATGGTCCTGGTGGCCCGTTAGGCGATCTTGGCTATGATTTCAGCTACAGAGATGCAAATCGTGACGGCTACAGCCAGATTGACGCCGGCGATATGGACGGCGTACGCCAGCTCTGGTCTGACGACAGCCGCGCCAACCTGGTAATCGAAGACGTTAGTGAAAACAGCCACACAACCACAATCGGCATGCGCGACACCGATCCTGGCAACGTAAACTACGAAGTGTACTTTGATCCACAAAATATCACCGGTCCCGGCAATGACGCAGAAGGCGCAACCCTGACCATCCGTCTGGCTGACGTACTTGATCTGGGCAAAGGCGGCGACGGCCTGAGCAACCTGCCTTATGATGGCTTCACTCTGGATATCGGCGGCACAGCTGTTAAATTGGACATCGATTTCTCGCTACTCACATCATATGCTGATTTCAAAACCGCCATTGAAGCCGCATTGGCTGCAAAAGGCATCACAAGCATCACCGTGGAGCAATCTCCTTTTGAAACAGCAGTATTCTCCATCACTGTTACCGATGAAGGTACAACTTACCTGCAAGGAACAGTCGGCGGTCTTTATGCGCCAATCGTTCTGACCAATACCGGCGCAGAGAACCTCTCCCTGACCAGCTACACCCTTGATCCGGGTTCACAAGAGCCCAGCGGTAACCTCGTGCGTACAGCTTCCAACAATGAGGCCTCCGAGATCCCCAGCCTGACACAGGTTGACGTGGTTCTGGACAATGTTGCTCGTGGCGATGCTTCAGGCTCCGGCGATCTGGTTATCGGCGATATGTCCGAAAGCGGCATTCAGCAGTTCAATGTTGAAGTTCAGCATACCAGCCATATTGATCAACTGGCATCCACCAATAACGTTCTTGAGGTAGTAAACGTTGTAAATGGCTCTGTTGATCGTGCAGTAACTAAAAACTCTGTTGCTGAGGCCATTGCCAATGAAGGCAACCTCACCATCAACAGGCTGGATGATGTGCGGGTTTTTGATGCTTCCGCAATGACTGGCGATGTTAACCTGGGCGCTTTCCTGTCAGGCAATGTTACTGACAAGTATCTGGATCTGCAGGACATTCAGACAAATCCCGCAGGCGACAACAGCGAAATACCTTACCTCAACGTTGTTGACACCGAGTTCAGCTATGACATGGGCGCCGGCGACGATACCCTGGATCTGGCTATCAGCTCTTCCAACCTTGCAGAAGCCGGAACAACCAACCGTGAAGACTTTGTTCTGGAAATTCAGGGCAATGCCGGTGATGATGATATCACTCTGGCAATCGTAGATGAAGACGACGGCGACCTGGCTTCGGATGGCGCAATCGGCATTAACCCTGTTACAACTGCCAACTGGTACGACAACAGCACCCTCAATGCCAACCTGACCATCGATGCCGGCGCAGGCGACGACACCATCAGGATTCCGGGTTCGGGCAATGTGGTTATCGAAGCAGGTAGCGGCAACGACACCGTCTACGCAGACAACACTGGCGACAAGGCTGTCTTTGTTTTCAACGTCGAGCCTGACTTCTCATCCATTCGCGCTGATATAGAGAATCTGCAGTCTGACGCCAATGACACCTACAGAATCTTCAAAGGCACACTGACTGTCAACTTCAAGGGCTTCAATGTAACCGTAGATCTGCCAAACACACTGGGTGTCGTGTCTGACCTGCAGGTAAACCAGGCCATCAAAAACGCCATCAACAATGATGACGTCCTGAGCAAGTTGCTTGTTGCTAATGATGGCCCTGCCAATACGCTGGTTGTTTCTTCCTTGATTGATAGTGAATTTGGCCAGGATGATGTTGCTGATCTGGCTATTTCCATCAATGTGCCGACCACCCTGTCATCTGCTGATACCACCTTGCTGAACAGCTACTATGGCACACCAAACGGCGTTGCAGGTGATCACATTGCAACCTTCTTGGCTGCTCAGGCTGCTTTTGAAGACAATGGCGACTACGATACTCAGCTTGCCTATTTTGATGGCGACGAAATTGTAGGTAGCTTTAGCATCCACACCAGCGACAACATCATTACCGGCGACACAGGCAATGACGTTATCGTACTCGGCACCGGCGCCATGAGCAACGATACCATTGTTTACGAAGGTTATGACCAGACAGGCAATGGTTTGAACGACAATGATACTATTGTTAATTTCGTGTCCAGTGATTTCGTTCTAGAGCCGGAAGTCCTGACCAACCTCGCCACAGTGATCGATGTTACCGATGGCACGGATGCGACGCCCGCAGTGGTTGCGGTCGCTGAAGTCTTCACCCTGACGCTGACTGGTTCAGTGGCGACTGCAGCCGGTTCAATTGCCCTCGACGGTGCTGATTTCAACGGTGGTGGCGTAGATATCGTTATTAACCCTATCGCTGGTCAGACGCTCCTTGACGTTGCTGCTGCTCTCGTAGCTGCTAATAACGGTGCTGCTACTCCTGAATGGAATGCAGTCAATAACTTGGATGGCACAGTGACGTTCACTGCACTTGCCGCAGGCGCTCAGAATATTACTATAGGTCAGACTATAGCTGATTCGATCGCGTATGACCTGTCGGGCGTCGGTATGACCCTCGCGGTCGGTACTGATGGCGTTACTGCCGTGGGTGTAGGCGCGGGAACTGCAGAGTCGTTCGATGTCGAGTTCAGCGATGCAACAGTCGATGCGACCTATACGTTCGCTGGCATCTCCGTGGATGTCCTTGCTGGCGAAACTGGCACGAACATCGCCGCATCCTTCGCAGCCGCCACAAGCGACTACGTTGGCTGGACGGCCTCTGTGAATACGCTCAACGTTGTGACCTTCACGAATGATGTAGTGGGCGATCAGACGGATATCACCGATGCCTCCTTCGTTGGTGCTAACGTTGTGGTCACGCCTGAGACGATAGTGTACGGCTTACCGGCTAACTTCGACATGATTGACTTCAGCTCTTACGACGTTGACAGCGTGTACGTTGATTCCGACTTCACTTTTGGCGATATCGTTGGCGATGGCCTTTTGGCTGCCAATGAAGATTACGTCTATATGGTTGAGAGCTCAACAAATGACGGTGTGTACACCATGTATCTGATGAACACTGGTTCAGCAGCCGGCTTCGGTGGTTTGACATTGGATGTCACGGTTGGTGTCATTGGTGTTGCCGACTTCGGTGTCGAGCAGGACTTCGTTGCAGATAACTTCATCATTTAATGTTGACGAAAACTGCACCCCCTCTGTTTGGGGGTGCATGTTTCCCTGACATGTTTAAGCCCTGTTCCGGTAACGGAACAGGGCTTTTTTTTAAGATCACAAGGAGTGCTAAAGGGACGTTGTTTATTTGTTTACTTACATCCAATTTGATGATAAGCTTCCTGCATGCCAAGATCAGCGCGCCTAGATTTACCTGACTTTTTGCAGCATGTCATTGTCCGCGGTGTGGATCGTTGTGATATATTCCGCGATGATCAAGACCGTAGTCATTTCCTTAATAGTTTTTCGAAGCTACTTGTCCAGACCGGTACCGAGTGCCTCGCTTGGTCTGTATTGTCCAATCATTTTCACATTCTACTTAGACCCCGCAAATCGCGACTTGCATTGTTTATGCGGCGGCTGCTCACTGGGTATGCAATATATTTCAACCACCGGCACAAACGCTCTGGCCATCTGTTCCAGAATAGATATAAGTCCATAGTCTGCGAAGAAGACACCTATCTTCTGGAGCTTGTTCGTTACATCCACTTGAACCCTTTACGCGCAAAAATGGTGGTAGATCTCACCGCTCTTGATCACTACGCCTGGTCCGGTCATTCGGTTATCATCGGAAAGCAATCACTTGAAGGACAGGAAGTGGATGAGGTCCTTTTGCACTTCGCTAAAGGAAAACGCGAAGCAATAAGGCTCTATGAACTCTTCGTTGCTGACGGAGTTCATTTAGGTAAGCGCGATGAACTTGGCGGCGGTCGGAAGATGACGAGGGAGCTTCTGGAAGATTTTGGCGAAGAACAATACGACGCAAGAGTTCTCGGAGCTGCCGTATTTGTTGAAGAACTTCGTCAACGCCGAGAACTTGAATCAAAATTATCACATTCTATTGGAATCAGAGAGATAATTGCAGTTGTATGCCGGTATTTAGCAATCGAACCTGAAGAGCTAAAACTCAACAGTCGAGCGGCAAAGATCGTGGAAGCCCGAAGTATTATTTGTTATTTATCAGTCCGCAAAATGGGACACAGCGGAGTGGAGGTTGGGAAACATGTAAATCTGCATCGTGCCGGAGTCAGCGTAGCCGCAAGCAGAGGTGAAAAAATAGTGAAGAAAGATCATGTGCTATTAGCATTAATAGACAAATAAACAACGTCCCATGAAGTGTCCCCCATGAAGTGTCCCCATGAAGTGTCCCAAAAATGAATTTATTCGTTAGATAGATTATGAATTTGATTATTGACAATCGGACATAATTGACCGATATTGATTCAATGAAAGGCAACGAATTCATAAAGCGGGTGCGCAAGATGGCAAAATCAAGGCGAGTTGTCTGCATGGTTGATGAAGCTCGCGGCAAAGGTAGTCACGTAACCCTTTATTTTGGTGATAGCCTTACCATCGTACGCAACCCAAAAGATGAATTGAAAACCGGAACCTTTCACGCCATGCTCAAACAGCTGGGAATTACGCTTGACGACATAATGGAGGCATAAACATGATACGCATGATCTATCCCATACAAATCACACCCGATGCCTCAGACGGTGGCTTTACCGTAACCTGTCGTGACTTCCCTGAAGCCATAACCCAGGGTGACACTGTAACACAAGCTGTTTATGAAGCTTCCGATGCTATTGAAGAGGCGATAGCATCCCGTATAAAACGTGGCGTCGATATACCGATTCCTACTGATAGAAAACAAGGTGAACACATGGCGTCAGTTCCGCTTTCTACGTCACTGAAAGCGGTTCTGTATCAAGCAATGCGTGAGGATAATATCACTAAATGCGAACTTGCACGTCGTATTGGAGTTGACGAAAAAGAAGTTCGCCGGATGCTCGACCCTCGTCACCCCTCAAAAACACCCAGCATGGAACGAGCACTTTTATGTTTGGGACGTTCTGTTATCGCTGAATTTAAAAAAGCAGCCTGACAAGGCTTCATATAAAAATCAAAGCCACCATAATCTGGGAAGTCCACGGATGTCGGTTTGATCTACTTGCGCTTCTCACACTATTGTCATTCAAATCTGAATTCCTGTCTTGCAGACCGAAGATTCCTCATTCTTCTTGACCACATGGGCAACCTCAAGTATTTTCAAAGCCTCTTTCCGAAACAGCCCTTATGTTTTATCGACCCGAGGCTGTGCAATATAATCGCTAATTGGAGTTATTATGAAATACGTACATATTATAGTCTGTTTGATGATGCTGTTTGTCTACGGTTGCGGCAATAGCGGCGGTGAAAGCGCTGTACTCGGTTCTGTCTTCCCGAAACCTGCTAGTGTTATTGGCACGGCTTCTGAAGGGGTTCTGATTACCGAAAAAACAGTGAAGCTTAAGGATGCCGAAGGCAAATCCGCTGTCAACGCTGTCACCGACGCCACAACCGGAACCTATAAGATCGATGTAACCGGTCTTACCCCACCCTTTCTTTTAACTGTTACCGGTGCCAACGGGAGGTATGTAACCCTTGCCCGGACGGCAGGTACAGCCAATATCAACCCGA
>JBGSQD010000134.1:0-6388 GCA_041738275.1 Geobacterales bacterium
ACCGAAAACACCGGATGCGGCAGAGCGGTTGCGCGGACGTTGCGAGCCTGAGGCTTTTCTTGCCTTATTGCCGGCCGGCTTTCCATTTCGTTCTTCGGAGCGGAACTCCGGTTCAGCGTGCCGGGAAGCAAGCACGGCGGGATCAACTGGCTGACGCTGCATTTTCCCATCAAGGGATTGCTCAATGGCCCGAATCATCCGAATATCCTCTTTGGTGGCAAAGTTTAGGGCCTCGCCGGTGCAGGCAGCCCTGCCGGTTCTGCCTGTGCGGTGGATATAGGCCTCTGAGGTATCCGGCATGTCATAGTTGATGACATGGGAAATACCGGTGACATCAATCCCCCGTGCGGCAATATCGGTGGCCACAAGGATCTTGAAGGTGCCGTCTTTAAAGCCGTCAAGCGCCTCCTGCCGTTTGTTCTGCGAAAGATTTCCCTGCAATGAGGTGGCTTTAAAACCAGATTGCGCTAGTTTCAGGGCCAGATTCTTTGCCTTGTGTTTGGTACGGGTAAAGACCAAGATGGTTTCCATATGCTCAAGCCCCAATAGGTGCAAGAGCAGTTCGGTTTTCTGTCCCTGTTCAATCGCATACACCTGGTGGGAGACACTCTTGACTGATCGGGTATGGTTGATCTGCACCGTCACCGGATTGGTCAGGATATCTTCGGCAAGATGTCTAATTTCACCCGGCATGGTTGCCGAGAAAACAAGCGATTGCCTTTCCTTGGGAAGCTGCCGCAATATTCTGCGGATATCGGGGAGGAAGCCCTTGTCGAACATATGATCGGCCTCATCAAGGATCAACGTCTCAACATGACTCAGGTTGATTGCCTTATCATTGAGGATATCCAACAAACGCCCGGGGCAGGCGACAACGATATCAACGCCGTTACGAATCCTGGTAATCTGGGCTTGCTTGCTGACGCCCCCGTAAATGGCCATGCTCCGCAACCGGGTCCCCTGGATGATGGTTTTAGTAAAATCATTGATCTGTTCAGCCAGTTCCCTGGTGGGGGCAACAATCAAGACTCTGACCTGTTTTCCGGCGGTGGTCATGAGATGCTGCACGGTTGGCAAAATAAATGCTGCGGTTTTCCCTGTTCCGGTTTGCGCCAAACCCAACAGATCACGCCGTTCAAGAATCGGAGTTATCGCCTGTTTCTGAATGGGTGTTGGCGCGGTAAAACCGCACTCTTGGATAGCTTGGGAAATGTGGGTGTTGAAATGAAAATCGTTAAAACTCATTACTACTCCTGCAATTAAACAACTCTTGCATCCATGATCAGTTCACTGCACATTGTTGCAACGCAGGATCTCTGGCGGCGAATCATTGTTAATCGCGAAAATATTGAATAAAAGCTGCTGGAATTGCAGCAGAAAAATCGTGCATACGCGACAATTGATCAATAAAAGATCAACTTGCATGCGTTTATCAGTCCAATGCCTGATAGGCACCTAATTAGATTGAAAAGTTTGAAATGCAGGATGGCAAAGATGTTATCTGCGGCGCTGGCCTTTTTTAACCGGCGGCTTGGCTTCATTGCAGACGAGCGTGCGATGATTGTATTCTTTACCGTTCAATCCATCCATCGCCTTGTGCCCTTCCGACCGGCTGGACATCTCAACAAAGCCGAAGCCTTTGGATTCCCTAGAGACTTGATCGACAATAAGTTTAGCGCTGACTACACTGCCAAATTTGCCAAACAGTTCAGAAAGTTCGGATTCAACGATATTGAAAGGGAGGCTACCAATAAAAAGTTTCATGCTCTTTCTCCTGAGGGTAATAAGCAAAAAACTTTTATGGTATCAAAGAGAGTGGAATTACTGGGCAAGATATCAGAAAAAGAGAATGCTATTTCATTATTAATTTTTATTTTACATCACTAATTACAATATTACAAGATAATAATTCTCAATATAAACACAGAGACATCCTTCACTAGCTCATTCTGAACTCGACCAACCCGCCCTACCCCATGAAATAATTGCCACAATCCTTGTGACACAGAGTCAAATGAGAGAGATATTTTTATTATCGGGTATCCAGCGCGGAGAGCGCTGCCCTCAAACCTATCGCGCATGATGCCCATGGGAATGTGTTGATTGACGGGGACACTGTCACTTTGATCAAAAATTTCAAGCTAAAGGGCCAGGTGGTCGAAGCGTAGCGACGCGGTTAGTTGTTTGTTACTTTGTTTTTGATTTTCAAGTCAAGTTGGCTTTCTTTTTTCTCATTGATTCTCCTTTGAGTTTGATTGTATGTGCGCTGTGCACCAGTCGGTCCAGGATGGCATCCGCCATGGTCGGGTCGCATCTGTTCATGCCAGAGTTCCAACGGCAATTGGCTGGTAACCAGTGTTAACTTGAGTCCATGCCGGTCTTCAATGATTTCCAGCAGAATATGGCGTTGATCCCTATTGAGTGGAGCCAAGCCATAATCATCAAGCACCAGCAGGTCTGTTTTGGCAATGGTCGTCAACACAAAATGAATTATTTTGTCTAATGTTCAAAAATAACCTTGAGGATTGATGCGGGTTTGCGAGCCGTCAAAACACCCAAACATTAGACAAAACGATGAACGAACGAAAACACCTTGTTTCTGCCGAAGTTGAGAAGCTGATTGCCGCCACCAAGGGCAGCCGGAATGAAGCCCGTGACCGGTGCTTGCTCCTGCTGATGTTCCGTCATGGGCTGCAAATTTCAGAGGCTTGTGGTTTGCAATTGTCACAGCTCCGCCTTCGCTCATATGGGCCGCCCTGATAGCCACCTCTGTTTTTCCCCTTCAAAGCGGGACCCCTCCGCGCTGCTCAACAAAATATTCTCTTGGGGAAATTGTCTTTACTTTCAAATCCAGTTACCCCTACAATTCCAGTTGTGGCGTAGAAGATGGACGGCGGATGACCGGGATCACACTGTTTTATCATATCTCAACTGGGAGGTAGCACACATGCAGGAAGAATCTGTAGCACCCAAGGAACGAGTCAACATAACCTATCGCCCAGCAACCGGCGATGCCAAGGAAGAGGTTGAACTTCCGTTAAAAATGTTAATAGTGGGTGATTTCACCCTAGCAAAGGATGACAGGAGTGTTGAGGAACGTGATCCCATTAACATTGATAAAGATAACTTTAACGACGTCCTCAAGGCGCAGAATCTAGCGGTGGATTTGAGCGTAGCCAATACGCTGACCGACCAGCCTGACGAAAAAATGACGTTAAATCTGAAGTTCAACTCGTTGAAGGATTTCGATCCTGACGCCATCGTTCAGCAGGTTCCCGAGCTCAAGCAGATGATGGAATTGCGTGAAGCGATCAAGGGCATGAAAGGCCCACTGGGGAACGTGCCGGAGTTCAGGAAGAAAATTCAGTCTATTATTGATGACCCTGCGTTGAGAGACAAAATTCTCAATGAGATGGGGATCGGCGACAAAAAGGGAGAGGCATAACAATGGCTGAAGAACTGAAAGTTGAAGAAAAGGGTGCTGAAACCACTGAAAGTCTCTCTCTGATAGAGGACATACTTTCGGCAACCAAATTAACTCCAGAGAACGAGTCCTATTCAGTCGCCAAAAAAGGTGTGGAAGCGCTGATAGCGCAGATTTTTCAGCCGGGTAAATCAGTGGAGAAGATAAACGCCCTGATCTGCGACGAAATGATTGCCGAGCTGGACAAGAAGATGAGCCGCCAGCTGGATGAAATCCTGCATCACTCGGATTTTCAGAAAATGGAATCCTCCTGGCGTTCGCTGAAATTCATTGTTGATAGAACCAATTTCAGGGAAAACGTCAAACTCGAGATCATGAACCTCAGCAAACAGGACATGCTCGACGATTTTTCCGACGCTCCCGAGGTGGTGCAGTCCGGTCTGTACAAGGTCGCGTACTCCCGCGAATACGGACAGTTCGGCGGCCAGCCCTACGCTGCCATAATCGGTAATTACGAATTTGGCCCGGGGCCGCAAGATATTAAATTGCTCCAGGATCTGGCCGCGGTTTCCGCCATGTCGCACGCTCCATTCATTGCGGCCACCAGTGCAGAGATGTTCGGCATCGATGATTTTTCCAAGCTTCCGGATTTGAAAGATCTCAAATCAATCTTTGAAGGTCCTCAATATGCCAGATGGCAGGCATTCAGGAATTCTGAGGATTCCCATTATGTGGGCCTTACCGTGCCGCATTTTCTTCTCCGCCTTCCGTATGGTCCGTCCTCCAACCCAACGAAAAGCTTCACCTACGAAGAAAGCGTCTCCGCAGGACACGATCGTTTTTTGTGGGGCAATGCCGCCTTCGCCTTCGCCACCCGCCTGACCGAAAGTTTTGCCAACTACCGTTGGTGCGCCAACATCATCGGCCCGCAGGGCGGGGGAACGGTTGAAAATCTGGAACTGTACCAATACGAATCCATGGGCGCCATTCAAACCAAGATTCCGACCGAAATCGTCATTACCGACCGCAAGGAATTCGAATTGGCAGAAGAGGGATTCATTGCCCTGACCATGCGGAAAGGAAGCAACAACGCCGCTTTCTTCTCAGCCCAGTCATGCCAGAAACCGAAAAATTTTGGTATCAGCAAGGAAGGAAAAGAAGCGGAACTCAACTACAAGCTGGGTACCCAACTCCCCTACATGTTCATCGTCAACCGCTTGGCGCATTATATCAAGGTCATTCAGCGGGAAAACATCGGCTCGTTTAAAGAGCGGGGAGAACTGGAGGACGAACTGAACAAGTGGATAGGGCAGTATGTTGTCGAAATGGATAATCCGACGGCGAGCACACGAGCGAAAAAACCGCTCCGCTCCGCCCAAATCAAGGTAGAAGATGTTGAAGGAGAACCTGGGTGGTACCGGGTCTCGATGATGGTCAGACCCCATTTCAAGTACATGGGCTCCTCCTTTACCCTCTCTTTGGTTGGCAAGCTCGACAAGTAAGCACTCGTAACCAATCCGGTCCCAAGGGACCATGTTTCTCAACTACCAATAAAAGGAGAACAAGCAGATGGCGAACACCAGTTATTTAACATTGACCGGAGCCAAACAAAGCGACATTAAGGGCGATTGCACCCAGGAAGCGTACAAGGATTCAATTTTGGTCTACGCCATGGAGCATGAAGTCCACATCCCGCGTGACGTCCATACGGGTCTTGCAACCGGCCAGCGCGTTCATGGACCTATCTCAATCACCAAGCACAAAGATCTCGCTTCACCCAAACTGTATCAGGCGCTGACATCAGGCGAGCAAATCACCAAATGGGAACTGAGCTTCACCGCCATCGGCACCAGCGGCAACGAATATATCTATGCCAAGGTTCAGCTTGAAAAGGCCATTATCGTTTCGATTAAGGCGTACAAACCGATGACCTTCCTCAAAGAGAATGAATCGTATCACGACATGGAAGAAATCATGTTCACCTATGGCAAGATCACCTGGATCTCCCTTGATGAAAAAGGCTCGACTCTGGCTCAAACCGATGATGACTGGACAAAACCCAAATCCTAAGCTGCCATGATTCCATGCCCTCTCCACGCCTGTGGAGAGGGCAACCTTTCCTGCATGTGCTTATGCTGCCGGTTCGACAGAGAAACGACGGAATTTATGCAAATAATAAAAAAAGAGCGGCTGCTGGAGCGAATACGCATAATGGAGGAAAATCCGGAAAGGCGTCTTGACGTCGATTCCGGCGCCATAGTCAATTCTGTGCTGGAACACCTGATCAGGGTGCTGAACACCAAAAAAGGATCAGTTGAAATTGATCCGGAATATGGTGTTCCGGATCTGACCAACATCTCGAGTTCCTTCTCTTCAGATTCAATCCCGGAACTGGAAACGGCAATAAAAAGCGTCATTGTTCAATATGAACCCCGCCTCAAGGATGTAGCCGTCCATTTCAGGACACAGCAGGACGACCTGTTGGCGCTCCGGTTTTCCATCTCCGCCAAATTGGTTCTCGATGAAAAAGGGACACCCATAGTTTTTGAAACCATCGTTGACTCCGACGGGCAGGTAAAAGTTACCTCATAGTCTGAGACAGGGGCAATCTCCATGTTTAACCGTTACTATCAGGAAGAACTGACGCTGTTGAAAGAGCTGGGTGCGGAGTTTTCCAAAGCCCATCCCGCCCTTGCCCCCATGTTGAGCGGCCAGACTTCGGATCCCGATGTCGAACGCCTCCTTGAGGGAACCGCCTTCCTGACTGGTCTTGTCCGCCACAAGCTGGACGATGAATTCCCCGAGCTTTTGCATGGCGTCATGAACCTGCTGGCTCCCCACTATCTGCGACCGGTCCCCTCCTCCTCAATTCTGGTGTTTACCCCCCGTCCGACCCTGCGCGAACCCCTGCTGGTTCCGGCCGGCACTGAGGTTGCGTCTATCCCGGTTGACGGCACTTCGTGC
>JBGSQD010000139.1:0-45684 GCA_041738275.1 Geobacterales bacterium
CTGCGATCTTTTCGATAATATCGCTTGCCAAGCGCTCATCCAGATCATGGGCTGCGGGAAGCTGGTGACTGTTTGAAACGGTGCCCATTCCTGCGATGGCCATGGTGATGGCCTCTGCGCTGATGATGTTTTTTCTGCGGAAGAATAGGGCACGCAACAGGATGCTGCGCAGTTCGCGGATGTTTCCCTTGTAATTGTACTGCGTGAGAACTTCCTTTGCCTCTTTGGCCAGAACAGGCGGCTTGTCAGGCGGCTCATCTTCGCCACGGTAGGTGCGGTAGAGCTTGCCCAAAAAATGCACGGACAGGTCCGGGATATCCTCGCGCCGTTCGTTGAGGGATGGCAGTCGGATGGAGAGCTCGGCCAGACGGTGATAAAGATCTTCGCGGAAGCGTCCGCAGGCAATCTCGACCTGCAGGTCCTTGTTGGTTGCGGCCACCAGCAGCACACGACTGAAACGTTCCGTGTTCTCACCCAGCCGGACGAAACCGCCATTATCCAGGAAGCGGAGCAGCTGCACCTGGGTCTTTGGGTCGGCATCACCGATCTCATCCAGAAAGACGATGCCCCCGATGGTCTCTTCAAGGATGCCGCGCCGGTCGGTATAGGCGCCGGTAAAGGCGCCTTTTTTATGGCCAAACAGCTCCGAGTAGGTCAAGTCACCGGCGTAGGCGGCGATATTGGTCTTTTTTACCGGTAGTTCACCAGTGGGATTGATGTGCAGCCGGTAGAATTCGTTGAGTTTGTTGTACAGGTTATTGAAGAAAAATTCCTTGCCGGAACCGGTGGGGCCGGTTACCAGGATGGAAGGCAGGCCGATGGTGGCCTCCTGCAGGTTGTTGCGGTTCCAGAACGTGATCCTGTTGAAGAGGGGGGGCGAAACGGTGTTGATGAAATCGACAACGGCCTGGGAGGTTTGGCTGTTGCCGATGATGTTCCCCAGGCGGTAGGAGGAGACATGCGGATCCTTGTAAGCCACGTCGCTCGCCAGTCGGTTCACCTCGCTTTGCAGTCCTTCGATACGCTGCAGGTCGGAGATGTGGCGGGCAGTGAGGCTGCCGATAATCTGCAGGATGCGGCGGTGCTCCTCCCGGAAATAATCATAATGCAGCGAATTTAGGCAGATTACAGCGATGACTTCGTCGTCGCAGATGATCGGCACGGCAATCTCGCTTTTCAGCAGATCACTCATGGAACGATGAAAGCCTCCTGCCTGCTGCTCCTCTTCTACCCGGACAATGATTTTCGGCTGTTTGGTATGTGCCACGTAGCCGGTCAGGCTGCGTTCCTCGGGGCGGAGTTCCTCACTGCCGACCAGAAAGGGGGGGATATACTTTTTCAGCCATTCCTTGTTCTTGGCACCGATAATGGCGCCACCCTCGTCCTCAACCACCAGCCACTTCACTCCGTTGCGCTCCGTTACCAAGGCGATGCTGCCGGTGTCTGCCCCGATCAGTTCGGTGGCCTTGGAGAGCACCTTGGTCAAAAACGGCTGCAGGCTTTCGGTCCGCTCGTTGAGAAGATCGGTAATCTCCGACAATGCCCGGATCTCCAGATGCTCGCCACCTACTTCGCTGATGACTCGTTCCACCATTTCGGCATGGGTTTGCAGAAGTCCCATTTCAAAATCGGAAAAACGGTACAATTCATGGGAGTAGTAGTTCAAAAGACAGATGATCCGCCGGCTGTCAGGGGCAAAACGGGGCACGACATACATTGAACGCAGCGCCATGGATTCTGTCAGAGCCCGTTTTTGCAAGTTGTGCTGGGTAAGGTCGGCAATGAAGAGCGGCTTCAGCAGGCGTTCGTCGGTAATCACCGCTTCATCGTTCACATACTGGGAGATGAGTGACTTGCCCTTTTGCAGGTCGATAGCGCCCTGCTGGTCATAGGTTGTTTTCAGGTTGGCATCCTTGGAGTAGCTGGCCAGGATGGCCAGCGAACCCCGTCCGGAGTCGGCTCCTATGGTTGGTACCAATACGGAGGCAAGCGAGACCTTCTCGATCAGTCGCACCGCCGACCTGACCATCATGTTTGCAGCTTCGCGGGCCTTGAATTCCTCCAGACGACGTGCCAACTGTATCTGTTGGTGGTATATGCGTGCCTTGTCGAGGCGGTCGGCAATATAAACTGTAAAATCGGCGAGCTGTGACTTTGCCTGCGTCCCCAGCACCTCGCCGGGGTGGTCCTGGTCAATGCAGAGTACACCAATGGATTTGCCCCAGCTGACAATCGGCATGACATAGCTGGATCTGAAGTTGAAGCGATCGGCAAAATCGAAGTCAGGAGTGTTTTTTGTTTCAGTTGCTGCCTTGAAGTCTACCGGGTACTGGCTGACAAAGACGCTGGAGACCACCGTATCCGATGAGCCTATGGGGAAGTAGGTTTCCTGGAGCGCCTTTGCCTGAAGTCCTGTGGCATGTACGCAGGAGAGCGCGCCACGGGTCAGGTCCTCCAGGTAGATCCGAACCCGTTCGCTTCCCGAGAGCAGTTGTGTGCCTTCGGCCAGGGCATAGAGCAGTTCACCCTGGTTTTCTTTGCCATAGTTGGCAATCTTGGTTCGCAGGGCCGCCAAACGGGTATCGATAGGCATGGTACACTCCTGAGTAGTTTGATTACACAGGGGCAGTGTAGCGTTTGAGATATGCGGTGTCAAGGAAGGTGTGATATGAGATTGCTTAGTGGCGGTTGGAGCGGGCGAGTGCCCTTTTGAATGCTGATGCAAGGAGCTAACTCAAACCCTTGCGAATCTGATACAGCTCCTCCATGTCCAGGCCATTCTTTTCGTAGTATTCCCTTTCCAGTTCCTCCACATAGAAACGATCCAGTCCGGAGTTCTCCAGGAAGTCTTCCCGCAGCAGGACATCCCGTTCGGAGATGATGGTGGGGAGCAGGGAATGCAGGTACATAGCCTCTTTTTTGATGGTGAAGATGGTCTCGTTGAAGATATTGTCCGGGATCTCCTCCCGAATGCATTTTTTGGTTCTGAGCTCTTCGGTGACCTCGCGCCGCAACGCTTCCTGATCCGATTTCGTACTGAATTTGGAATAGAAATTCCGAATCCGGTCGCGAACGTGCTCCAGAAGGACAATCGAGATTCGTTCTTCCTGATCGATTTCCCTGAGATTCTGCAGAAGATCCTCAATGACGGTCTGGCGGGCTTCAACAGCGGCCAGTCCCTCCATCAGTGCCTTGACCTTTTGCCGGCCGAATCGCCCCAGATAAGCGTTTTCAAACAGCTCGCGGATAAACAGCTCCCGAAAACAGCCTTCCTGGAGATTGTCGAATGCTGCCTTGTGCTCCAGAAGGCCCCGCAGCATCTCTTCGCTTACCCGCACATTCTCCATGAAGGCCAGTTGGCTGACCAGGTTGGAAACGCTGTCGAAACGATCTAGATAGGTAATCACATAGGAAAACCCGTCCAGGAGTGATGGATCGGAGCCGTCGCGGATCTTTTCGTCGCACACCTTGCTGGCGTCCAACATCAGTTGGTCAAAGGTGTGGTCACGGTTTTCCATGGCGCTTTTTTTGGCCCGGATGAGTTTCAGCATATCATCACGGTCAATTCGGCTCTCGATTTGTTTTTCCCGCAGGAAGATTCCTTCAAGCACCTCGCGGGTGGAAGAAAGGTAGTCCTGCTCTTCTATGCTGAAGAGATCACGCCCCTTTTTCAGCATTTCATCAAGGGTGTAAAACAGGGCGCCTGGAATCTTGTTGCGAACGGAAAGGGTCTTCAGGCGGGTCAGGCGTGCATTGTCCAGGTGGTTGATCTCGCCCTTGTTGTTGCATGCCAGGAGGATGTTGCGGTATTCGTCCACGATGCGCTTGTTGGCCGGGTGGCGATACATGACATCGATACGGATCCGTTCCTGCTGGTAGCGGTCGATCTGACAGGTTGCGGCCAGGTCGACCAGGCGGGAAAAATCCTCGTCGGAGATCTTTTTGTTTCTGAAATAGAGCTGACGGAAAAGGTTGCGGTACTCACGGTGGTTGCGGTTGATGAGCTTGATGACGAAAAGTTGTGCTGTTTCGTCCGCAAGCAGCGGGAAAATCTCCGAGACCAATATGTCGTCCCGTTCCTCACCCACAGCCTCGGAGCGCTTGATTACCTTGCCCAGACATTTGACCAACTCTTCCTGCTGGTTTTTTAATCTTCTGGAGAGCATGTTGGAGTGCACGAAGAAGAAATAATTGCAGACGGCATTGCCCTCGAAAAAGATGTTTTCATAGGTCTCGCGGCCATTGGTACGGTCGCTGAAGCGGATTGAGCCGTTGGCATCGTCGGAACGGGCGCCGTACATGACCAAGCGGTTGATGATATCCGGTTTGGAGAGATCAGAGGAAGGTTGGTCAACGCCAAACATGTATTCACAGAAATAGCCGCCGTTACCCTGGTAGTTGATCCCTTCGGGGGCGATTATAAACTCGTTGCCAGGGGAGAAGATGCGCAGATGGTCCTCATCCTGGACAACATTGAAAAAGTAGCGTTGGTAGGCATCGGTTCCTGCAACCATCACGAAGTACTCGATCTGGTCGCCAGTCTGTCCGTGAAGACGGATGTCCTTGTGCATTGTTTTCTCCCGCAGTTTCATGGAGGAGCGGGATAACCCCCGCCCAGGTTTCAGTAATGGTAATTTTTATAGCAGAAAGAAGACAATCTTGGTAACTGTTTTTATCATGTAAATTCCTGTCCTCTCTGCGGAGCATAACGGTCAGCTGCGGTAAAGCATTGTGAAACTCCACACGTGTTGTTTGGGTGGGCATTATGCAGCCTGACATTTTTCAAACAATGTTCCAAATAATCGGCAGGTCTTTGTCGGCAGACATCCTGGATATTACGGCACAGGAGACACTGGATATGAGAATTCCAGGCTATGTGGCTGATGAGCACAAGGAATATGCTTTACATACAAGTTGTTATGGTAATACTATATATTCAAACAAAGTTATGCCTGCGGGATATAATAGGATTTACCGATGTTGAATCGTATTTTGACGAAAAGACGTTATATCCTTCCCATTGGGGTTCTGATCGCCACGATCCCGCTGATATGCTTTGTGCTCTTTATCAAATTCAGCATGATCGCTGATCTGGAAAGGAATTCGATCCAGCAGCGTGAAACATATGCTGTTACTGCCTCACAAATCCTGCAAAATCGGCTGGATGCTGAAATTGATTTTGGAAAATCCATCACTTCCCGCCGCTCTCTTCAAAAAGCCGTGGCCTCCGGCAATACCGTTGAATTTAATTACCATCTCAAGGATCTGGTTGAGCTTTCCAGTTCCGTGGAGAGAGCCTACATCGCAGCGGCAAACGGCGCCATGCTGGCCGCATACCCGCCGGATACCGCGATCATCGGCAAGGATTTTTCACACAGGGATTGGTTCAAGGAAACGACCCGTACATGGAAACCTTATGTTTCCGAGTTTTTCCTGCGAGCGGTAAAACCGCAACAATATATTTTTACCATCACTTTACCGATCAAATCGCCAGCAGGAGACAATGCCGCTATTCTCGTCATTGAGCCGAAGAGTGATTTCATACGAAAAGCGCTGGACAACGTAAATACCGGCGGAAGCGGTTCAATCTATGTTGTTGATAAAAAAGGCTACGCTGTATACCACCAGCAGTTGACCATTGACAGACTCCTTGATTATTCCCGCATCCCGGTCGTCGCCAAGGTCATCCGCGGTCTTAACGGCGCGGAAAAAAGCTTCAATCCGAATTCAGGACAAGAGGAGGTTGCGGCATACCATCCGATTGCCAGAAGTGGTTGGGGGGTGGTTACGGAACAGCCTTTGGCAGAGGTTCTTGCCCCGTTGAATAATGTTGCCAGGGGTTTTTACCTTTTTGCCGGTGTCATTGTGCTGCTGGCAGGGTTCAATGCGTATAAATGGGCCGGGTTGCTGAGCGCGACACAAAAGACGGCGCAGGAGCTTGGAGAACGAACCGACGAGTTGGAAGGCGCGAATGACAGGCTGCGCGAACAGTCTGATATACTCCACGCCCAGTCTCAGGAGCTTGAAATGCAGTCTGAGGAGCTTCAAGGCCAAAATGAAGAACTCCAGGCCCAGGGTGAAGAACTTGAAATGCAGGCTGCCGCGCTTCAAGAGCAGAACATCGCGCTTGAAAACATGAGAAGCACACTTGCCCTGTACAATGAACAGCTTGAATTGAAGGTGAAGGAGAGAACGGTAGCGCTTTCCGAAGAAATCATGCATCACAGGAGGACAGAACAAGAGCGGATGGAAAGTGAGGGACGATATAGCTCCCTTATTGAAAACATCCATCTCGGGATTTCCCTGATCGATGAAAATTATCGGGTAGTCATGGCAAATTCTTCATTGGGTCAAATCCTCCACAGGCCGGTAAATGATGTTATCAATAAAATCTGTTTTCAGGAATTTGAAACGAGAGCTACTGTCTGCCCGCACTGTCCGGGAAGGGTTGCAATGGAAACCGGGCAAACGGCTTCAGCGGAAACGGAAATGGTCCGTGACGACGGGAGTCGAATCGTATTGAGAATTATGGCTTTTCCCGTTGCTGACCCGTACGGGAAAAACACCAGATTTATTGAAGTCATTCAGGATATTACCGAGCAGAAGCAGGTTGCTGAAAAAAACAAACTGTTGGAGAACCAGTTGCAACAATCCCAGAAAATGGAGGCCATAGGAACCCTGGCCGGAGGGATAGCCCATGATTTCAACAACATGCTAACAGTGATCATGGGGTATGGCCAATTGTTGCTGATGAACACAAAGCTGGATGCTCCTCAGAAAGAGCAGGTTGAACAGATCGTTGCTGCTACAGAAAAGGCAAGCCAGCTGACCAACGGTCTTCTTGCCTTCAGCCGCAAGCAGATACTGAATCCCAGAATAGCGAACCTTAACGAGATTGTGCTGCACATCCAGAAATTGTTCGCCAGGATCATCGGCGAGGACATAAAACTAAAGTTGATCTCGAATCAGGCTGATCTCAAGGTCAAGGTCGACAGCGGCCAGATCGAGCAGGTTTTGATAAACCTGGTCACGAATGCCCGCGACGCCATGAAAAAAGGGGGGTTGCTGACCATAGAAACTGGATTCCAGGCCGTCGATGCCTCAATCGCACAAACAAGCGGCTTGGGTAAGCCGGGGAGTTACGCGGTCATAATGGTCTCGGACAACGGGGTCGGGATGGATGAGGAGACCCGTAAGAGGATATTTGAACCTTTCTTCACCACCAAGGAGGTGGGAAAAGGAACCGGCCTCGGTATGGCAATCGTGTTCGGTATTGTCAGGCAGCATGACGGATTTATCAATGTCTACAGCGAACCTGGCAAGGGGACCACCTTCAAGGTTTATATACCTCTTGTCGAGAGCGAGGAGGCATCAGCCGAGAAGATTTTGATCAAGGAATATCCAAAGGGTGGGAATGAAACCATTCTGGTGGCCGAAGATGAAGACGATGTGCGCGAGCTGGTGGAGAAGGTCCTGACCAAATTCGGCTACCAGGTGATTCTGGCCAGTGATGGGCAGGATGCCGTCGAAAAGTTCGAGGCCAACAGGGATAAGGTAAAGCTCATCCTGATGGACATGATCATGCCGAGAAAAAGCGGCAAGGAGGCATATAATGAGATTCGGCGCCTGCAACCCGGCGTAAGAATCCTTTATTCCAGCGGCTATGCCCTGGATTTCATACGGAGCCGGGGGGAACTTGAGGAGGGCACGGATCTTCTCATGAAGCCGGTTCAGCCGATTGAGCTTTTGCGCAAGGTGCGGGAGATGCTGGATGCGTAACCCTGGTAACTTGCTGAACAGCTTCGGGTAAAACGGTAGTGGTTATGCAAAGGCCTCAGCCGGCAGCGGCGGGGCCTTTTTCATAACTCAAACATCATTCCATCGTAAGCAAACTCAACCCCTGGCGGAAGCCTTGTCTTCTCGGCATATGCTACTTCATGGGTCAGGTGGGTCAGGATGGTTCGCCTGGGGTTCAACTGCTGTGCCGCCACAATGGCCGTCTCAATATTAAAATGAAATGGATGTGGACTCCAGCGCAGGCCGTCGATTATCAGCAGGTCGAGCCCTGCCAGCAGTGGTATCGAGCTTTCTGGAATGGCGCTGCAGTCGGTCAGGTACGCCATGTTGCCCAGCCGGTATCCAAGCGCCGTTGTCCTGCCATGCTCCAGCTGGATAGGGATGATCGTCTGGCCAAACAGATCGAAGGGTCCGCTAATCTCGTTGGGCTGCAGCAGGGGGGTGTAGCCGGAACCGCGATATTCCTTGAAGATATAGCCGAATCCGGCTTGCAGGATATCTAGCGTGGCACTGGATGCAAAGCAGGGGATGATCTCTTTATGCAAAAAATGAAAGCCGCGCAGGTCGTCGATGCCGTTGATGTGGTCGGCATGGGAATGGGTGAAGAGCACAGCGTCAATCCTGTCGATACCTTCGCGAAGGGCCTGGCGGCGCAGATCGGTTGATGTGTCTACGAGGATGTTTCCCGTATCGAGCCGGATAAGCAGCGATGCCCGCGTGCGCCTGTCCCTTGGATCATCTGAGGAACAGACCCGGCATTTGCAGCCAACCATCGGCACCCCGGTGGATGTCCCGCTCCCCAGAATAACGACCTTCATGCCTAATCCCCTCAAAGGTCTGCTTGAAATAATTTTGCAAGCAACACGCGAAATACACAGGTTTACTTCTTCTTTACGATATCCCCTATGGCAAAGCCTCTTCCCGACAGGATCTTGGCGGTAGACAGGTGATCGCCGGAAAGCTTCTGTAAAACAATCCTGCCCACCAGCTGTTCATCCCGCCCCAGAACCTCGTTGGTATCGGGATCAGTGATATTTTCCCCACGGAAGACCTCGTACTGGTCTCCAGGTTTGACCCCGTCCAGTTTGCCGAGATTTATATAGACAACGCCTTCCTTGACGACCACCACCTTGCCCTCGCCGGAAGCCGCAGAACCGAGCCCTTCGCGCATCGCTTCGATATCGGTTACCATTTCTTCGGTGATCTTGTCCACTGCCGGCTGGTATATTTTCCTGAAAACGGTTTCATCCCAATCCGTTCCACCGCCAGTTCCCATGATGCTGATCCTGAAATTCGAATCGGTGAGGGTTTCCGATTTGCTGAACAGGATTTCACCGCTCTGCACGTTTACCGCGCGAACGGTCAGATTGCCCTCGGAGGTTTTCTTCGACCCGCCTCCACTGGGAAGACGTCCCGGCAATCCGGGCAACCCTGGTACACCTGGCAGCCAGCCGGAAGTGTGCAGTTCCTGTTTCTTTTGCGCGAACTGGACGTTGCCAAATACCACCACCTGCACGCCCGCCAATTTCCCGGCCTTTACCGCCGTTGCGGCGCTGACTTCGCGCGAATTCTGAAACTGGAGTTCCCTCAGCAGTGAGTTCATTTGTGTTCGTTCAAGCACCTGAAACTTTCTGGTCCTGACCAGGGAATCGACAAACCATCCTTCGGTCGCCTCTCCCAGGCGTGATGAATGACTTGAACCGGCCGTGGAAAATTGCAGGACGGCAATGCGGATCTTCTGCCCTGCCTGGCAGGGAATTGCGAACATGAGGAGCAGGAGAACCATTGAAAAAAACTTCCATAATCCAGTCATCATGCAGTCCTCCTTAGTTGAGTATCATCAAGTGGCGTTGGGGCGGATATGTTCTCTATCAGGCGGCAACATAACACCATGAAAGTGCCTCCGTCAAAGAAATTTACTGGGGTGTTGCAGGTGTAATATGTGTAGTATTTGAAAAGCAATGCACTCGTCTATTACGAGTCAATAACCAGACATCGCTGCCACCATTTTATTACTTACAGCATCAGAAACCCCAGTACTCCCGCTCCCAGGATGACTACCATCGGGCTGATACCGGTCCATTTGAAGACCGCGAAACCAATTGCCAGGATGATGAATTCCTTGAAGCCGGACAGCGAGGAGGCTCCCATGTTCCAGGCAGCCGCCGCCACCAGCCCGACCACCGCCGGAAGCAGGCCGTCCAGGGTGGTGCGGATGAGGTCGATATTTTTCAGGCGGTCGTAGTTGCGGCCGATGACCAGCATCAACACGACACAGGGGATGAAGATGAATACTGTAGCCACCAGTCCGCCCAAAAAACCGCCGGCCCGGAAACCGGTGAAGGTTGCCAGCATGGCCAACGGGCCTGGAGTCAGCTGGGACAGGGCCAGGCCGTCCAGGAATTGTCGCAGGGTCAGCCACTGGTACTGCTCGACCATGATGTGGTTGAGCAGCGGGATCAGCACGTAACCGCCGCCGAAAAAAATCAGGCCGATGCGGAAGTATATCCAGGCCAAAGTCAGCAGCGTCGGCATCAGGTGTGGCTCCGGCGGTATAAGCTTAGCCCCAGCGACCAGGCAGTGGCTGCCAGAAGAATCCAGGCGGCATTCAGTTTGAGGAATACTGCGGCGCTAAAGGCGGCCATGGTCATCAGGATGCCGTTGATCCCCTTGATCTGTTTTCGCCCCATGTCTATGGATACTACGATGATCAGGCCTATGATGACCGGGTTGGTCCCCTTCAGGGCGGCTTGCAGCTGGGGCAGTTTGTGGTAGGTAAAGTAGAGCCAGGAAAGCAGGGACATCAGCAGGAAGGAGGGGAGGATAAAGCCGATGGCAGCGATGATGCCGCCACGGATGCCGCGCAGATGGTGACCGGTAAATGTGCATACGTTGAGAGAAAACGGTCCCAGGATCTGGCCGAAGGCCAGTCCGTGCAGGAACTCCTCGGAGGTGATCCACCCCTTTTCCTTCACGCAGACTCTTTCCACCAGGGCGACAATTGCCATTCCGCCGCCGAAACCGGTTATGCCGATCTTGGCAAAGGTCAGGAAAATCTCTGTTAAAGTTACCTGTGTTGCGCTTTTAGTCATGCTGGAGTTATACCAGCGCCGGGATGGTGGCGGCAAGCAAAAAGGGGTTGGAAATTAACCCGTCAGCTGGATGATTTATTGTAGTTTTGGTTTTTTTTGCGATATGATCAAAACGGTTTCAAAATATCTTAATCATAGTGATGGAGGAAATTATGACTTTAGCTGATGAGCAAGATATTCGTAATAATGAGTCGATCCATGACAATGTTCAAACGAATGCCCCGGAGATATCAGGGAGTATGGCAATGGTGATGCATTCCGCAAAGTACGGTCTGCTCACACTGTTGCGGGAACAGTTACATACAGCAGGAATCGACGTTGTTAATGCCCGCGACGAGTATGGGGATACAGCGTTGATTGTTGCGGCAAGGAATGGCCGGACCGGGATCGTAAAAGAGCTGTTGCAGGTAAAGGGAATAGAGGTGAACGCCAGGCGGGAGCACGGCAAGACCGCCCTGATGCATGCAGCTAAAAACGGGAAAATCGAGATGGTAAAAAACCTGCTCAACGCCCAGGGAATAGACCTGGATGTCGTTGATAAATATGGGAAGAGCGCCTTGATGTATGCTGAGGAGGAGTCCCACACCGAAATAGCACTGATGATCCGGAATGCTATGCGGACGGATCGTTAATCGAGACCCTGCTCCTGATCGGCAGAAAATTTGAAATCCAGAGAATGATACTGTCTGTTGAGAGCGACCGTTTTTGGCAATTGCCTGGCGGTCGGTCCCCAGAACTGTATCGGCCCGGGAGAGTTTGAGAGGTCGCTCTCCGCCCAGAGCTTTCTTCTGGACTCAAAGTAGATAAATGCAGGGGAATCGAGCTTGACTAATGCTTTTTCAATAACCTTTGCAGGCTTGCCTTTGCGCATTTCAATATCCAGCAGGCTGGCAATCGGTATGCCGAGCGGTTTGGCGCCCTTGTCCAGATCCGTCAGGCTGGCCATATATCCTGTTCGACCATCAAGAATCAATGAACCCGCAGTTGCCCCAAGATTAAAGGTATAGGCAGCATCAAAGACCGTTGAAGCACCACAACGAGCCTCATAACCAAAAAAATGATTCAGGGTCGCAAATTTGACTCCGGCATCCAGTTCATTTATTCTCGCCTTTACCGCACCACTTAACATCGTCTCGGTTTCAATCTGTGATACCGGCAGATTTCCATGTTCGTCACGGTCTGCCATGAGCTTGTATTTTATGAAATCGGGCAAGGATTCCAGCAATTCTCCATGACTCTGAGTCAACTTCGAATACATGAACAACAGTTGCTCCCTGATATTTTTCCCGTTCAACTCATCTTTGAACTGCGCCATTTTATCGTTCAAATCATCGATCATGGTGGTAAAGCGAGGGATAAATTCAATCAATCCTTCCGGTACAAGGACAACGCCGTAGTTCATACCGTTTTTGGCGCGTTCAATAACAGTGTTGGCGATAAAATCCACTATTTCAGGCAGGGTTATATTGCATTCCCGGACTTCTTCGGAAATCAGCGCAATTGTGGGATGTGTCTGCAAGGCAACCTCCAGCGTCACATGAGAGGCAGAACGTCCCATCAGGCGAATAAAATGCCAATACTTTAAGGAAGAGGCGGTATCGCGCAGCAGGTTGCCCACTTCCTCGGAATAAATTTTGGTTGCGGTATCAAATCCGAATGAGATCGGCAGTTCGTCGCCATGTTGCAGATCGCCGTCAATGGTTTTCGGCACACCGATTACCTGCACACCGCTGCCATCTTCTTTTACCCCGGTGAAGAGTTTTTCGGCCAGCAGGGCGGCGTTGGTGTTGGAATCGTCTCCCCCGATGATAACAATGGCATCAATATTCTGCTCCCGGCAGACGGCTTTAACTTTATCAATGTCTTCGGGTTTTTCGATCTTTGTCCGATCACTGCCCATGAAGTTAAACCCGCCGGTATTAAGGATCTGTGTTACATGCGCATCGGTAATTTCAAAAAGATTCCCCTTCAGCAAACCCTTTGGCCCGGCCTTGATTCCCATCAAGGTGTTTTCAGAACCTAAAATCTGTTTGAGACCTGCCACCACATTATGTCCCCCGGCCGCCGGACCACCGGAAAACAGCACGGCAACCCTTTTGCCGGATGTTTTTGCGGTCAAGGTTTCTCCGGCGGACAAGATACGGTTCTTTGATGCAGCAATAGAATTTGGGAACGACTCGGCGATCTCGGGGCTGGGCTCAAGAACCCTGGCGCCTGCGGTAAAGGTAATCGGCGCGACAACGCCTGACTTTTTAAAGGCATCACAGATCGGCACGTCCATCGCTTTGAGAGCTTTCTCAAAGGGGGAATGCCCCTTCTCCATCCCTTTTAAGGAATCAGCCAAAACAGAGTTGATGACATTCTCAAAGTTCATGTAGCGGGTTGATCGATTCATATTCAGGGCCTTTCTGCGTTTGGCAAATTCTGATTGATACAAACGGGATTATGTCCAGATGATTGCCTATTGTCAAGCCGTGATATATCGACCTGTTCTTAATAATGGTAGTCGAAATGATTGCCTGAATCCGCGCCGCCGTGGTACAAAAGAAGAATTGTCAGACCACGTTTCCAAGGAGACCAGCATGTCATTCCGAACCATCGAATGGCGCGATAATTCCGTCATCATGATCGATCAGACCCGCTTGCCGGCTGAGGAAGTTTACAACGCATATACCGATTTCAAATCGGTGGCCGAGGCCATCAAAGGGATGGTCATCCGTGGTGCGCCGGCCATAGGTGTGGCTGCTGCCATGGGGATTGCCCTGGGGGCGCGGGAAATCATTGCCGATACCCATGAATCCTTCTTCCGTCAGCTTGATAATGTCTGCGATGTCATGGCCCGTACCCGTCCCACAGCGGTCAACCTGTTCTGGGGTATCGAGCGTATGAAACGGGTCGCCGAGGCCAATCGCGACAAGACGCTGGACAAGATTCGCGCAGTTCTCAAAAAGGAGGCCATCCGGATCGAGCAGGAAGACCTGACGATCTGCCGCAATATCGGCAAGTGGGGCGCGACCCTGATCCCGGAGGGGGCCACGGTTCTGACCCACTGCAATGCCGGTGGCTTGGCCACGGCCGGTTACGGCACAGCCCTGGGGGTGATCCGCGCTGCCCATGAGGCCGGCAAGAAGATCCAGGTCTTTGCCGACGAGACCCGACCCTGGCTGCAGGGGGCACGACTGACCGCCTGGGAGCTGATGAAGGCGGATATTCCTACCACCCTGATCTCCGATAACATGGCCGGTTTTTTCATGAGCCGCGGTGAAATTACCTGTTGCGTGGTGGGGGCCGACCGCATCGCTGCCAACGGCGACACGGCCAACAAGATCGGCACCTATTCGGTGGCCGTGCTGGCCAGGGAGAACAACATCCCCTTCTATGTGGCCGCACCGGTCTCCACCCTGGACCTCTCCCTGGCCGACGGCAGCCAGATCCCCATCGAGGAGCGGCCTTCCAGCGAGGTGACCCACATCAAAGGCATTGCCATCGCACCCGAGGGAATCAGGGTGCGCAACCCCTCCTTCGATGTAACGCCGGCCCGCTACATCAGCGCCATCATCACCGAAAACGGCATTGCCAGCGGTGATTACCGTTCCGGCTTGCGCAAGATGGCAGGCAACTGACATGCACGTTGAACGCTTTTCCCAGGAATTCAGCCGGATCATAGCCATCGAGGATGACCATACCCGTGCGGAAAAACTGGCTCTCTTTCTGGAGTCGCACGGCTATCTTTACGGCGCACGCTCGGCCGACAACATCCTCCTGTTTCAGTCGCTGTTTCCAGTAGAAACGTTGCACAGGATTGTGATCAACTCGCTGTTGACGCCATTGCCTGATATGGCCTTGAACGCCTTTGAACGACTGGTGGGAGTCCTTTCACCCGAGGATCTGGCGCAGGTGGCCCTTCGCAAGAGGCGTCTGGCACAGTTCGTACTGCTGTGCGGTTCCTCACCGTTTCTGGTCAACCTGTTCTTCAAGTCACCAAGCTCTTTTCGCGGTCTACTGCTGGACAACGGCATAGATCAGTCCCGTTCACTCGAGGATCAGCTGGCAACCCTACGTTCTCACGTGGATAATTCTACCGACTTTACCCGCTTGATGAGGGTGCTGCGCGAATTCAAGCGCCAGGAAATTCTGCGGATCGCTGCCCGCGACCTGAACGGCCTGGCTCCGCTGGAGGAGGTGACCGCTGAACTCTCCAACCTGGCGGCTGCCTCGCTGCAGATTGCCTATGAGGTCTGTCGCCGTTGTCTGGTCCGGGAGTACGGCATTCCGCTGATGCAAGCCGAAAACGGCATGCGCGAGGCGGAGATGACCGTGATCGGCATGGGCAAGCTCGGCGGCCGGGAGTTGAACTTCTCCTCGGACATCGACATCATCTACTTCTACGAGTCCGACAAGGGGGCTACCAGCGGGGTCGAGAACGGTTCCGGCACCAGGAAAGGTGTGGTTTCCCTGCATACCTTCTTCAACAAGCTGGGCGAGATGATCAGCAAGGCGCTCTCCCAGGTAACGGAGGATGGCTTTGTCTTTCGGGTGGATGTGGGCTTGCGGCCGGAGGGCAAGTCCGGCGACATGGCGGTATCACTCCGCTCGGCCGAGGTCTATTACGAATCGTGGGGCCAATCCTGGGAGCGTACCGCCATGCTCAAAGGTCGCCCGGTTGCCGGTTCTTTGGAACTGGGAGAGCAGCTGTTGCGGATGTTGCAGCCCTTTGTGTATCGTAAATACCTCGATTATAACCTGATCGAGGATATGAAGAACATGAAGCAGAAGATCGATGCTTCCCTGACCCGTTCCGCGGAGGCCGAGTCCAATCTCAAGCTTGGGCGTGGTGGCATCCGCGAAATAGAATTTTTCATTCAGGCGCTGCAACTGGTCTATGCCGGGAAGAATCCCAAACTGCGTGAACGTAACTCGCTCAAGGCGCTGGACACCTTGCAGGCGGCTCGCCTGATCAGCGAAGATGATCAGCGGCATCTGTCGGAGGCTTACCGATTTCTGCGCACGGTTGAACATCGCATCCAGGTGGTCCAGGAACGCCAGACCCACAACCTCCCCGCCAAGGAGGGCGAACTGCAGGCGCTGGCACGGAGGTGCGGTTTCCTTCGTTCCAATGGCCTGGAGCGCTTCAGCGAGGTGTTGGAGGCGCACCGTTCGAATGTCTCTGCCATCTACGGCAACCTTTTTCTTTCCCGCGATGACAAGATCATGCAGGAGGTGAAGCCGGAAGTGCTGTTCTTCCTGGACTCCAGGGCCGATCCCGATCTGGTCAAGGACATGTTGGCGGAACGGCATTTCGAGGATGTGGATCGGGCCTACGACAACCTGCTGTCACTGCGCCGTGGTCCTGAGAAGGGTAACCTCACGGCGCGCAGCCGCAGCATTCTGGAAAAAATTGCGCCGTTGTTCCTGCAGGAGCTGTTCGAGTCTCCCGACCCCGATCTGGCCCTCACCAATCTGGAACGTTTCCTGACCGTCATCGGCACCCGTTCCTCCTACTACGCTTTGCTGGCTGAAAACCGCGAGACGCTGAAGCTGCTGGTATCACTGTTCGGCATGTCCGAGTTCCTTTCCAAGATCCTGATCAACCATCCTGAACTGCTGGACAGCATGGTGGCCCGCAGCTACGTATCTACGATCAAGTCCCGTGAGACGATGGAAACGGAGTTGACCAGCCTGCTGGAACAGTCGGATTATTTCGAGGACCAGCTGGATGTGCTGCGGCGTTACCGCAACGAGGAGTTTCTGCGGATCGGCATGAACGACATCCATGGCAAGCTGAAACAGGGCGAGATCACCGTGCAACTGACGCATCTGGGAGAGACCTGTCTGACGGCGGCTTTTCGTCTGGGGATGCAGGAGCTGAAACGCTTTGGTCGTCCCTGCTATCGCCTTGGCGAGAATGAGGCCGAGGCGAGCCTGGCCGTGGTTGCCATGGGTAAGATGGGTGGCAGTGAGCTCAATTACCACTCCGATCTGGACATCATCTTTGTCTATGATCACCAGGGCTATACTAATGGCGAGAAGCAGATCTCCAACCATGAATATTTCGCCAAACTGGCCCAAAAGATGATCTCCATCCTGACCATGCAGACCCGGGAAGGGTATGTCTACAAGATCGACACCCGACTGCGGCCGTCGGGGAATGCCGGCCCTTTGGTAACCTCTCTCGACTCGTTCCTGGAATATCACCGCAAAGAGGCGCAGATCTGGGAGCGTCAGGCCCTTACCAAGGCGCGTGTTGTGTTGGGGGAAGAGGTTCTGGCCAGCCAGTTGCACGATGTCATCCGCCATACCGTTTATGGCGCGTCCATTGATGATAACGGGCGCATGGAGATCCACCGCCTGCGGATGCGCATGGAGCGGGAGCTGGCCAAGGAGACAGGCGGCAGCTACAATATCAAGACCGGTCGCGGCGGCATGGTGGATGTGGAGTTTGCCGGTCAGTACCTGCAGCTGAAATATGGTTGCCGCTATCCGGAACTGCGTACCACCAGCACGATTGAAACCTTCAAAGAACTGCTGACGCTGGGCTTGATAAATGCTGAAAATTGCGAAATATTACTCACCGGCTACAAATTTCTGCGCAGACTGGAGAACCGTTTGCGGATAATCCACGACTACTCCAGCAACGACCTTAGCGGAACGAAACATTATCTCAACAAACTGGCCCGGCGCCTTGGGTATGATCCAACCTTGAAAAACCCCGGCGCAGCCTTGATCTGTGATTACGAGGAGATAACCAATATGATACGCGACTGTTACGGCCGGATATTGGGGGAGTTCGTGGAATCAGACTGAAACATTGAATCGGAGGCTGACATGAAGATGCGCAAGAAATTCCTGGATTACGAGTATGAGGAAGTACTGGACACCAAAACCCGTGAGTTGATCCGGGTGGGTTGCGCCATTGCTGTTGGTTGCCCTACCTGACTGAAGAAGCACTTCGCGGTCGCGAAGGATGCGGGAGCAACGAAGGAAGAACTGCGGGAGGCGATTGCCTACGGCATGATTGCACCGTCGGGGCGGGCCAAGAACTTTGCCCTGGGGATGCTGGATGAAGTTGAATAAATGCAAGAAGGGCGGTCTTCAAGGCCGCCCTTCTTTTTTATCAGGAATTGTTATGCTGCCGGTTATTCCGGCAGGATGATCTGGCTGAGGGCTGCGTCGATTTTGGCAACGTCGACTTTGGTGTTGAAACAGGGGCCATAAGGCCGATCATTGAGGATACCGATCACCGGCAGGGGGTAACAGTCCTTGATGCCGGAGGTGAGGTCGCGTTCGCAGGCCACGGCCAGCACGAGCTTGGGCCGCTTCTCCACGATGACCTTGCGGGCCAGGGTGCCTCCGGTGGCCACGGAGATGTCGATTCGGTACTTGCGGCTTATATCCACAAGTCCCTTGATGTCGCAACGGCCGCATTGCAAGCATTTGTGGATGTCGCCGGTGACCTTGATCTCGCAGTCGAAGAGTTGGATGCAGTGGGGCAACAGCACCAGGATGCGGTCCGGTTTGACCCTCTGGCGCTGAGAGATCACCAGACTGTTGTTCATGGCAATGAAGGATTGGCGGATGCTGTCCTTGTTCAGTCCCAGGCATCGTCCCACCAGCTCGATCATCGGAAGCAGGAACTTGATGACTACCAGTCGCATGAAACGGGTGAAGAAGATATCCTTGCCCAGAGCTGTCGTCAGTACCAGCAATCCCGTTCCGAGGATCGCCATCCCGGACAGGACAACCACAACGATGCCGACGATATTGGGAAGATTGGGATGGATATTGGCCAGGCCGCGATTGGGGACCCACCAGGCCATAAAGATCATGCCGACCAGGATCAGACAGGTGATCCCCATCAGGGAAATGAATAGCCGTTTGCGCGGCGGTGAGTTGTTTACGGAAGCGTTCACAGGTTATACGACTCTATCGTCGCTGCTGGTGAGCAGCGTTCCCTGCGCAACCGGGCAGCCGGCCAGGAAGCTGGCGGCGTCAAGCCGTTTTTTCCCTGCAAGCTGCAACTCTTCTATTATTATGCTGCCGCTCAGGCAGGCAATCTCGAACACCCCTCGCTCCGCACGTAACACCACGCCCGGCAGGCCAGTCCCGTCACCTGTCCTGGTCCGGTAGACCTTGAGTATCTGTCCGTCCAAAAAGGTGTAGGCACCGGGCCAGACCGCCAGGCCGCGCACCTGGTTGTGGATGGCGCTTGCCTCGCGGTGCCAGTTGATCAGCCCGTCTTCTTTCTTGAGCATCGGTGCATAGCAGGTCAGGGAGTCGTCCTGCAGTTGCGGTGCAATCGCGCCGGTCTTGAGTCCGTCCAGGGTCTCTGCCAGCAGTTCCGCCCCCATCCGGGCCATGCGATCATGCAGCGAGGTAATATCCTCGTTGCCGTCAATTGCTGTTGCGCTGCGGAGCAGCATCGGTCCTGTATCCAGGCCGGGATCCATCAGCATGGTAGTGACACCGGTCTCGGTCTCGCCGTTGATGAGGCACCAGTTGAGCGGTGCAGCGCCCCGGTAACGGGGCAACAGTGAGGCATGGACATTGATGCATCCCTTGGGTGGAATATCCAGCAGAGCCTTGGGAAGGATCTGACCGAAGGCCACCACCACAATTACATCAGGTTTGAGTTCCAGTACGGTTTCGATAAAAGAAAGGTCGCGAACCTTGGGTGGTTGAAGAACAGGGATGCCATGCTGCAGAGCAAGTTCCTTGACCGGTGGCGGCATAAGCTTCTGACCTCGACCCTTGGGACGGTCTGGCTGGGTTACCACCGCAATCAGGTTCTCGCCACGCTCGATAAGTTTCTCCAGGGTGGGGCAGGCGAACTCTGGTGTCGCCATGAAGATGATTCGCCAGTCGGTCATGGGGTCTCCGTGGCAGATTCTGCCATTTTGCGGGCTCTGCGCTGGAATAGATCGCGCTTGAGCGGTGAAAGGTGATCAACAAAGAGGATGCCGTCCAGGTGATCTATCTCGTGCTGGAAGGCAATGGCCAGCAGGTCATCAGCGCGCCAGACCTGCTCATTGCCGTCCAGATCAAGTCCTTTTACCACAACAGAGGCGTGGCGGCGAACATTGGCGGCGTATTTGGGGACAGACAGGCACCCCTCCTCCTCGTATGTCTCGCCTTCGGCGTGGACGATGACCGGGTTGAGTGCTATTATCAGCTCAGGTCGCTCATCACTGCCTGAAACATCGATAACGATGATACGCTGGTGAACACCGATCTGCGGAGCTGCCAGCCCGATCCCCGGTGCATTATACATGGTCTCGGCCATGTCCATGGCGACTTTGCGGATACTCTCGGTGATAATGGTCACTGGAGCGGATTTCTTTTTGAGTTCAGGATTGGGATAGGTAAGAATGGTGCGAATCATAGACTTCCCTGCATCAAATTTTTATAAAAGACAGTATATATTTTCATTTCCGAAAAATCAATTTTCATTCTCTAAGAAGGGTGACTGGAGGCCTTGATGACGGAACCGCTTAGTGAAATAAGCAGGATAAAAGAGGCAGGCAGAAAAAGTTCGCGCGGGGATAACCTCAAACATGAAAAGCTGAAAAGGCATCATGAGGAAGAGGAGGACGACAGTGTGGATATCTCGGAAGAAGCTCGAAACCGCGCTTCGGGTAAAAAACGACGGAACATCCTGGAGTACATAGAGAATCAGGGTGATTAATTGAAGAAACTCTTGTCCTGGGTATAAGCCTGGTCAAAGTCTTCCAGCAGGACGTTGATACGGGCTTCGTCCAGATTGAGCAGATGGGCCGGTATGGTTTCGTGCAGTATCAGGTCTTCCTCCGGTTCTCGTACGCCGATGCCGAGTTTATGGCAGAAGAGGTTCGCCAGTCCCACAACGCAGGTAAGTTTTACCTGGGAGGGTTCCTCGTCTGCTCCAAAATCAAAATAATGGTGTTGAAGTACAGCTTTCATAAGCATTTCCGGGAAGTTCCACTTTTTGATCACCAATCCCCCCACTTCGGCATGGGTGTATGAATAAACCTGCTGCTCGGCCTCCAGGAATGAAATCTGCTCATTATAGCATTTTTCCATAACCTTCTGGAATTGCTGGCTGTCAAAGAAGTTCATGATGATCTTGCCGATATCATGGAAAAGACCTCCCAGAAAAGCCTCCTCCTCGTTGACCAAGCGGGTTTTGTTGGCGATAAGACGTGCGGCAAGGCCGGCTCCGAAGGAGTGTTCCCAGAGCATCTTCTCCGTAAGTCCGTATGGTTTGTAGACCTGCTTGACCGATGCGGCCACGACCAGGCTTCTCAACGTGTTGTAGCCCAGCATCATAATGGCGTGGGACAGCGTCTGGATCTGACGTTGACAACCGTAGAAGGATGAGTTGGATATTTTCAGGACCCGTGCCGCCACGGCAGGGTCTGCCGACACAACCCTGGCAAGTTCTTCGGCTGAGACGCCCTCGGACTCGATAAGCTGCATGACCTTGGTGGCAACCACCGGAATGGTTGGCAGGTCGCTGGCGGTCATGATCAAGGTTTCCAGCTCACGATTCATTTTTGCTCCTTGTACCCTTGTTGTGCACCATTTTAATCCTGAAACAATGTGGTCATTATCGCACAAAAAAATTCAATTAATCAAGACATTAGCCTAAATAATTGAAATTTTGGAGAATGGTATGTATAATCCCGCCCCATCACAGAACCTTCCAAGGAATCCAATCTATGCAAATATTACGAACGTATGTTGCGTTATTGTGCGCAGCACTGTTGCTGACCGGCTTTAGCTGGGGCTTTGGCAAGGACACATGCAAGGAAGCCATGGAGCTTGTGGAGAAGCTGGAAACTCAACAAGACGAGACCCAGCAGCGACAGGCCGAGGCCAGAATACAGTCCCTCTGTCCAGATGGCGCTGCCGGTCATTATATTACCGCGTTGCAGTTTGAGAGAATCGGTAATGTGGATGGCGCCATAAGTGAATACCGCAAGGCTCTGCAGCTGGAACGTACCTTTCCCCTGGCCAGCGGCAACCTGGGACTGCTCTATGCGCAGAAGGGGCTTAACGATGAAGCCTCGGTGGAGTTGGCCCGTGGGCTTTCCGCCGTTTCCAATCCCCATTATCACCGGGCCATGGGCCGTATCCTGGCAGAGCGCAAGGTTTTTCCGCTTGCCATATACCACTTCAACGAGGCTGCTCGTGAACTGAATCATGATCCGGGAATTTTTATCGGCCTGGCAGAAATTTACACTGCCACCGGACAGCCGGACAAGGCCCTGGAAGAGTATCGTAGGTCGCTGACGGCCGACCCCAATAACGATAAGGGTTATATCGGTATTGCGACGATTCACCTGGGGCGCAATGAGCTGGACAAGGCTCTGGATGAGCTGAAAAAGGCTGAGATGGCAAATCCGCAAAATCGGGAGATCCACCTGATGAAGGCCGGCATCTACGAGAAAAAGGGCGATGCCAAGCTTGCGGAATACGAATACCTGCTGGGCGGCAAAGGGAAGGGTACGGCACCGGTCGCGTCTACTTCCCAGGCTTTTGCCGGTGCATCAAAACTGCCGGCGGATAATGAAAAAGCGATCGAGATCCTGAAGGATTCTCTGAAGGAACACCCCGATCTGGTTGACACCTATGAGAAGCTTGGTAACCTTTATCGCGCGACAGGTAAAGACACCGAGGCTATCGCCGCTTACCGGGAAGCAGCACACCTCAACAGCACCAACAGCGATGTTTATCTTAATCTTGGTATACTCTATGAAAAACGGTCTTTGCTGGATGAGGCCGCGGTAGCATACCGGCGGGCCATTCAGGCCAAGCCTGATAATGCCGATGCCCGCCTGCGCCTTGCCGATATCTACCTGGCCCGAGGAAGCCAGCCCCAGGCTGTATTACAGTACAGTGAATTTCTCAGATTAAAGCCCGACAGCCCCGATATTCAGCTCAAGCTGGCAAGGATCTTTGCCCGAAACAAAGAGGCAAATCTGGCCATTGACACCTATCTGTCGGTACTGAATCGTTACCCGGATAATGTGGATGCCAACCGTGAGATAGGCATTCTTTACAAATCCAAGGGGATGAATGATAAGGCTGCAGATCACTATAAAAAGGTTCTGGCGCAACAGAAGGACGACATGGAGACGCGCAATTCACTGGTCTCGATCTATGTCAAAAACAAGCAATATGACGAAATTTCCGACCTGCTCAAAGGGGCCGTGGAGCTTTTTCCGGATGATCCTAACAACCACTACAAGCTTGGACTGATCTACGATTTCAAGAAGGAATATGATAATGCCATTGGCAGCTATAAAAAAGCAGTAGAGTTAAAACCGGACCATATCCGCTCCCTGAATGCCTTGGGGCGCCTGTATATGAAGACCGGCAGGCTCAGCGAGGCAAAAGATGTCCTTGAAATGGCCAAGAAGGCGGATCCCAGCCAGGAGGAGAGTTCGGTCCTTCTGAACAATATTCGAGATGAGTTCAGTCCCGAGCCACGCAAGATCATTAAAAAAAGTAAGTCCAAGAAAAGCAAGAAGATCAAAAAAAGTAAGTCCAAGAAAAGCAAGAAAAGTAAAAAGAGCGTAAAAACCTCCAAAACCAAAAAACCCGCTGCTAAAGCCAAGAAACAACAGTAATTTTACATCGTAAAGTCAGAACTGGTAACATTTTAACGCAACTTCTTATGACATGTTCATCGGTTCGGCAATAACGGATTGCCCGTGCCGTGTCCGCCGCCGTACCCCTTTCGCCGATGCCTGGACACTGATATGACAGAAAAAAGCAGTACACCCCCGTACTTTCCCCATGATATTCAGATAACTGGCCAGCACTGGCGCTCCCTGGATCTGGGAACGCTTTCGCGTACCATCACCGAGCGCGGGATTCCGGATATTATCTTTTATCGCCAACTTGCACTGAAGCTGAATCGGCAGCGTACCTCGGGCCAGCCAACAGTTCATGCCGGCCAGCTCAATCTTTATGTCACGCTGCAGAAGATCTATCGCCATCTTATCGACGTGCTGGCTGAGGCCCAACAACCCGATCTGCTTTATGATGCCCTCCTTCGTACCGGTATGAATCCTGGGGGGGCTGAGGCTGGCAAGGTGCTGGCATGTTTTGTAGAACTGTTTCCGCCGGCGCCTGTCCTGGCTGGCGTCGTTGATCCTGATGGCTGGCTTGGCCGCAGTGACACGGCCACTGAGCGCAAGCGGGCAGTACTGAGGGAATTGCTGCTGCTCAGGACGGCTGCCGGGAACCCTGCCATCGACAGCTTCCGGGGTATACTCGATGACCGCGAGCTTGCAAAGGTTTCTCCATACCGGAAGCTGGTGGACGGAATGGATGCCGCTTTAGCTCGCGGCCCTTTGTTGTCTGGGTTTGATATGACTCTTGTTGAAGCCCTGCGTGCACCCATCAAGGCTTCACCTGATTCCCTTGCCGGCCAGGTTGGTTTCATCCGCGATCACTGGAATGTACTGCTCCCGACAGAATTGCTGCAAGAGGTAACCATAGCCTTTGATATCCTCCTTGAGGAGGAACGGGAGTGGGGCGGAACCGGCGAACCAGGACCGCCCCCGGTAATGGAGTTCGGCCGCCATGGACGGCACGGCGATGTGGGAGGCGTGGGTGGCGTGGGTGGTGGCGGCAGCTCGGTTTTTGCCGGCTACGATTATCCCGAGTACGAACATTTCTCCCCTGATGCCGACTGGATGTCCAACGTGGTCATGATGGCCAAGATGGTCTATGTCTGGCTGGAACAGTTGAGCAGGCAGCATGGATATTCAATTGTCAGACTCGACCAGGTGCCTGACGCTGAACTGGACCGCCTGGCTGCAGCAGGTTTTACCGGGTTGTGGCTGATCGGTGTCTGGGAGCGTTCGCCGGCTTCCCAGCGCATCAAGCAGTTGTGCGGCAACCCCGATGCCATTGCATCGGCCTATTCACTCTTTGACTACGAAGTCGCCGCCGACCTGGGTGGTTGGGCAGCATTGGGCAGCTTGCGGGAAAGGGCACTCAAACGCGGAATCCGCCTGGCAAGCGACATGGTCCCAAATCACACCGGCATCTACTCCCGCTGGGTTGTGCAACACCCGCACTGGTTCGTCCAGACTGATTATCCCCCCTTTCCCACCTATCAGTTCAATGGCGAAGATCTTTCCCATGACAGGGATGTCTGCATCCAGATCGAAGACGGCTACTGGACCAAGAGCGATGCTGCGGTTGTTTTCAAGCACCATGACAGCCGCGATGGCAGAACACGTTACATCTATCATGGCAATGACGGGACCAGCATCCCCTGGAACGACACGGCCCAACTTAACTACCTGATCCCCGAGGTGCGCGAAGCGGTCATCCAGACCATCCTGCATGTGGCCCGCAATTTCCCGATCATCCGCTTTGACGCTGCCATGACCCTGGCCAAGAAACATTATCAACGCCTCTGGTACCCGGTGCGCGGTCTTGGGGGCGGCATCCCGTCCCGTGCCGAGCATGGCATGAGCCGCGAAGAGTTCGACGCCGTCTTCCCGGCGGAGTTCTGGCGTGAGGTCGTGGACCGTGTTTCCGCCGAAGTGCCTGATACGCTCCTGCTGGCAGAGGCCTTCTGGCTGATGGAGGGTTATTTCGTACGGACGCTGGGGATGCACCGGGTCTACAACAGTGCCTTCATGAACATGCTCAAGACCGAGGAGAACGCCAAATACCGCCAGACCATCAGAAATGTACTGGAGTTCAATCCCGAGGTGCTCAAGCGCTTTGTCAATTTCATGAACAATCCGGACGAGAAGACCGCCGTGGAGCAGTTCGGTACCCAGGGGAAGTATTTTGGCGCCTGTGTACTGCTGGCCACCATGCCTGGCCTGCCCATGTTCGGCCATGGACAGATCGAGGGGTATCACGAAAAGTATGGCATGGAATACAAACGCGCCTATTGGGACGAGGCGGTGGATGCCGGATTGGTGCGGGGTCATGAGATGTGGATCTTTCCGCTGCTCCGTCTTCGCTGGCTTTTTTCAGGGTCGGAGAACTTTGTCCTGTATGACTTCCATGCCGGCAGTACCGTGGACGAGAATGTCTTTGCCTATTCCAACAGGGTGGGTGAACAGAGGGCGCTGGTGCTGTACCACAACCGTCACGCCACCACCGCCGGCTGGATCAGGGAGTCGGCAGCCTTTGCTGTAAAGGTTGACAGTGGTGATACGGAGTTGCAAAGGACGACACTCGGTGTTGCACTGAGCCTCAATGATGACGCCCTGGTATTCCATGCCTTCCGTGACGCGACCTCCGGCCTGGAATACCTGCGCAATGGTCGAGAAATGCGCGAGAAAGGGCTTTACGCCGAGTTGGGCGAGTACCAATTCCATGTGTTCATGGACTTTCGCGAGATCAGCGAAGATAAAGACGGCAACTGGGGCAAGCTCTGTGCGGCCTTGAACGGCAGGGGCGTGGAGAGTCTTGAGGATGAGTTGAAACAACTCCGTTACGCATCTCTGAACAAGGCTTTCCAGGCCTATCTGGAATTGGTGCCGGAGTCTGGCGAGAAGGTCGTGTCGTCAGTATCGGATGTCGCGGATAATGTTGTTCATGAGGCCCAGCGTTTCCTGGCGATCCTCAATGTTGAACTCGATGGAGATACGGTTGCATCTGGTGCCACGCTGAAAGTAATTCCGGCCCGCCTGGCCTTGCTAGCCTCGGTGCTGACAATGAAACCTGTCTCAAAGGATGCCCGGACCTTCCAGGCCAGGCTGTCCAGGCTTCTGGATTCCGTTGCAGGTACTCGATTGCTGTTGTCCTGGTTGTTGGTACGCGAGATGGGGATTGATCCGAATCCCTTTGGCCTTGATTGCATGCTGAGGCGCATGCTGATACCGGTCGGCCTGACAACGTTCTTTGACGTTCATAGTGCTGTACTACTCTTCAGGGCATTGTTGACATGTGGAGACCGTGCGGGCAAGAAGGATGAAACCGGCGAATTGAATAAAACGGTATTTTCCCAGCCCACCTGTGGTAATTTTATGATGGTTCATACCAGTGGTGGAGTGGAGTGGTTCAACAAGGAGCGTTTTGAAGAACTGTCAGAATGGCTGGCAGTCGGTTCCCTGACGCTTTTGGCGGACAAGCGTCCGGCTGAACGTACTGTTGCGGCCTGGATGGCGGCAGCGGAACGGGATCTGAAACAGCGCGCCGAGCTTGCCGCCCATGCCGGCTACCGCACAGCCCTGTTCCAGCGTCTGCTGGAGACAGCTGTCACGGGAGAGAGTGCGAAAAGAGGCGACAAGGCTAAAGCAAAACCGGACGGGAAGAAAGACCAGGATATTCAAGGCGCTACCAATAGGCGTCCGGCAAAGACACCGACGGATTGATCTCTACATCCCCGGCTGATCAAATTACGGAAGTCTACACCCAGACTATTTTTACGAGATGCTCCACCTGCCGAAACTCAGGATCGCCGGTTACAAGCGACGCCCCATGCTCGATGGCGGACGCAACGGCAAAGGTGTCGGCGTACGACATGGCAAAGCGCGCCTTCAATTCGGCGGCCCGGAAGATAAGCTCATTGGGACAGGGAATGATTGTGAAGTTGAGGTTTTTGAGTTTTACAAACATCTGCAGCTTAGCCTGCTCGCCTGATCTGCGTTGGATGATATAGATGAGTTCTCCGACATTGATCGCGGAAATCAGGCGAGGAACATCGTTATTTACAGCATCGTTCAGCAGCTCTCGCACCTTTTCCGCCCCTGGTTCATGGTAAAAAAAACGGAGCAGCGCAAAACTATCGAAGAGAATGCTATTCATTCCTGAAATCCTTGCGGCGTTCCTTCAACAGTTCTTCCGCCACTGACGGACCACCATCACGTAAAAAGCCATAAGCATCATCAACCGGCTCCTTTACAACCGGTACAATGCACACAACATTGCCGTACTCCACAAAACGTACTTCGGTGCCGGGCTCGATATGGTGCCGCTTCCTGATATCGCCTGGAATCAGAACCTGTCCTTTTACCGTTACTTTTGATGCCTTTTCCACGGCACACCCCCCACCAAGTAATACTTTTTCACTAAATAGTAATACTTGATGCCAGAATCTTCAAGCAGAAAAATGATTGAACATCGGCAAGAAGATTAGACCTATACTTAATTCCATCAAGCCGCCTTCCGCCCACTCCGCTCCATCTCCCGCCGCAAAATCGCATTGAGCCGCGTCTGATACCCTTTGCCGTCACGTTTGAGCCAATGAACAACATCCGCATCCAGCCTGACGGTAACCGCCTCCTTGACAGGACGGTAGAACTTGCCCACCTCAAAGCCGCTGAAGTCGGTGATTTCCGGGATGTCTGAATAATCAATTTCATCATCCGGGCGTTCAGCAAGACGCTTCAGATTTTCAAGCTGTGCTTCTGTCAGTTTTGGGACCCCTTTGACCCTGACTATATTTTCAGAAGCTTCCTTTTTCATAGTGCTCCCTTTCATGCTTGTTGGCCCTTCCCTCGGATATGATCCTGACAACTATTTCATCCGCTTCGTGGTAGGTGTGCGCCACAAACAGCAACAACATGCAACCTTCGGAATTCCCTATGGTCTGCCAACGACCATCATCATCAACCCGGCTCTGGGTCAATGGATCGTCAAAAACAGTAATTGCTGATTCAAAGTCGATTCCGTGCTTTACCTTGTTGACCCTGTTCTTGTTCTCATCCCACTCGAAGATCATGCCACACCCACATTATGTACATACAATTACGTAAATACAATAACAATTTTCTGCCACGAGTTGGAGAAAGGGCGCTGATTGCAGCGCCCTTATTAAAACCATTACAATCAATTGTTCACGCAACGACGCGACGACGCGACGAGAATCTTGAAGCCGGAAAACCCTTTTCTTGTTTAACCCATAAGCTTTTTGTTTCAGCCTTCCGTTGCGTCGTCGCGGCGTTGCGTGAGATCGGTTTAGACTTGATCGGTTCGGCTTTGGGACTAGGGACGGACTGGATCAACCGCAGCAGGGTTTCTCGGCTGGAGTGATTAGAAACCGAACCCGTCAATCGCCGATCTCTTTCAAGCAGGGGTCAGGTACTGCTCAAACTGTTTCTTGTCAACAGCGCATCGGTAGGCCTCTTCCGGGTTGATCTTCTTGGTCTTGAGCAGGTCCAGCAGATGCTGGTCCATCAGCTGCATGCCATCCTTCTTGGCGGTCTGCATGATGGAGGGGATCTGGAAGGTTTTCCCTTCGCGAATCAGGTTGCCGATAGCCGGGGTGCCGAGCATGATTTCCAGCGCGGCAACGCGACCCTTTCCTTCGGCGGTTTTTAACAGCTGCTGGCAGACTACCCCCTTCAGCGACTCGGACAGCATGGCCCGAACCTGCTCCTGCTGGTCAGTCGGAAAAACGTCAATGATACGGTCGACCGTCTTGGCGGCAGTGCTGGTGTGCAGGGTTCCAAAGACCAGATGCCCGGTCTCCGCAGCGCTCATGGCGAGCTGAATGGTTGTCAGGTCGCGCATTTCACCCACCAGGATGACATCCGGATCTTCTCGCAACGCCGCGCGCAGGGCCGAGGCAAAGCTCTCGGTGTGCTCGCCGATCTGCCGCTGATTCAAGAGCGACATCTTGTTTTCATGGATAAATTCGAGCGGATCTTCAAAGGTCAGGATATGTTCCTTGCGGGTGGAGTTGATCAGATCGATCATGCCGGCCAAAGTCGTTGATTTGCCCGATCCGGTCGGCCCGGTGACCAGCACCATCCCCTTCTTGAAGTTGGTCATGCGGCGCACCCCTTCCGGCAGTCCCAACTCGTCCGCGGAAAGAATCTTGGAGGGGATAATGCGGAACACGGCCGCAATCCCCCGGTACTGCATCATGATGTTCCCGCGAAAACGCGCCAATCCCGGCACCTCATACGCAAAATCCAGATCCTTGGTTTCTTCAAAGTGTGCCTTCTGTTTTTCGCTGAGTATCTCGAACAGAATCGCTTTCAGTTCATCGTGTGCCAGGGTCTTGAAATTGAGGCGTACCATTTCACCCCGCTGACGGAAGATGGGTGGATTGCCTGTGGACAGGTGCAGGTCTGATGCCCCCTGTTCATTCATCATATTAAATAGTGCGTCTATGCGTGCCATGGCGTGACTCCAAAAGTAGACTTATACCAATTCCATATCAAGCCCTATCTTCGTTGGCTCGTCTTCGGCTGCTCAACGTACTGCCATGTACGCCTCGCAGCCTCAATCCTCGCCGCCTTGATATCATCCTTGATCTGAAATTGGACTTAGACAACATATATTACAGTATCACCGAGGCGATGTACTCTTCCGGTGAAACATCCCCGCTATTCAGCAGAGCCAATCCCTCCTGCTCTATTCCATGGTAGCCGATCAATTTCAGATAGTTATCCAGTGCCGCCACATCGCTGGACTGTTCGAAGATCCTCAGAAACTCATCTCCGAATACCAGCGCATCCAGCAGGAAGCGACGTTCCTGGAAGCCGCTCTGGCCGCAGTTGTCGCAACCCTTTGACCGGAAAAAGTCCGGTGGCGGCTGCTCCAGGTTCATGGCGGTCATCTCCTCCCGAGGCGGGAGATAGCTCACCCGGCAGTCCGGGCAGAGGATCTGGATCCCCTTGAAGGAGATCAGCCCGTTGACAAAGACCGGAAGGAAGTAATTTTTCTGCTGGTAAAGCAGCAGGTGCCGCAGGACGTTGCGGGTGCCGCGAATCTCGAGCCCGGCAAGCACCAGTTTTCCCCTCATGGCGGCGCGGCATGCTGCGGTGAACGGCATCCCCTCTGTAGCGTCCTCGATGACCAGGATGTCCGGGTCGTGATCGAGGGTATCCATGATCAGGCGGGCGCGATCCGCTTCGGACTGTGGCAGGGGGATGCGCGGGAAATGTTTGCTCCCCCTGCCTGGACCTTCACCAAGTATGATGACCTGTTTGCCGGACGTGTCTGCCTCTTCCAGCATCAGGTCCATGAAGCGGCAGCGTTCCTGGATGTTCCGGGAGGCAAAGAAGGTAATTCCCTGTTTGGCCCGGGCCATGTGGGCAAAGGCCGTTTCCTGGGCCTCGGGCAGGTGCAGTTCGTTCAGGCGCTGGGGAACGTGTGAGGTGATATGGAGCCGAATGGTAATATAATCTCCGCCAAGTCCCTGCATGGTGGCCACCTGGAACGCCACCGGTTGAGAACGGTAGGAGAAGGTAAGTACCCCGCTGGAGGCCAGGTTGGAAGATTGGGCTGTGTCGGTTGCCTTGCGCAGGCGTAGTGTGAACTCCGGATAGTGGTTGGGGGCCAGGGTGCCGACGGTCTTGACCATGCCGCTCCGTTTGCAGCAGATCGTCACCACATCGCCGTATGGCTGTAGCGACAGGGAGGAAAGCCGGTTCTGGATGATGAAGATCAGCAGGTAGTCGAGCAGTTTGCCACCGGACAGATCGGCGTTGATGGTTTCGAGGACCTTCCCGGAGAAGGCTGCTGATGCAAAACCCATGCTGTCGTGCTCGTCCTCGCCATAGCACTGGTCGATCATTTCCCGGATTTCCCGGATCAGGGCGACGGAGATATTGACACTCAATCCGGTCTGGCTTTCGATCGCCTCGATTGCCGGACGGTTGAGCGGGTCGGCTATGGCGATGCTCAGCTCGCCGGCAGCACGGATCAGGGGGATGAAATTGTAGGTGCGTGCCAGACGGGCCGGGATGAGGCGGATGGCCTCCGGGTCGATCATCTCCTTTTTCAGGCGGATGTAGGGGATGTCCAGCTGATTGGAAAGGGCCCAGTCGATATCCTCCTGGGTGACGATTCCCAGACTGACCAGAGCCTCGCCAAAGCGTTGCCCGGAACGTTTCTGCTCCTCCAGGGCCGCGTGGATGTCGGACTTGGTGATGATCTGCGAGGTGAAGAGAATATCCCCCAGGGATCCTTTGCGTAACAGTTCGGACATGGGCGTCCTCCGGAAATCAAAAGTGGTGATATTTTACTTGGGTGCCGCAACAGCGTCAACCGGAATTGCCGCAGATGCCTTCTCGTTGCGTTGCTACACGTCGCTGCGCTCGCTCAGGTTTTCGAAACGGGTATGCTCGCCGAAGAAGGCCAGGTTGACCGTGCCGATAGCTCCATTACGTTGCTTGCCGATGATGAGTTCGGCATTGCGGTCGTGATTCTGCGTGCAGCTTCCGTCACGCTTGCGGCAATGTTCGCAGTAGACCGCCTCCCGGTAGACGAACATGATCACGTCGGCATCCTGCTCGATGGCTCCTGATTCGCGCAGGTCGCTCATCATGGGGCGTTTGTCCGCCCGTTTTTCCAGCTCCCGGTTGAGCTGGGAGAGGGCAATCACCGGCACACCCAGCTCCTTGGCCAATGCCTTGAGCGAGCGGGAAATGTCGGAGATCTCCTGTTGGCGGGACTCGGGGTTGGGTCCGCCCCGCATGAGCTGCAGGTAGTCAACTATGATCAGGCCGATATCGTGTTCGCTTTTCAGACGGCGGGCCTTGGAACGCAATTCCAGCACGCTGATGGCGGGGGAATCGTCGATGAAAATCTTCGAGTCGTGCAGGATGCCGGCGGCTCGGGTCAAGCGGGGCCAGTCCGAGTCCAGGAAGTGGCCGGTGCGCATCCGGCCGAAATCGACCTTGGCGATGGAGGCGAGAAAGCGCATCACCAGCTGCTCCTTGCCCATCTCCAGGGAGAAGATCACCGAGGCGACCTTCTTCTTGTTGTGAGGATCGGCGCTGGCATACTCGGCGATGTTCAGCGCCAGGGTGGTCTTGCCCATGGAGGGGCGGGCGGCGATGATGACCAGGTCACCCGGCTGGAATCCGGCGGTCATGTGATCCAGATCCACATAGCCGGTGGGGGTGCCGGTAACATGCTCCTTGCGATCGTGAAGGGTTTTCAGGATGGTGAAGGCCTCCTTGAGGACCGCCTGCACCGGCACGTACTGTGGGCGCAGCTTGTTTTCGGAGATCTCGTAGATGTTCTTCTGGGCCATGTCCAGCAGGTCGTTGACATCGGATTGCTCATCGTATCCCAGGGTGACAATCTCGGTAGCCACACTGATCAAGCGGCGGTTGATGGATTTTTCCTTCACGATCTTGCAGTAATAGGAGATGTTGGCCGCCGTTGGGACATAGTCCACCAGGGTGGCCAGGTAGGATGCCCCGCCCACCTCTTCCAGTTCCGCCTGCTTTTTGAGCATGGTGCTCAAGGTGATCAGGTCGCACGGCTCGCGCAGGTCCGAGAGGCGCATCATGGCCTGGAAGATCTTGCGGTGGCTTTCCCGGTAGAAGTCCTCGGCTGTAAGAACCTCCAGCACCCGGTTGATGGCGTCGTTGTCGATCAGGATTCCGCCCAGGATGGACATCTCGGCTTCCAGGCTCTGGGGGGGAAGTTTGCGCAGTTCAGCAGTGCTCATTCATGTACTCCGATTATAGTCTGTGTTTTGCAATGACGAGTTTGATCGCCCCAACAACATCAACGGCATCTTCCATGGTCATCTTCGGGAAGAGCGGCAGGGAGAGTATCCGCTCCGAGGCGTAGCTGGCATTGGGCAGGTCGCTGTCGGCAATCCCCATATGCTCCCGGTACCAGGCATGGTGGTGGATCGCCTTGTAGTGCAGGCCGGAGCCGATGTTGCGATTTTTCAGCTCCTCCATGAACCGGTCGCGGTCAATGTTCATCTGTTCGATCCTCACCAGCGGCGTGTAGAGGTGCCAGGCATGGCGCTGGTCGTAAGGAGCGTAAGCAGGAAGGGACAACTCTACCACATCGGCTAGTTCCCGGTTGTAGAATTCGGCAATCGCGCACCGTTTGTCAATGAAGCCGTCCAGTTTGGGCAACTGGTGGATGCCGATGGCAGCCTGGATATCCATCATGTTGTACTTGAAGCCGGGCAGAAGGATGTCGTAATTGGGGCTGCCGCTGGTGGAAAAACGTTTCCACGCCTCGCGGCTCATGCCGTGGAACTTCATCAGCGAGATCTCTTCGGCCAGGTTTTCGTCCGATGTGCAGACCATCCCTCCCTCGCCGGTGGTGATGTTCTTGTTGGGGTGGAAGGAGAAGATCGAGATTGTATCAAGGGAACCGATCTTTTTGCCCTTGTACTCTGTGCCGACTGCATGGGCCGCATCCTCGATCACCGTCAGTCCATGCTCCTTGGCCAGGGCAAGGAGCGGCTCCATATCGCAGGCCTGACCGGCGAAGTGCACCGGGATCACAGCCCTGGTGCGCGGCGTGATCTTCTTGCGGACTTCATCGACGTTTATGTTGAGGGTGCCGGATTCGATATCGGCCAGAACCGGCGTACCGCCGCACAGGATGATCATGCTGACGGTCGAGGCAAAGGTCATGGGGGTGGTGATGATCTCGTCCCCCTCGCTGACCCTGAGGGCCAGCAGCGTCAGGTGCAGTCCGGCGGTGGCCGAGGTCAGCGGCACGGCATAGGGCGCGCCGACATAGGCCTTGAAGTCCTCCGCGAAACGCTTCACCTTGGGGCCGGTGGTGATCCATCCTGATCGAAGGGAATCAACGACCTCATTGATCTCGGCATCTTCTATAGTCGGGGTGGAGAATGGGAGAAAGGTTGAGCGCATGTTTTCAGCTCCTTGGTTTGGCGATTGCCCCTGTGGATATGCCGGTATCTAGCGGTTGCTGATCAGCAGATTATTCCCGGATCTCCCCTGCATGATCGGGGTGGTGAACAGCCCCGGCAACAGTTCTTCGAGTTCTTTCTTTCTGAGAAATATCAGTACATGGTCTTCACTGTTCCACAGTTTGAGCAAGGTCTGTTGGTCGGGAAACCAGGCCGATTGATCCCCCTGCCTGCGGCCGAACTCCAGTTCGTCGGTCTTGCCGGTGACCATGACCCGCCTGCCAATATACCAGGAAACAGCCTGCATCGGACCGAAGGTGACGATGCGGGTATCCGGTCCGGCCAGGGACCGTGCCTTCAAGGCAAGTTGTCTGGGTGATTCCGATTGGGCAATGGTATCCATTATCAGCCTGGGGATAAGGATTTCAAGCATAAAGGAACATACGCAGATAATTGTTAACATCCTGACAGGCCTGCGGTCGATAGAGGCCAGTATACCGACACCCTGCAGCAGAAACAGCAGTCCGATAAAGATACAGGCAGCAGTGGAAACCTGCGGCGCGTGGGTTACAAACTGGTGTAACGGGGCTGCCAGTCGGGGTGCGATGTCGGTCAGCAGTGCGGCTGCCTGGGGCAGGCGGGAATACCCCAAGCCCGCCGCACCCAGGATGGTCAGGGTTGTACCCAGCAGAACAGCTGCCGTTTTCAGTTCTCTGCCGCGCCCTTCCATCAGGCCGCAGATGCGGTGGCCGATTAGAATGGCCAGAGGCGGGAAGATCGGCAGTATGTAGGGTACCAGCTTGGAACCTGATTTGGAGAAGAACAGGAAAATAACGATAATCCAGATTAACAGGTAAAGCCCCGGACTGCCGTTTTCGTGGCGGCGCTCTCGCCAGGCACTGCTCAGGGCACCTGGGATAAAGAACGACCATGGCAGCATGGTCCCCAATAGGACCGGCAGGAAGAACCAGACCGGCTGGTAGCGGTCGTGCACTGTGCTGGTGAACCGTTCAAAATGCTCGTAGATGAAGAAAAAATTGATAAATTCCGGGTTTCTGAGCGATACCGCCACAAACCAGGGGACAGTAACTGCCAGGAACAGCAGCAGCCCGGTGCCAAGTCGCATCTCGGCCAGCAGTTTCCAGCGCCTGTTCAGCATCAGGTAAAGAAAGATGATTCCTGCCGGGAAGACGATGCCGATCAATCCCTTGGCCAGCACCGCCAGTGCGCAGAAGAGGTAGAACAGATACCAGGGGAGTACGCTGCCACGTCGACGTTCTTGTTGTGCCGCAACGATGAAGGCCCCCAGCGCTGTGGTCAGGCAGAAGGTCAGCAGCATGTCGGTCAGGATGATGCGCGACTGGAGGACGAAGCCGGCCGAGGTGCCCAGGATGATGGCGGAAATTAGTGCTGTCCGACGGTCGTAAAGTCTTCTGGCGATCAGGTAGGTTGCCAGAACAGTGGCCAGACCGCAGAGGGCAGAAGGCAGGCGGCCGGCGAACTCCGAAGTGCCGAAGATCTTTATGGAAGCTGCATTAAGCCAGTAAAGCAGGGGCGGTTTTTCAAGGTATTTGACATAGTTGAGGGTGGGGGTAATCAGATCGCCACGCTCCAGCATCTCGCGGGGAATCTCGGCGTAGCGTCCCTCGTCCGGATCGATCAACGGCAGCCGGCCCAGATACTGCAGGAAGGGGATACAAAAGATGACAACCAGGGACAACAGGTCCCGCAGCCAGCCATTCCCGCTCCTGCGAGCATAGGACTTGAAATCCTTCATGGATTCTTTAGCCTTTTTCCCGGCGAATCAGGTCAAAGGGCGCCACTTTGAAGGGCGGCTGCATGAGGATGAGTTGATTGGGGTTGGCGACATCCGAATCGCTGGTGTTCCCTGCCTGGTCCAGCAGTTGCAGCCTGTCGATGCGCAGGCGGTCTGAGCGCATGCCCGGGCCTATGAACTCCAGTTCGTCCCCGCTCCGGATACGGTTGCGAACCCCGATGACCACATTGCCATCGCTACGCAGTTCCTCCACCATGCCTACGAACTCGTGGCTGCGGATGTAGGCCGAGTGGTACTCCTGCCCAACGTCACGGGGTTCTCCGAACAGGAATCCGGTCGTGTAACCACGGTGGCTGAGCTTGGCCAATTCCTCCAGCCATTCAGGCCGGCAACAATAACTGGCCGGGTCGGCCGCATACTCGTCCAGGGCCTGGCGGTAGATCCGCAGCACAGAGGCCACATAGTTGATCCCCTTCATGCGCCCCTCGATCTTGAGTGAGCCGGCGCCACTGGAGATAATTGCCGGCAGGTGCTCCAGGAGGCATAGATCGCGGGAATTGAAGATAAAGGTGCCGCCTGCATCCTCCATTACCGGGTAGTATTCTCCGGGGCGCTTCTCTTCCACCAGGTGGTAGTTCCAGCGGCAAGGGTGGGCGCATTCCCCCTGGTTGGCGTCACGTCCGGCCATGGCGCTGGAAAGCAGGCAGCGTCCCGAGTAGGAGATGCATAGCGCGCCGTGGACAAAGACCTCCACCTCCATGGCAGTGCGGGCAAAGGTCTCGGCAATGGCGTCCAGGGTGGTCTCCCGGGCCAGGTTGACCCTCCGGATACCCTGTTTTTGCCAGAAGCTGGCGCTGCGCCAATTGATGGTATTGGCCTGGGTGGAGAGGTGCAATTCCCTCTGGGGCGAGATCTCGCGCACCAGATCGATGACGCCGGGGTCGGCCACGATGTAGGCGTCAAAGGGAAGCTCTGCAATCTCCCCGAGGAACTGCTCCAACTGCTCCAGTGCATCATTGTGGGGATAGCTGTTAACGGTCAGGTAGGCCTTGACCTTGTGGCTATGGCAGTAGTCCAGGGCCGTGGCCATCTCCGGCAGGGTAAAGTTGTCCGCAAGGTTGCGCAGGCCAAAGGATGTGCCACCCAGATAAACAGCGTCGGCGCCATAGTGGATGGCGGTTTTCAGTTTTTCCATGTTGCCGGCAGGGGCCAGCAGTTCAGGCATTTTCACGGGATATTCCGGTCAAGATGGTTAGCGGCGGGTGTGGAGGGAAATGCTAACACATTATCCCCCCCATTTAAACTGAAACCTGATACAACGTAGATAAAGCTTTCGCTTGACAAACTCCCGAATATCGCTTTAATTATGAAAAACATCCGTTAAATGGAGGAATTATGCCATCCGGTATCAGGTGGACGGCATGTGTCATAGCGGTTCTCGCGCTGACCGGTTGTGCCGGTAATGATCTCATGCTCAAGCGTCAGTCCGAAGCAGAGGCCAAGATTGAGCATCTGCTCCAGAACGACAAAAAGGGTGAACAGCGCATAAACGAGCTGTTTGCCCGGATACAGGATCAAGATGACCTGGCCAGGGCCTCTGCTGTCCAGCTCAAGCAGCTTCAAGACTCCAACCAGGAGCTTCGGATCGCCCAGGAAGAACTAAAGGCCCGGCTGGCAATGCTGGCCCAGCAGACCGCAACGCCAAAGATCGAGCTTGTTAATCCGGAAGTTGCTCCCAGGGGCAAGGATAGCGGCCCGCCGGCTGAGTATGTCAAGGCGTTCGGTTTATACAGTGCCAACAACTTCAACGCCGCTATCGGGGCATTCGGGACATTTCTCAAGAACAATCCCCAGAGCGATTATGCTGCCAATGCCTTCTACTGGATCGGCGAGTGTCATTATACCCAGTCCGACCTTGCCAAGGCACAGGAGGCCTTTCAGAAAGTGGTGGATACCTATCCCAAAAGCAACAAGGCTCCCGACGCACTTTTGAAGCTTGGGTACGTATTGTCTGCCATGGGCGAGAAGGATAAGGCCATGGCCACATTTGAGAACCTGATAAAAGCATATCCGGGCAGTCCGGCTGCTGCCAAGGCTCGGGAACGCTTGACCGCCAATTAGTTGTATCCAGGGAATTTAACAGAGCACGTTTTTCATTATGCTGTAATCTTTGAGGTGCTTATGAAAATCAGATTGATCGCACTGCTGTTGGTACTGGTGTTCGTCACTCCCTGCCTGGTTACGGCAGCGGAACAGGAAGAGCCGACCATCTATGTTGTTAAGAAAGGTGATACCCTCTGGGGCCTGTCCGAGCAGTTTCTGAAAGACCCCCACTACTGGCCCGATATGTGGTCGAAGAACCGCCAGATCACCAACCCGCATTTCATCTACCCGGGGCAGGAGGTGCGGGCTTTTTCCGACCGCCTCGAGTTCGTGCCCAGGGGGCAAACTGCTGGAGGTCCGAAGGCCTCACTGACCGATAAAGCCACGGATATTTCTCAGGAAGTGGCCGAGGAAAAAATCTTTACGGTTCGTGGCAACGAGGGTTTCCTCATGGAGACGGACCTCGTCCCAACCGGATATGTTGTCGGTGTCCATCATGAACGGATTATGGCGGGAGACGATGATATTGTCTTTACCGATATCGGCGCGCGCCAGGGAGCCAAAGGCGGAGAAAAGTTCTCCATCTACCGCAAGGAAGCTGCAGTCAGTCATCCTGTGACCAATGAGATCATGGGAAACAAGGTTGTTCCGCTGGGCACTCTGCAGCTGACGGATGTGGAACAGAAGGCATCACGTGCCATTGTCACCAAATCGTATCAGGAGATTTCTCCCGGTTCATTCTTGATGCCATACCGCGACAACAAGCGTCATGAGGTTGCACTCAAGATGTCCGACCGTGAGCTGAAGGGCTATATAATTGAAAGCTACAGCGGCACCAACATCATTGCCGCTGGTGATATCGTCTATATAGACCTGGGGAGCTCTCATGGAGCCGAGCCAGGCAACATGCTGTATGTCGTCCGCGATGTGACCATTGATCAGCGTTATGTGCAGGGGCGGATCGACCGGCTGCCCCAGGAGCTGGTAGGGGCGATAGTGATCCTGGAGACCGGCAAGAGGACGGCGGCGGCCCTGGTTGTCAAGAGTATCGATGCCATCTACAAGGGTGACGAGCTCATCAGTCACACAAAGTAGCGGTTTCTGTTAGCAGTCCCGGACCGGCCCCGCGAGCCGGTCTTTTTTTTCAACAGGCCTGTTTCATTGAGCATTTTGCAACAGTCGTAACTGGACTCCCATGCTTTTATTCAATGATAATAGTGAAGAATTCTACTGGATCGGCCTCAAGGCAGTGGCCGGCATCGGTAACGTCACCTTCCGACGCCTTTTGGAACACTTTGACACCCCACAGGCGGCACTGTCGGCGTACCCGGATGAACTGGCTGCTGTCAGAGGTTTGAGCCCGGCTGTTATCGACAGCATCAGGGCCGGCACCTGGCAGCGCTTCTCCGAGGAGGAATGCCGGAGGCTTCGTGCCAGCGAGGCAAGGCTGATGACATTCACCTCAGCCGACTACCCCAAGTCCCTGTTCGAGATACCTGATCCACCCCCATTTCTTTATGTACGGGGTGATTTGAGCTTCTGTCCGGCAGCCATAGCCATTGTTGGTTCTCGTAAGGCAACATCATATGGCCTGCTGACAGCGGGGCGCATGGCCGAAGGATTGGCCCGCAATGGCATAGTTGTGGTGTCCGGCATGGCCCGCGGGGTGGATACGGCGGCTCACAAGGGGGCGTTGCTGGCAGGAGGGAGGACAACAGGGGTGCTTGGTTGTGGTATCGACAAGGTATACCCCCCTGAAAACCGCAAGCTTTACGATGAGATGGTCGAGAAGGGGTGCCTGCTGTCCGAGTTTCCTTTGGGTACACTGCCGCTGGCGGAAAATTTTCCCCGTCGTAACCGCATAATCAGTGGCCTTTCGCGAGGGGTGCTGGTGGTGGAGGCTGCTGAAAACAGCGGCTCACTCATTACCGCCCAGTATGCCCTGGAGCAAGGGCGCGATGTTTTTGCTGTTCCCGGCAATATCTCTTTCGCCGCCAGCCGGGGCAGCAACCGACTGATCAAGCAGGGGGCGAAGCTGGTGGACTGTGTCGAAGACATTCTTGAAGAGCTGCCGGGAAACCGGGCGACTGCATCGAGTGATAGCGTTGAAAACCCTCCCCGCAACTTTGCGCTGACACCGAAAGAGGCCGCCATATATGAGCTGCTGGCACGATCGCCCCTGCATATCGACGACATCATCAACCAAACTGAATTGACAGCCGGTGAGGTTTCCTCTATGTTACTTCACCTTGAACTCAAGGGTGCGGTTACGCCACTTCCCGGCACTCATTACGCAGCAGCCGGATAATAAATAAACGAGCAAGGATAATACAACATATGCCGCAGAATCTAGTTATCGTCGAATCGCCTGCCAAGGCGAAAACCATAGAGAAATTCCTTGGCCCGGACTACAAGGTGCTGGCCTCTTTCGGTCATGTCCGCGCACTGCCCAGCAAACAGGGCTCGGTGGATATCGAAAAGGATTTCGAGCCCAAGTACCATGTCCTGCCTGAGAGCAAGAAGCATATCGACGCCATCAAGAAGGCACTGAAAGATGCCGACCGGCTGCTGCTGGCAACTGACCCCGACCGCGAGGGAGAGGCCATATCCTGGCATCTGCTGGCGGCCCTGGGTTTGGATAAAAAGAAGCCCGGTATCGAGATCCAGCGCGTCGTGTTTCATGAAATCACGAAAGATGCCATCATCCACGCGGTCCAGAATCCCCGTGACATTGCCGGGGAGTTGGTTGACGCCCAGCAGGCACGTTCGGTGCTGGACTACCTGGTGGGTTTCAACCTGTCACCATTTCTCTGGAAGAAGATTCGCTATGGCCTGTCGGCCGGCCGCGTCCAGTCGGTAGCACTGCGTCTGGTGTGTGAGCGGGAAAAGGAGATTCAGGCTTTTATTGAACAGGAGTATTGGACCATAGCTGCCAGGCTTGGCGTTGCACCGGGGCAGGAGTTCAAGGCCGGATTGGTTGAGGTTGGAGGCAAAAGGCTGGGTAAATTTGACATCCCCGGCAAGGAGATTGCTGACGGGCTGAAGGCTGCCCTCCAATCAGGGACCTACCAGGTAGCCAAGGTTACCAAGACGGAGAAAAAACGCAACCCGTCGCCGCCATTCACCACCTCTACCCTGCAGCAGGAAGCTTCCCGCAAGCTCGGTTTTTCAGCCAAGAAAACCATGTCCACAGCCCAGAAACTGTATGAAGGCATCGATATCGGCGCAGAGGGTACGGTAGGTCTGATCACCTACATGCGTACCGACAGTGTCAATCTCTCGACCCAGGCGCTTACCGAGGCTCATGATGTCATCTCAGCGGCCTACGGCAAGGAGTATGCACTGGCCAAGCCGCGAATATTCAAGACAAAAACCAAGAATGCCCAGGAAGCCCATGAGGCGGTCCGTCCGACCTATATCTCCAAAACACCCATGGAGATGAAGAAGTATCTTACCCCTGATCTATATAAACTTTATGAACTGATCTGGAAACGCACCGTGGCCTGCCAGATGGCAGAGGCTTTGCTGGACCAGACCTCGGTTGATATCAGCGCCGACCTGGCGAGCGATATCTCCACCGGGCCGTTCTCAGGTGCAAAGCGATGCGGCCTGCGGGCAGCAGGCACGGTCATCCGCTTCCCAGGCTTCATGAAGCTTTATATAGAAGGGCTGGATGACCAGGATGAGGAAAAAGAGGGCCTGTTGCCTGCCATGAATGAAGGAGCAGCGCTGAAGATGCATGAGATCCTCCCTGAACAGCACTTCACCCAGCCGCCGCCCCGCTACACCGAGGCCACCCTGGTCAAGACCCTGGAAGAGTACGGCATCGGCCGTCCTTCCACCTACGCCTCCATCATGAATACCCTGGTGGAACGCAAATACGCCCGTCTGGACAAGAAACGCTTCTTTCCCGAAGACGTGGGCATGGTGGTCAGCGATCTGCTGGTAGCCCACTTCTCACAGTATGTGGATTACAATTTCACGGCCGGCCTGGAAGAAGAACTTGATCAGGTTTCCCGTGGTGAAATTCAGTGGAAACCACTCCTGAAAAAATTCTGGGAACCATTTGTTGCGTTGCTCAAGCAAAAGGATGGCGAGGTCCAGAAATCAGACCTGACGACCGAGGCAACGGATGAAAAATGCCCGGAGTGCGGTCAGCCATTGGTTGTCAAGCTGGGCAAGCGAGGAAAATTCATCGCCTGTTCCGGTTTCAAGGAAGGGTGTAAATATACCCGCAATGTTGATGGCGACAAAGATGCCGAAGCAAGCGAACCAGTGATCTCGGATGAAAAATGTGAAAAATGCGGGGCTGCCATGCTGATCAAGGACGGCCGCTTCGGCAAGTATCTGGCCTGCTCGGGCTATCCTGCCTGCAAAAATATCCAGCCCCTGGTGAAACCACGGGGGACCGGAGTGGTCTGCCCGGAATGCAAAGAGGGTGAACTGACCGAGAAAAAATCCCGCTACGGCAAGATGTTTTACTCCTGTAACCGCTATCCCCAGTGCAAGTTTGCCCTATGGGATCTGCCGGTGGAGCGCGCCTGCCCCAAATGCGGTTTTCCATTGCTGGTCAAAAAGGTTCTCAAGCGTGAGGGAGAATTCCTCAAATGCCCCAAAGAAGGGTGTGATTTTAAAGAAGGTGGCAAGGAAAAGGCTTGATCGCCAGGATTGCCGGTTGACCCGGTTTTAGAAAAACTGCAGGGCAATCTTTGCAGCATCGTGTCGAGCAACCTTGCTCTTATTCTCGCCGGGGCATACCGTCGGGTCGCTGCAGAGCAACAAGCCGCAGGTCTCCCCTGCATTCATGCGTCTGGGGAATGGGTCGGTGCAAATTAACAATGCACCGGAAACAGAGATGTTTTCCAGTATACAGGGGTAGTTTTTGCCATCGTAAACAAGAAGACATTTGTCAGAACAAGAAACTCTCAGTCCATGTCTAGTTACATCGTACATTTCCGACTCCTTCCCTCTCCCGAATAATCCGGTCATTTTGCTTACATCCGTTTGATATAAATATACTCTTCTTTTTGTATTATACTCGTTTCAAAAAAAACCGGCATACACAAATCTAGGCGAGTTGGAAGTGGTTATAAAATAGCGGCTAGCCCAATTTTTCGGATGGTATTACTATTTCTGCTATTGACCTTTTGATTAAGCATAAAAAAAAGGCCACATCCAAAGATGCAGCCTTTTTGCACATATTGAAAAAATATTTATTTAGCAGCAGGAGTGGTTGTAGTTGTAGTTGTAGTCGTTTCTGCTTTAGGAGCTGCTTCTTTTTTAGCTTTCTTTGCTTTTTTAACTTTCTTGACTTTTTTAACTTCTTTTTTCTCTACCTTAACTTCGCCTGCTGGGCTGGTAGTGGTTGTTTCTGTCTTAACGTCAGTTTTGACGGTCTCAGAAGCAAAGACTACAGCAGTGAAAGACATAGCAACTAGCGCAGCAACGATTGTGGAAAGAACTTTTTTCATAGGTAATACCTCCAAATAATTTAGCGAATCTGGTTTTGCTACGATGCACATACAGTGCCATTAAATCTAATCGTTTAACTTACTGAAACAGCAGGATAAAAATCAACCAAGCCATATTTCAGTGTTTTATTAACCGCATATACTCAGTACCATGCCTTATATAAGGTATATTAATATATTAAATTAATCACTTGTGGAAAAATCCAGTCCGTTCATGTGCAAATTCTATAGTGTCGCTGTATTCACTGGCCCTGGCGCGTCGTTTGTTGTTAATTAGTGTCCCATTACCTATTTGTGCAATAAAAAAAGCGGCCAGCTCAATTGAGCTAACCGCCTGTTTTTTAATGGCGGAAGAGGTGAGATTCGAACTCACGGTAGCTATTAACTACGGCGGTTTTCAAGACCGCTGCCTTAAACCACTCGGCCACCCTTCCATTGTCAACATTAGTTACCGATACTCTTTCCCTCAAATCTCTCTTGTGCTGCTAAATTTGGCTTCAAAATGTATCACCACTTGTACTATGATATTGACTCATAAGTCAACCTAAACGGACACCCCGACAGATAATTGCTCGACAATTCTCGGGCTTTTTATCAAAGCGGATGTCGGGCGGCAATCTCCTCGGCACTTGCCGTGCGTATTGCCGCAACCGTGCAGTTGAACACCAGCGCAATGCCTGCAAGCGGATGGTTGCCGTCAAGTACGGCTTTACCGTCGGCAATTTCGGTTACCGTGTAAAATAATGAATTTCCGTCCGCCTCTTCTGCCGTCACCCCTTCAATCATCATTCCTACAGAAAGTGGATCGGGAAGGTTCTTTAGGGGCTCTATCTGGATAAGATTCGGATCGTATTCACCGAAAGCCTCGCTCGGCTGCATCTTTATCTTCACCGAATCTCCGACGGATTTACCCGCCAAAGCTTCTTCGATAGCGTTAAATATGCCATCATAGCCGCCTTGAAGATAAACAATCTGCTCTGAACCGTCATCGAGCAGGTTCCCGTCCGGGTCGGTAAGCTTATAGTTGAGGGTGACGACGGTGTTTTTGGCAACCTGATTCATTATTTCTCCATAACTATGGTTTGTTTGAACGATAACCTGTGGAAAAAAGTAGTCATGTTGGAATTACTTCTTGGCCGCAGGCTGTTTTTTCGCAGGTGAGCCCTTCTTGGATGTTGAAGGTACACCCTTGGTTTTTTCAATTTTTGCCGGAACAGCTGCTTTCACCTTTACCGCAGGCAGTTCGGCCTTGGTTTTTATGGCCGGCACTGACGGCTTGACTCTTACGGCAGGCAGCGCCGCGATCTGTTTCTTGAATTTAGCCGCTCTTGTCTCCCTCGCCTTGGCCAAAACATCGGTCAGACCTCGATCTTCCGCCATCTTCCTTCGAGACTCCGTGTAGGTCTTGGCGGTCAAAGACTGCGATGAACTGATGCCATACTGCTTCCGGTACTGTCCTGCGGTTAACTGGTGGGCAACGGTCAAATGTTTCTTGAGGGTCTTGAACCCTCCCTTGCCGCAGACCATGCAGATAACTTCATTTTTCTTGAATGCCTGTTTGATCGTAAGCTGGGGTGACTCTGTGAAGGCTAAAGATTCGGTGGCGATGTCAGCAGCACCCTCAAGCCCTTTCAGGGCGTTGTAAACACCTTGCAGCTCCTTTACAAGCTCTTCCGAGGTTAACGGTGAGGCAGCAGCATGGGCCGTGACGATCTGGACCGTCAATTCGATCAGGGTGGGCATGTATGGATTCTCCTTGCAGGTAATTGCTTCCGGTATAGGGACTCTGAAAATATGAGGGCATTTACTTTCTACACAACTATCAGCATCACAACGATAAGTAATGGCCTTGGGGGAGATTAATTCCAGCAAGTTGATGATCCTGGCGGAATT
>JBGSQD010000144.1:0-4915 GCA_041738275.1 Geobacterales bacterium
AATCCAGCGCAGTTTCATAGTCATCTCCTGTCAGTAGGTTTTGGGCTTTGTGAGTAATACATAACAGCATGGGGGGCCAGGCCCCCCATAGTAATAAATAGTTACATGAATTAAAAACCTATAATATGGCTGGTCTGAAAATGCAACTGTTTTAAGGTTTTAATGATATTCCATAAGGAATTAACCTCTTATAATACTGCTTGACTAAAAAAGCAACTGATTTTGCAAGAACGTCAATGTGTTCATGCATCGCATCAGGGTGTTACCGCTTCCGTGGATCTCAGGGCTTTCGCTTCTCTTTCCATGGCGTACTCTGGCGCTACCGCCTCCTGGGTTCTCCATTGATAGAAGATTGGAAGCCTGTAGAGTATGAAGCGATAAACCACGATATATATGGCGTACAAAGTTACGGCGATGACAAATTCACGCCAGTGAGGAATCTCCCTGTAGGGCAGCTTCCAGTTGAAGGTAATGAGGGCTGTATTAAGCCTGTTCAGGAATATGCCGATTACAACCAGAAAGGCGCTGAAGCGGATGATTGCCATATATTTGTTACGGATTGCATATGTAAACAGCGCCATCGGAATGATTACACCGATCATCATCTCGACAATGTACCACTCACCCCAACCGGTTGCAAAATAGCTCCACTTGTTATCATGGGCAATACTGATGAGTTTGATGGTCAGGTAAGTTGCAAGGCCCATACTGGCGCCTTTGGCCAGAGAAATGGTGATACGGTCAAGGCTCTCTTTAAATCTATTGTCAAATCGCCATGACATAGTCTTGCTGGCAATGGTGCTGACGGTGATGACCATGCAGAGTCCGCCAGGAAGTGAGGAAACAAAGAAGTGCAGCCACTGGAAAGATGATGAATACCAGAGAGGGTGAACCTTACCGGGTGCATAGGTAAAGAGTGCACCGAGTGCGCCTTGATGCAGAGTCGAGAGAATGATCCCCGATACTGTGAGTCCCAGGGTGATTCGCTTTATAGCACGTTTGCCGGCAGGAAAGCCGATCCACTCAAAAAATGCGGTGGAAACCTCGGCGATCTGCACTGAAAGATATGTGGCAACATGCCAGGCGACCAGAAAGAGGACTGCTGCCGGGCCGAATGAAACTACCATCGGATAGGGCAAACGCCATGGCTGACCAAGGTCGCACAGAAGAAAAATAACGGCAAATAAATACCCCAAAAGGCCGTTAAGGAGTCCCAAGCGCTCAATGGGTTCCAGATCGTGGCGGCCAAAGACCTCACAAGCTGTGCCGAGCTGAAATCCTGAGGACGAGAGAGGAACCATGCCAAAAAGACCAAAGCCAAGGAACAATCCCCATGCATAGTCATTGGAGCTGTGCGTGACCCAGGAAAGCCCGAATACAAAGCGGCCAAGAATCATCGGTATTCCTATCACAAAGATAAGACCAAAAATCCAGTTGAAAGGGTTACGTATGGCCTGAGCAATGTATTGCTGAGGTGTCAGGCCGAGAAAAAGCTTCTCCATGATGGTCCAATTGCGGCCAGGAGCCTTCTGCATGGAATCTACGGTTATTGCTCCGTTTGCGATCAATTTTTTCATTTCTTGCCATCCTCCTGCTCAGAATGGTTATGGTGATCATCACCGTGGTCCTTGTTGCGTGTGGCGAGGAGGTGAATCCCTGAAAACAGTGCCGGCCAGATTGTAAGCACCATCGGCACCATACCGAGAAACTCCTTGACGTTCGAGATAATCGGCTCGTTGCCAAGGGTAGTGTCGAATCCGATCTGCTCAAATGGCGCCTTGGAGAGGTAGAGCCAACTGGTACCACCGACCTCTTTATCGCCATAGATATGGTCGATATAGCGATCAGGTGTTTCCCTGATACGCTCGTTAGCCAATTTGATCAAATCAGTGCGAAGACCAAATGTAAGCGCTTCCTGGGGGCAGATCTCAACACATGCAGGCGGCTTGCCAAATTTCAGGCGAGTATCATAACAAAGAATACATTTTTTAACGAGGGGATTAAAGGCGCTGGAATAACTGTATGCCGGCATATTGAATGGACATGCGACCATGCAGGTACGACATCCCACGCAGACGTTGCCGTTGTAGATGACAGCGCCTTCTTTGGTTTTTGTGTAGGCATTGACGAAACAAGAGGTTAAACAAGCTGGTTCATTGCAGTGGTTACACTGCATCTTGCGAAATGGTGGATTTTTTGCGTCAGCTTCTTCGTATCTGTTAACTACTGTGTATGCAGCTTCGGTAGTTCTGCGCTTATGCTCAAACACTGACTGATCATCAAATGACACATCTGGTTCAGGCAGTTTCTGTTCCTTGTTACATGCTGCTTCGCAGCTCCGGCAGCCAATACAACGGGTCGTGTCAACCAATACCCCCATTGCATCGGGATATCCTTCAAAGGAACCAACCGCCCAGCTCTTGGATGCCGCACCAAGAGAAGCAGCTGCTCCACTTATCAGGCAGCCCTTCAGGAAATCTCTACGTTTCATGATTTTCTCCTTCGGTTCGAATGTGCTGTTACTGTATAAGTGAGAATCAATGTCCGCCGCCGTGTCCGCTCTTGGCGGGTTTGTGTTTTGGGGTATAGGCACCGGAATTGTAAAACGCGTCCCCTTCTTTTTTGCGGCTGTGACAATCAAGACAACCTGTCGGACCACTTGCCTTTTTATGGCAGCCAATACACGTTATGTGCATTGCTGCCTTAACGCCCGGTTTGTCTATGTGATATGTTTTCGGATCTTTTGATTTCAGTGTAGCGGCAGAGAAAGGATCAGCCACATGACATCCCTTGCAGGAAACTTCCTGTGTCGCGCCACTGTTGCGGTGACATCTGATACAGTTTGGATCCTGCATTAATGTTCCTGTGGTATGATGATGGCAATCCGAACATTCTTTGGTAAGCTGGATGTGTTTTGCGTGGTTAAACTGAAAGGGTTCGTAAATTTTGCTCTGGCTGTTCAAGGTTACATTATCGGGGACTGATATTCCCAGACTCAGCCCAGGTACTGCTGCTAGCAACAAAACTACCATTATTCCGGCAAGCCAGAACCTTGTTGTGTGCATAATATGCTCTCCTTTTGACATACTGATTTAACTTAGTTCGTTCGGGTTATACAACGGCACACGCCAAAACAATGTCCGGCGTGTGCCGTTTCTTTACTCTGGAAAATGTGTATAACTTCATATTATCTAATGGCTAGAGTCTGAGGTATTCTCATCTGCTTTATTAATGTAACGATAAAACATGGGGAAACCAACGAAGAAGGCTACGCAGATTAGGTATTCCACACCTTTGATGTACTGATAATAATCTACTAATGTAAATACTTCTTTGATTTCTCCAACTGATGAAAGCAACTGGTTCATGATTCTATCCTCTTTCTCTTTTAATATTATTTGAAGTACTTTGTCAATAGCATTGAAATCAAATTCTAGTTGTGTCTAACGCTTGCAGTGGCTTTTTCTTTATTACTTGCCGCGGCACCCGTGATCATGCCGTACAGGGTTATAATCGCCGGTATGCACTGAATTACAACCACCAGTGCGCAGAATCCAAGAAACAGAAGGATCAGGGGGCCACTTACGAAAACTTTGTTGGTAGAACCGCCGGAAGCAAGTGCAGCTGTGCTGGTCACTAGACTAAGGGCAACTGCGCTGAATACTGCTGTCAATTTCTGTTGAACGTTCATACTGATCTCCTTTTGTTTATAATATCTGTACTAGGCCAGATGATTTGGTCAGCTGTTATACAACATGGGGGTGCAGGTTTTTAAATGCGCAGTGTACCGCTTGGCGGATCTCTTCTCGATCTTCTGCATCAACAGGTTTCATGGCGTGGTAGAACACTCCCGCACATCTCAGTTTACGCAACAGCCCCAATGATGTGTCTGATGCAATCAGTATGATTGGCAGGTTACGGTTGCATTGTTTGAGAAGAGGGATGATTTCAGCTGCGGCCATTTCGTCGGTTTTGGAACCCAAGACCACTACCTGGGCAGTTTTTTTAAGAACGCCACAAAGTGCGCTGGCGACAGAGCTGGTTACGGTGACATTGTACCCGGCATCTATGAATATCTCTGCCATCTGCTTCCGACAATCCATATCTTCGTCCACTATGAGTATTTCTTCTTGCATGATGGTACCCTCTTATGGAGAACATTTTCTGTTCACGTGTTTGAGGAATCCTTTTTCAGGGTTTAATAAGTGAGCTTAGCTTGTTTTTTTATCAACTGACGTAAAGAGACCCTTGACCATACCACCAAAAAGCATAAGACCCGGGAGTAGCTGACAGAATACGACCAATATGCCTAATACTATGAAGAATGTTGCCGTAAGGCCCAGACCTTCGCCGAGCCCATTATTTCCGTTTGCCAGTACTTGCGTCGCGGTAATCAGAAGAGAGAATGTTGTAGGTATAATGGTTTCCATGGCCTTCTTCCTCAATAATTCACACATCGTCGATAATTGTTATGCACTAGTTGTGCCAAAATATTTTTTTATATTTTTACCCCTTTAACTACTTGTTGTTGCAAAGTATTTATTTTTATGAGCAGAGTGTATACAGATTATTATCACGAGAAAGACCAGCAAATAGTATACGGGTTATATACAATGCTGAAGACATATGTTTGAAGCAACGCTGATAATTAACGCACCATTACAGTTAATTAGGTGATGGTGTAAGGGAAGATACCTAATGTATCAAAAAAATATACATATCTTGATAACTTCCGGCATCGCTCCCTATGTATATGTGTTTCTGGGAAGGAAATCATTGACTTAGAAAGAGAGTTGGTTGATTATATTAAAATTGAATTCACAATAATATTTTATGTGCGGACTTGAATTGCAGGTGTCATGGTCGAAAGGGACATGGTCGTGGGTAGGATTAATATTCTTGTTGTTGACGATGA
>JBGSQD010000145.1:0-10260 GCA_041738275.1 Geobacterales bacterium
GGCAGGGTGTTGTCCCTGACCAACCTGCTGAGGCCGGACATCACTTCATCACGAAGGGCAGCCAGTTTCTTCCGGTCATCCACCACGGTAAAACGGACTTGGCGCGAGTTGACTCCGGTCGGAGCATGCCAGGCCACTTCCAGAAGTCGCTGCAGCAGTTCCGGTTCCAGGTTCTCTTCCTTGTAGCGCCTAACCGAGCGCCGCCCCTTGATAAGTGTTTCCAGCAGGTTAGTATCCGGGTAGTTGCCGAACAACGGCCGGCTGTTCACCGATTTAAGCCCGAGGATGGAAACCGCGCCGGTTGGGCAGATTGCCAGGCAGTGCTGACATCTGTAGCAGGCCTGCTCCCTGTCCGGGGCAATTGATGGAAAACCGTCTGTCATGTCAATGATCCGCGATGGGCAGTCTGCAACACACTCGCCGCATTTGGTACACTTCTTTTTGTCCACCAAAAAATCCAACATACAAGCACCTCCTTTAAACGAAAAGATTCTGCCGTGTTCTGAAAAAGATACCGCATAACCAAATAAAGTTCATGTGTATTTTGTTACTCACATCGACCAGGTCCATTCTTTGACCATTTGCTCAGATCCATCTGAAAGAAATACAAAAGGGGCCCCGATAATCGGAGCCCCTTTTGGTGTTGTGCTGATGCAGCTTATGCCGCCGGTTTTGCTGCTGATAAAAGCAGTATTACGGGCAGGTCCACCTTGTTACCACGACTGACTTCCGTGGCAATAGCTGGCACAGGTTTGCGTCGCGGGGTTCCAAGCGCTAAGGCTCACGTTCTTGGTGCCGTTCAGGTGCGTTGCCGCATTTACGGTAGTAGTACTGTAGCCTGTTCCGTGACAGGTTGCGCAGGCGACACTGCTGTGAATCCCATGTTGACCAACCGAAGGTGGAATTGCATGGCAGCTGCCGCAAGCCGGCGCCGGAGGAGCGGCATTTGTAGCAGCGCTGGCCTGTGCAGAAGCAGCACCTTCACCGGCACTGTTTACTGCTGTGACGATGTAGTAATAGGTGGTGCCGACAGCAAGGCCGGTCTGGACATACGGAGTCGAGGCATTGGTAATCTTTGCCCCGTTGGTTTTTGTTACACCGGAGGTGGTTGCATAATAGATGTTGTATGAGGTTGCGCCGGAAACCGCCGACCAGGAGATGCTGACCTGATTAGCGCCGCCGGTCGCGGTTACACCGGCCGGAGCAGCAGGAATAACGACTGCAGGTGCATTGGTGGCAGCCGATACCTGTGATGACGCAACGCTCTGGCCTGAAGCATTTACCGCTGTCACAATATAATAATATGTGGTGGAAGCGGCAAGACCTGTTTGAACATAGGGGCTGGTCGTGGTGGTAATTTTTGTCCCGGCAGTGGTCACGCCCGAGGTTGTTGCCCAGTAGATGTTGTATGAAGTTGCACCGGAAACCGCCGACCAGGAGATGCTGACCTGATTAGCGCCGCCGGTAGCTGTTACACCGGCCGGAGCAGCAGGTACTGCGGGAGGTGCCGGGTTGGTTGTTGCAGTGGCTTGGGCTGAAGCGGCACTTTCGCCAACGCTGTTGGCTGCCGTGACGATGAAGTAGTAGGTGGTGCCTGCGGAAAGTGCTGTCTTGACATAGGGGCTGGTTACACCGGCAACTTTGGTACCACTGGTTTTGTTTACGCCGCTGGTTGTTGACCAGTAAATGTTATACGAGGCTGCTCCTGGAACTGCCGGCCAGGTGATGGTTGCCTGGTTGGCGCCGCCAACGGCAGTAACACCGGTCGGAGCCGCGGGTGCAGTCGGGGTCGGTACTGGTGCAAGCGTGGTCGCTGCTACCTGGATGGAAGCGGCGCTTTCACCGGTGCTGTTTACGGCCGTAACGATGTAGTAGTAGGTTGTGCTGGCTGTGAGATTTGCAAGAACTGAAGGGCTGGTGACATTGGCAATCTTGGTGCCGTTTGCCTTTGTTACACCGCTGGCGGTTGCATAATAAACATTATACTCAGTAGCTGTGCTGACGGAATTCCAGGAGAGTGTCACCTGGTTGGTGCCGCCTGTGGCAATTACACCGGCTGGTGCGGCAGGTGCCGTCGGCACCGGAGGAGCTGAAGCAGTGCCTGCTGAGGCCTGGGAGGAGGGTGCGCTTTCACCGGTACTGTTTACTGCAGTAACGATATAGTAGTAGGTGGTTCCGGCAGTCAGGCCGGTCTGGACGTAGGGGCTGGAAACCGAGGCAACCTTGGTGCTGCTGGTTGTAGTTACACCGGATGTGGTTGCATAGTAAAGATTATACGAGGTTGCATTGCTGACGGAGGTCCAGGAGAGTGTCACCTGGCCTGTGCCGCCAACTGCGTTCAGACCGGCCGGGGCTGCGGGGGCCGACGCGGTTGGAGGCAATGCGCCGCCATCGAAGATACCGTTGGCAATGTCGCTGACCTTGCCGGAGAAAATTATTGCGCCGGTCTTCCTGTTGATGATTGAAAGGATCCCGTCAGCAACTTTAATTTTCACATTTCTGTACATCTCTTCCAGGTCAAGACGCCTTTCGATGTAGCGCGCCGTGATGGGATTGGTGTGCTCTGCGCTGTACCGCTTAAGGAGCGGCTCAAGCTTGTCCAGCAAGGTCGCGACTGTCCTGGCGAGGTTATTCCTGATTGTATGATTTGAGTCTGAATCCGAATCTTCATACAATTCTGAGTGATCGTCATCATCGTCATCACTGTCGCGGCCCACTGTTTTCGCTAAGGACAGGGATTTGCCGTCACTTGCAGCACCAACGACAATGGCATCGGAGAGCGGGTTGATGTTGGCGGTGCCAGGGCCCTCGGCGAACGAGAGCAGCTTGTAATTCTCACCCTCGGCGCTTCCTGTCGCCTGCAGGACATAGGGCGCTTTCATGCCGGTGACATCAATGGCATAGGAACCATCGCTGCCGATAACCGTCGATTTTTCCTTTGAGGGTGTGGATGAATCCTTCAGGCTGACCTGTCCGGACAGCGGGGCGTCGACAACGGCTTTACCGCTCACTACCTGTGACGAAACCCCGTTCGAGCCGCTGCCGCAGCCGGCAATCATAAGACCGAGAGCCATCAGGGAAAAAACGGTTATGGCGGTAAAAGATCTTTTTACAAGATTAGTCATTACATCTCCTTTCATAGCCATTGTTTTTAGGTTGTTACAATTGTTCTTCGTGGAAACCTCTTTCATCTGTTCTCCTGTATCCACCGACTTTACCGAAACTGGTCAGAAGCCGGTTGATGTCTTTGCGATCAGAGCCCATGGCCCTTCATGGGATGAGTCGCGGCTTGTTCACGTCTGTAGATTTCAATGTTTTCCGGAAATGGGCGCAAAAAAGCCGGGTCACCGAAATCTCGTGATATTTCGGCAACCCGGCTGTCTTCTGGAGACCCTATGGGCTTTCCGCCCCATCCTCGCGGATGGTTTAGTATTATCGTCTATCGCCATCTGATTAACTACTATCGGGTTCTGATGGGTCACCTCCTGTGTCGTGTTTGGAACACAAAAAAGCCGGGGCTTCGTATCGTTTTCGCGATATTTCGGCGACCCGGCTGTCTCGTTGAGACCCTTAGGCTTTCCGTCCTATCCTCGCGGATAGTTTAGTATTGTCGTGTATCTTTAATAATCCAGTTTGTTTACAGATTGTATTGACAATACATATGACGAAAAGAAAAATCAAGCAAAAAATAAACGGCCATAATCAGCAGGCCAGAATTAATACATATGCCATCTGCAGTATTCAGGAAAGTTGCCTAATCACTTTGAAATGCGGGCAGTGATCAAGCCGACAACTCCCGCCACCGGAAACAATCCGTGGTATGGTCGTTCACCATGCCGACCGCCTGCATGAAGGCGTAGCAGATGGTGCTCCCCACAAAACGGAAACCGCGCTTTTTCAGATCGCGGCTCAGGGCATCGGAAAGCGGGGTACTGGCAGGAACCTGTGCCAAGCGGTTCCAGGCATTTTGGATCGGCTTGCCGTCCACAAAGCGCCATAAATAGGCGTCAAAGGAGCCGAACTCTTCCTGTACCGCCAGGAAGGCGCGGGCATTGCTGATGGTGGAGGCGATCTTAAGCCGGTTGCGGACAATACCGGCGTTGGCCAGCAATTCCGTCTGACTGGCAGCGTCAAAGGTCGCCACCACGGCAGGATCAAACCGGGCAAAGGCGTTGCGGTAGGCCTCACGCTTGCGCAGTATCGTGATCCAGGAAAGCCCGGCCTGAGCCCCCTCCAGTATCAGGAACTCAAACAGCAGCCGGTCATCATGTACCGGAACGCCCCACTCCAGGTCGTGGTAATCACGATACAGCGGGTCGCTGCCTGCCCAGGCACAGCGGATTTCAGCAGATTTCTCTTTCATCGGATATCCCTTTTTGCCGCGAATCAGGCCGTTATTCCAATTTCAGATCAAGGATGATATCAAGGCGGCGAGGATTGAGGCTGCGAGGCGTACAATACCGTACGTTGAGCAGTCGAAGACGAGCCAACGAAGATAGGGCCTTGATATGGAATTGGTATCACTTGCTTCAATCACCAAAACAGGTTTGCACACTCCTGGCGCTTTCAATCCAGTAATGATCCAACGGTACTGTCTTGCGTTTACCGACGACATCCTTGAGCGCTACCGGCTTGACCCCATCGCCCCGCACAGCGACCATAACGCCGAAATCGCCTTTATTGATCAGGTCAGCACAGGCCGTACCCAGGCGTGTGGCCAACAGTCGATCACCTGCCGAAGGGATTCCCCCGCGCTGCAGATACCCCAAAATGGTGAGGCGTGATTCCAGACCGGTGAGTCCTTCCAGCTGTTGCGCCAGATACAGGCTGTTGCCAGGCTTGTTGCCCGCAGCTACCTCTTGAGCCTGCTGTTTTTCTGCCTTTTTATTACTGTCCTTGTTTTTGCCATCCACATGCTGTTTGGCGGCAACTTCCCTGGAAATTGCCCCTTCGGCCATGGCAACAATACTGAAGCCCTGGCCGCTGTGACTGCGCCTAAGAATTGCCGAGGCCACTTTCTTGACATCATACGGAATTTCAGGAATCAGGATGACATCGGCCCCACCGGCAATGCCCGCCCCCAAGGCCAGCCAGCCGGCCTTGTTTCCCATCAGCTCCAGAACAAGAATGCGATGATGGCTATGGGCTGTGCTGTGCAGCCGGTCGATCGCCTCCGTGGCAATACCGAGAGCGGTATCATAGCCAAAGGAGACATCGGTCATGGCCACGTCATTGTCGATCGTCTTAGGCAGCGTAATGACGTTCAGACCATGCTTCATCAGATGATAGGCGTTTTTTTGCGTCCCGCCGCCCCCCAGTCAGACCAGCGCGTCCAGGTGGTGCTTGTGGTAATTGTCGACAATGACCTCGGTCATGTCCATCAACTTGCCGGCAACGGGCATGGCAAAGGGTTTGTCGCGACTGGTGCCCAAAATAGTGCCGCCCAAGGTAAGAATACCTGACAGCGCCGCTGAATCCAGCAGCTCCGTCCGGTTTTCCATCATTCCGCGAAAACCGTCACGGAACCCGATCACCTTCATGTTGTAACGTCCCAGGAGGGTCTTGCCGATGCCTCGGATAGCCGCATTCAGTCCTGGGCTGTCGCCTCCGGAAGTTAAGATGCCGATCATCTTGCTCATGGCTTGTTGTCCTTTCTGCTATCTGGTTTGAACTTGCGGCTAAACTGTATAATTGGGCTTTATGCGGCACTGCAAATGGATTTCTATTACCTATGCATCAAGTTGCCCCTGAGCTTTCTGATACTGTTTTCAAATATATCCTGAATCTCGTTTTTGGGGTGTTTGTCCGCATATCCGGAAAAATAGAAGGAGAGCAGTATGACAATGCAAACCAGAAACAATCCGAGAACAATTTGTTGAATAGTATTATTTCTGTCAATCTGATTGAGATTGTCTATGTGGTCACTGGCAGCAACTCTGTCGATATACGCATAATGCTTATCTGGCATGGGTATATTATCCAGCCCCAATGGCTCGACATCGGCAAATCCCTTAAATTGCTGTATCCGTTTTATCTGTACCCTGCTGATGTGGCTATTGATGGCAAAACGGGAACTCTCATCGATAAACACAAACTTCATACCGGTATTGAAGTAACTATGGTCGTCTCCGGCAGCGTCGCTATGGCTGGAGAAGACCACACGTGCAATAATATCAGCAATAGTGCGCGACGACGGCACGAAGATCTCTAACAGGATGAATTCATCCATGTTAAACTCCTGGCCGGTCAGGATTTTCAAACCACCACCGCTGATATTGACAGCGACTGCAGTAACAGAACTCCAGGAATCATCGTATTGCTGTTCCTCCGGTTCTTCTTGACTTTCAACATATGAGGAGAGTTGTTCGGTTGACTCAATGGGAAAAACACTTTCCACGAGTTTCTGCTTTCTCTCACGTTCCTCAGACCGGAGTTTTTCAAGCTTGGCTTCCAATCGTTTCTGCTCTCTGGCACGCTCCTCGTCCTGGCGCTGCTTTCGCCGATCATTCCATTCCTTCTTCACATTGGCAGAATCCTGATCATGCAACGTATAGAATTTAATCGGAAGAAAGGCATCGATCCGGTAGAACTCCCGCAACTCTTCGTAGACAAGCTCACCGGTAAGGCTCAGCAGCAGATCTTGCTCATATCCCTTACTGACTATATAGGCGCGACAGGACCAAATCTGTCCTTCACTCTCGCTAGTAATTGTGAGATTTTGTCCAACACGCAGGCTGACTCCATCAGGCAGCATGTCGCGCGAAAGTTGCAGCGAAACGAGGTCTTCATCAATTTCGTTGATGATGGCCCAGTCGCGGAATACTTGGGAGTTCGGCAGGGGTATGCCTACCTCAACCTTCATTCCGCTGAAATAGCGGCTTGTGTATTGACCTGCATCACTCATGTATCCAGCTCATGCCATTTTCTCACACCGTACGGTTCCGGTAGTTGTGAAAGGCCGCCCAAAAGGTAGAAGATACTGTATTGTTACAGGAAACTCCTTGAAAATATGCGGTCAAACCATTATCACTTCCATTATACAGTGTAAATAATGAATCCTCCCTGGACCAGGCGGATTATTCCTGGTGCTCCAAGTTACTACGCATACAACTATTACGGTAGAGTAGGATAAATACCATCGTCATCAGCAATGTAACGGCTCCGGCCACGATAAAACCGGTGCGGAAACTGGTCAGGCGGATCACCCCCCCCATTATGGCGGAACTCAGCATCATGCCGAGATAGATACAGCTGTTGTAAAGTCCCATGCCCAAACCGCGCTGTTTGGGCGGCATCACGACCACTACCATTGCGCTCAGGGCGGTGAAACTGATGCCCATACCACCTCCCAGCAGCCCCGCAGACAAAACCAAGCCGACTACGGAATTGCTGATCCCGGTCAATCCCAGTGCTACAACGCAGACAAGCAGACCGATGGCCGTCATGGCGCCGCGATCAACCCGGTCGCTCAGGTGGCCGAAGGGGATGCGCAGCAGTACATTCACCAATGCCTGGGCAGCAAAGATAATCCCGACCTGATCCACATTCAGGCCTTGGGAGCTCGCATGCAACGGCAGGAACGTGATAAACATGCCGAAACCGAAACACCCCCCCAGGGTGCCGGTCAGGGCCGCCATCAACTGGCGATTTGCCAGCAGTCCGGTCGATAACTGTCCGGACAGCTCCGTGGCATGATTTTCAGGACCGTCGTATCTTACTGTGGGCAAAAATGCGATTACTGCCAGAAAGGCAAGGAAGATCAGGCCGCCGGAAACAACAAAAACCTGTTTGATACCAATGATACGGCCGAGCAGACCGCCGGCCGCCGGACCGATGGTCATGCTGAGGTAGACCGCAGTGGTGTACCAGCTATAAGCGCGCCCCAGGTGGGAGCGGGGTGTAACCGTGGCCACCGCCGACATCATGGTGGGAGTAAAGGCAGACAGACCAATACCAAACACCAGATAGACCGCGCCCAGCATCAGCGGGCCATTGCTCATGGGGATCATAAACGAGGACCCGCTCATAAGAACGAGTCCGGTCAACAGTACCGGCCGATTGCCGATTCTGTCCGACAGCAGGCCGGCGGGAACCGCCAGCAAACCGGCCGACAGCATGAAAGCGGCGTTTATCAAGCCGATTTGCGTGGTCCCCGCTCCCAGACCCGCCGCGAAAAGCGGCAGAACCGGGATGCGCATATAGACACCCAGAAAACAGGTCAGGCCGATGACGCAACAGATAAGCACCTGAACAGCGTGGCTGGTGGTGGGAATCTTTGCGCCATACTGTTGTTTGTCAAAGGAGGAGGAATGTTTTTCTGTTTCAGGCATATATCATCGGTTGAGAAACGCCATCATATAGGCCGGATAACGCTCGCCGCTTGCGGCTCCCTTGGGCAACAGTTCGGCGATCTCCGCCATCTCTGCTGCGCTGAACGTCACCGCTCCGGCGGCGATATTCTCCTCCAGGTATGTCCTGCGCTTGGTACCCGGAATCGGCACGATGTAATCCCCCTGTGCCAGTACCCATGCCAGGGCCAGCTGCCCGGGGGTAACCCCTTTTTTCTCGGCAATGGTCTTGACCCGCTCCACCAGCTCCAGGTTCTTCACAAAGTTATCGCCCTGAAAGCGGGGGGAATTTCTGCGGTAATCGTCGGCGACGAAATCATCGGGACTTTCCAGCTGCCCGGTCAAAAAGCCGCGACCCAATGGGCTGTAGGCCACAAAACCGATCCCCAGTTCCCGCAGGGTCGGCAACACCTGCTCTTCCATGTCACGGGTCCAGAGCGAATACTCGCTTTGCAGTGCCGTAACCGGATGCACGGCATGCGCGCGGCGGATGGTCTGAACACCAGCCTCGGACAGTCCGATAAAGCGGATTTTTCCGGCTGACACCAGATCGGACATGGCCCCCACGGTTTCCTCGATCGGCACCTCGACATCCACCCGGTGCTGGTAGTAAAGGTCGATATGATCCACACCCAGCCTTTTCAGCGAGGCATCGCAGGCCGAACGGACATACTCAGGCCTGCCGCTGATACCGGTAACCGGAGCCCAACCGCCTTTGACCGGCTTACTGCGAATGATGCCGAACTTGGTGGCAACCACCACCCGGTTGCGGTGCCCCTTGATCGCCTTTCCTATGAGTTCTTCGTTGGTGAATGGTCCGTACATGTCGGAGGTGTCCAGAAAATTCACTCCCAGATCCAGGGCGCGATGGATGGTGGCAATGGACTCCTCCTCGTCCCGCTGGCCGTAAAAATCCGACATACTCATGCAGCCCAGCCCTTGCGCCGATACGGCCAATCCTTGTGTTCCCAGTTTTCTTTGATCCATATTAAAGCTCCTTTTGCGCAGCCGATCTCCAGTGCCGTGGTTCCCGCCAGATACGGCTTAAGCCGTTCTCAAAAACCATCGTTGAGATGATGCATCCTGTTGCTCCCCTACTGCCTGATACAGCCCTTTTGCTCAACTGACGACAGGCTACTTCTTCAGGCTTGTTGATGTCAAGAACGGTAATTGCAACGGCTCAGATCATGGTAATAACGTGATACTGACAAACACTGCAACGATTCATGCTTGTGGTGACAGACATGGAATTTTCAGGGATTATTATTGCGGGCGGCAAGAAGAATTTCCAAACCAGGGGAACCAGCCTGTTACCACCCTGCGACACCGATCAGAGGGACGAACCGGACACCGCAGAGTTCTTCGCTATGGTAGTCCTGCTCGGACACCCTGCGCACCCGGACAAGTGTCTGAAACGAGTGTGACGATCCGACCGGAATGACCAGTCTTCCTCCGATTGCAAGCTGTTCGAGAAGAGGCTTTGGCACCTTGGGGGCGCCGGCCGTGACTACTATGGCCTCGTAGGGTGAATGCTCCTGCCATCCCAGGGTACCATCGCCGACGTGAATATCGATATTGGAGTACCCGAGCATCTCCAGACGCTGTCTTGCACTGCTGGCCAATCCTTCCAGACGCTCTACGCTGTAGACGGTGCCGGCAATACGGCTGAGCACTGCGGCGGCATAACCCGAGCCGGTGCCGATTTCCAGAACCCTGTCGCTGTTCTTCAGTTCCAGTGCTTCGGTCATATAAGCAACGATGTACGGTTGCGAAATGGTCTGGCCTTCATCGATCGGAAGCGGACGATCTTCATAGGCCAAACCCTGCATCCCCTTGTTGACAAATGCCTCGCGCGGCACCTCACGCATTGCCCTCAGAACAGCTTGATCATGGATGCCGCGCCGCGCCAGAT
>JBGSQD010000219.1:0-14586 GCA_041738275.1 Geobacterales bacterium
CAGGGACGGAATCGAACCGCCGACACGAGGATTTTCAATGCGATAGAATCAGATAAAACTTAGTAATAACATTATGTTAGCTACATTTATTTGCTACGTTTTAAGCCTTTTTTGCGTATATCTGCGTCAATTATGTAGCACATATCAACCTACAATTCAAGCATTGTTGCTGCATGTGCAAGCTTATTTGGATCAAGATGCATGTAGATCATGGTGGTCTTGATGTCTGCGTGACCCATCCACTCTTTAATGGTGACAATATCAATTCCCTTGTTAAGTAAACGTGTAATCAAAGAGTCTGCATTGTGAACCATCAGGGTAGGTAATTGTCATGGTGGTTGGCAGAGAACCAAGCTGCTGTTCAAGCTCAGTCATCATTTCTTGAGGATCAGGATCGAAAGGCGTCTCCCGCACAAGCCTGATGGCAATTAGGTTGCTCTCAGTACCAACCACTGCGGCAATGTTTGCAGATGGATAGGTTTTATAAATCTTCTTCGCAGTTTCAAGGTCTTTGGTTGCAGCCTCACTTACTGGATCAGAGCTTCCTGGTTTGAGAAACATAACTGATGCCCCACGGCTTATAAACTGCTCCGCTGCATCCATCAGTGCAGCCCTGCGATGGCTGCTTTTCATTCCGAAATAATTATTATCTGTATTATGCATTATAAATTCTCCCTATCAGTTCCTCTCCCCAGAAAACAATTCCCAGGGAGAGGGCTGATTTTTTTAAATACTCTTCTTGGCAATGTGGTTCTCAACCGCCTCAAGTGAGGGCGTATTCGCACCAGCCCACAGTTCAATATAGGCCTCGGTCTCCTCTTCTGAGACAAGCACCTTCTTGCCTTCGCCTTGCAAAGCTTCACGCATTTTATAGAGATCGTAGTAAGCCACGACTTCTTCGTCTCTGACGATATTTGGAAATAACCTGGTTGCTTTGCGAATAATTAAGGTATTGCGGCGGTTGGTGTAGTCAACACCCATTACCTTGATCTTCTTGGCAACTTGAGCTTCCCTGATATCACGCATATAGCTTGCGTACACTTCAGCAGGGACTTGGACGAACTGTGGGGTGTCAGCTGAATTATCTGCATTGGTCTGGTCAGGGGTGGACAGTTGTACTTCTGCATCGGTGTTGGTGTTTGTTGTTGTAGTCATTTGGACTACCTCCATCAGGTTAGTTCGCTGGGGCTGCCAGCGCTTGTTGATGGAGATATATAAATGCAGGATACGTGCGTGCCAGAACCGCACAAGGGGGGTTATGCGTATAATTATGGGGTCACTTGCGTATACTTGAGGGGGTTAATGCGAAGATCTAAGGGGTCGTCTGCTGGGAGCTTGTTAGTGGCTAATACACTGATCTTAAATGCTATTTTGTGATATGGCGTTTAAACCTAGTGATATGACCGTTACTAATTGTTCAGTCCGTGAAATACACACTTCTGTAGTACCATGTTCTTTGTCTGGATTCTGTTCGTGTCAAATTCTGCAATTACCAGCTTTCTAAGATTGTTCTCAGAAATCTTCTTACCTGGCTTGTACTCAAGGCGTACATCAGGATTACCCTTTTTTACCTCGTCACTAGTGTAGCGAAAAAACTGGCTGTGCATGCAGGTGCATTTCTTATCACCTTCGACTCGATTCGACTCAATGCGAACATATTCCCTAATTCGTTCTTTTGCCTTGTTCAGTGGAGTATGAGCTTTGATGGCAAGCTTGGACATCTTTTCATTTACAGGTTTCTGAGGCTTAACATTATCTCCCTTGTCGGTGTTTAGGAATGTCTTAAGATCTTCAGGAACAGCATGGCAGGCACTTTCCATCTGGTGGATCAGCTCTTCAACAAGCTTCTTGATATTCACAGTGCTTGCATACATATTCAGCTTATGTGGTAACTCATTGATGATTCTGTCACACTCCGTTGTGACTCCATCTACACCTTCATCCGAACAATCGTAGTATTCAAGATATCCGCCAATTTTTCTAGCTTCATTTAGTCTGATGATCTGTGACCTAACATATTTGCTCTTGGCATGCCTAACATTTTCTGGCTTGTCTTCAGGGTTCATATGATGGGCTTGCATTAGAACATGTGTGAGAATTTCTATGGCTTCACCTACTGGTACAATAGTCTTCTCGCTGATACGTTCTTCAGTGCTCATGACTCGCTACCCTCCAAAGCATCCTCATATTAGCTATCATATTGTCAACAAACAGGGTACTGAGGACTACTAATCCTCTTGTTATGTATAAATATCAGCTAGTTATGTGCTATTGACGCACTTGTTGCTACGTTTTCTGCTACAGAACTGATGCAACCACCATCATCTAAGGCAGTATTGACAAGGTTCTATAACATGACCCGGATTGAAAAAGAATCATTTCGTCTTTATGAAATGAATCTTTTGAAACCGGACCAGCGAAGCTGGATAACAATGCTGCAATTACAATCTATGCTGGCACTTGGAATACAAATCATACCCTACATGCTAAACAGACATAGCCTGAATCACCACTTCAAACACATATACTATATATATATGCAAACCAAGACGCCTGTGGGGAGAAAAATAAAAACGCGATACTTGGAGATCCGTCATGATGTACAGAAGGTTTGCCCAGGTAGCTCAGTCGCGTGAGAATCTTGATGTAATCAAGATTGTGGTCGTGCATCCGATAGGATGTGCGATAGGGCCAAGAGGATTGATTAGATGGCGTGAAATAATTGATAGTAGATGCTATGCAAAATTTATCACCTGCGTCAATATCTGCGTCAACAAAAAAACGGCTACAAACGATGTTAATCGTAAGTAGCCGTTTTTATTGTGTTTAAGTGGTGCCCAGGGACGGAATCGAACCGCCGACACGAGGATTTTCAATCCTCTGCTCTACCGACTGAGCTACCTGGGCAAAAGGATTTTTCTTATAACCCGTTATAACCTGAACTGTCAACAGTAAAGTTGCGTTTTGTTATTTTGCTGGTTCACGTTTCATTTTGATCGGGACATAATTGCAGAACGGCTCCTCTTCCATGTAATCGCCGTGAATCGCATCCGCCCGGGCCCGGCAGCCGCCGCAGACATTGAGGTATTCGCACTGACCGCATTTCCCCTTGTATGACTTGAAATCCCGCAGGTTGCGAAATATCTCCGAATTTTCCCAGATCTCGCGAAACGGAGTTGTCTTCACATTGCCGGCTGTGCGATGAAAGTATGAACAGGGCTTCACGTTGCCGAAGCAGTCAATCAGGCAGATGGTCTGGGCGGCAATACACCCTTTGCCGCCGCCGGTGGAGAATGTCAGGGAGCGGCGCTCGAATTTGACCCCTTCTTCCTTGGCCTTCTGGGGAACGATTCGGTAGTAATGGGGAGCACAGGTGGGACGCATCAGGATGTCGTCCTCCAGCTTTTCCTGCTGATAGTGCCAGTCAAGTATCTCCTCATAGTCCTCTTTGGTGATCAGCTCACTCATGATCTCTTCACCACGACCGGTGGGTACGATCATGAACATGTACCAAGCTGTGGCACCCAACCCCTTTGCAGTTTTGAATGTGGCGGCAATATCGTGCTGATTACGCTTGGTGAAAGATGAATTTATCAGGAATTTCTGGCCATTGCGCCGAAATATCTCCGCTGCGCGGACAACGCCGTCAAATGACCCGGGACATTGCCGAAAGTTGTCATGAACTTCGGCGCAACTGCCGTCCAACGAGAGTGAGACCATTTTGATATCGGCTTTTCTCATTTTTTGACAGATTTCATCGGTAACCAAGGCACCGTTAGTGGCCATGCACATGCGCAGCCCCAATGAGGTTCCATATTCGGCAAGTTCAAAGATATCAGGCCGCAGAAGAGGCTCCCCTCCTGAGAGAACGATGACCGGCTTGGAGAAATCCGAGATTTCTTTAAGCAGGTTCTTACCTTCCTCCGTGGTAAAGTCTCCCTCTGAAGAGGTCATCTCCGAGGAACAGCGGCAGTGCACACAGCGCAGATTGCATTTCTGGGTGGTTTCCCAGGCAATCCATTTGGGTATGAATTCCGTTTCCATAATACTCCTGTCAACAATCAAGTACGGGCGCATCAAAATCAGCGCCCTTGTAAAAATCCTACCTGAAAGATTCCGTAAACTCAAGGATATTTCCGATGTTGCATCGGTGACATCAGTTTAATAAGCTTGAAACAGTACTGCAATTCTGTTATAGAAATTTGATAAAATAATTCCCCCATTATCTTTTTTGGCAAATTTACTGCCGTCTGAACAAGGAGAGAACATGTCCGCCCAGCAGATGGTCATGTATGATGAAGAGTTTCAGGAGATCAATGCCGTTATTGAACGGCTCCTGAAAGAAGCCAACGCCAAGGTCATATTCCTGGTTGACAAGAATGGTCAACTTATATCCGGTGTTGGTGACACCGAACGCTTCGACACTACCTCTCTGGCATCGCTTACCGCCGGTAACATTGCAGCCACCGGAGGCCTTGCCAAGCTCATCGGCGAAAAGGAATTCTCCATCCTGTTTCATGAAGGTGAGAAGGACAATCTTCACATTTCGATTGTCGGCGGAAGGGTAATTCTGGTCGTTCTTTTCGACAGCCGCTCATCCCTGGGACTCGTTCGCCTCAGGGTGAAGAAATCATCCGAAGAGCTCTCCTCTATTTTCGAGAAACTGCTTCAGAAGGCTGAGGACAAGGAGAGGCGGGGAGTCTCCGACTTCCCCTTTGCAGAGATCACCAATGATGATATCGACAATCTTTTCAGCTAAGAACACCGAGGTTATTCAAGATGTCTTTCATCAACTATGCCTCTCGTGAGATAAACTGCAAAATCGTTTATTACGGCCCGGGACTGTGCGGTAAGACCACTAATCTTCAGTACGTCTACCAGAAGACCGCCCCGGACGCCAAAGGCAAAATGATCAGTCTGGCAACAGAGACCGAGCGGACCCTCTTCTTTGATTTCCTGCCTCTCGCCCTGGGAGAGATCCGGGGGTTTAAAACCCGTTTCCACCTATACACCGTTCCTGGACAGGTTTTCTATGACGCATCCCGGAAGTTGATCCTCAAAGGGGTTGACGGTGTTGTCTTCGTAGCCGACTCCCAGGAGGAGCGCATGGATGCCAATGTCGAGTCCCTGGACAACCTGCGAATCAACCTCAAGGAGCAAGGCTACGATCTGGACAAACTCCCTTATGTGGTACAGTACAACAAGCGAGACCTGCCGAATTTAGTACCGATTGAAGAATTGCGCAGAGAGCTGAATCCCACCAACGTACCGGACTATGAGGCATGCGCCATGACCGGCGAAGGTGTTTTTGAAACACTGAAATCAATAGCAAAACTGATTCTGATAGATCTGAAAAAAGGAAAATAGCCCATTCCCCCTTATCTGATTAACAACTGCCCGTAGGTTTTAACCTCCTATGGGCAGTTTCACGAAATGGAGCACGGAGGCAGGCCATGGCTGATCTGATCGATGTCCCACGCGGGATGAAGGTAATGCAATCCATTGTAGTAAAGCGCCTGCAGAGCGGTTTCTTTGCAGAGGTTTTTCTGGTTATGAACAACGGCCAGTATGAATCGGCACTGTTTCTGAACGACAAATTCAAGCCGGGACCTCCCCTGCCCCACCCGCTTGATCAACCGACTGAACAATTCTCGCACTTTATGGGTGTCCGCCCAAGCGTCGGCCTTACCTCGGAAGAAGCAGAGCGCATCATAAGCGAAGTCGAAGCCGAAAACGCCCTCCACAAGAGGAAGATGACAGATCGTTGGGGAAAAGCCGACGAATAATCAAATCAGCTGGGACTCTTTACTTCCGTTAGAGTATTTGACTTGATTTTATTATGATCATCATGCTATAAAAGCTGTTCCTGTTTAGCTCGGGAGGAAGTACAATCGGAGAGATGGCCGAGTAGGTCGAAGGCGCTCGCCTGCTAAGCGAGTATACTGGGAAACCGGTATCGAGGGTTCGAATCCCTCTCTCTCCGCCACTTCTGTTTTCTACGGGTATATACATTGGTGAAGACCGTGCGCATAGCAATAGTGTTTCACTTCCTGCTTTTGTTGTCAGTAGTGCTATCGGGATGCCAGCAAAAAAAAGAGAACGATCCGCCGAAAATTGATACAACCCGGTCGCAAAGCGTCAAAAAGGTTACATCCATTGTCGTACCAGACAACGTTAAAGGCAAATGGAAGGCGATTAAGATCGCTGTAATTGACAAGAAAGCCGCAAAAGAAAGTATCTACACAATCCCCATCGGCGGGAAGGTTACTCTTCGTGGATCCAACATATCCATTGAAGTGGCAACTTTTTTACCAGCCTTCATCATGGAAGGATCTTCCATGACGTCATCCTCAAACGAGTTAAAGAATCCTGCGGCAAAAGTAATAATAGCTGACGGCAGTACAAGTTTGTTCAGGGGCTGGATGTTTGCACGGTATCCAACCACGCATGCCTTCATGCATCCAAGATTCAGCTTTACACTCATTGATGCCGTGTCTTCAAACTCTCGCTAACCAGACAAACAAACCTTTCCCGACTATTCCTTTTTATTCTGTATCAAATCCGCAATTGCCTCACGCGCCAGGATATCGCAACGTTCGTTCTCAGCATGGCCGTTATGACCACGGACCCAGCGCCACTCGATATGATGCTGACCGGCAAGCGCCAGCAACTCCTCCCACAGATCACGATTCAACACCGGCTCCTTTTTACTGTTCAGCCACCCCTTGCGCTGCCACCCCCCGATCCATTCGGTCATCCCCTTTACCAGGTATTGCGAGTCGGTTGTAACAACAACATGGCAGGGACGTGTCAGCTTCCTCAGGGCCGCGATGGCGCCAGTCAGTTCCATTCGGTTGTTGGTTGTCAGGATTTCCGAGCCGCTGAGATCCTTTTCATGGCCGTTGTAACGCAGGATGGCGCCAAAACCACCAGGACCGGGGTTGCCGCTGCAGGCTCCGTCGCAGTAGATTTCAACCAACGGACGGCCGGCAGCCTGCTCAGGGATGTCCGGGACCGGTTTACGCCTTGTCGACATATGCTCCCTCTTCCTTTAACAGACCAGCTATGGCATCCATGATCCGGTCTACAATCAGTTGGTGAGTCTCCTTGCAGTCCTCAAAAACGCACAGATCGCTGAAATCAAGCGCCGGCCCGAAAACAACAGTTGCCGTTTGGCCGAAACCAGGGAACTTCCAGCTGTTTAATCCTACCAGAGCTGTTGGTATAACTGCCGGGCGCATATCGTAGATGATCTTGCCGACACCACGGTTCCCTTTGCCCAGCTGCCCATCCTGGTGGCGTGTGCCCTCGGGAAAAAGCATCACCTTCTGATCCTTCAGCAGATCATTGATAACACGGTTTGCCTTGACGTCACGCTTGCGTTTCACAGGAAAGGCGCCCCAGGACGAGTAGATAAACCTTTGAAAAGGCTTCTTGAACAGCTCTTCCTTGGCAGGTGCCCAGACCATCTGAAAGGGATGCTGCCGAAGTATTGCCCATGGCAGGAAGATGGTCTCGTAGGCCGAGATGTGGTTGGACGCGAGCAACACCCCTCCGGTGGCGGGGATGTTCTCGGCACCCTTTATAACGAGACGATTTACAGTGGATGCATAAAACCCCACCACATAGGCGGAGAACGTCACCCAGAAACGCCGCAGAATTGATATGTTCACTTATCTTCACCCTTGAAATGCCGTGTCGCGGCTGAATTGCAGATATTTCAATCTTGTTTTATAGCATTTCCAATAACGTTCGGCAACCATGAAGGGTTTATCTAATATCCATTGGAAAACCGCATGATTACTGGTATAGTGCCGACTGCGCCGGAAAAGTACAATGACAAGCAATATGACTCCCCCGCCTTATCACAGGTCGCCATCCCATGAATGCCCATAACCGACGGACAATATTCAACGGCCTTATAGTTGACATCGAGCAGATGGAGGTCGAGATCGGCGATCAAGGGTGCCACACCTTCCAGATCATTCGCCATCCCGGCGGTGCCGGAGTTCTGCCGGTGTACGATGATGGAACCATTGCCCTGATCCGCCAGCTCCGTCCTGCGGTGGATGCGTTTCTGCTGGAAATTCCTGCCGGCAGGCTCAGCCCCGGAGAACCGGCAGTCAACTGTGCCCGCCGGGAATTACACGAAGAGACCGGCATAACAGCCGCAAACTTCATCCCGCTGGGAACCATTTACTCATCCCCCGGAGTCTTCGACGAGATCATCCACCTTTTTGCCGCCACCGGAATTTCCCAGGGCACAGCAGAGCCCGAAGCCGACGAGGAGATCGAGCTGTTGCGACTGTCATTAAAGGAGGCCATGGAAATGTGTCTGGATGGCCGGATCTGCGATGCCAAGACCCTGGCAGCCCTGTACCGCTGGGATCTTCTGCGGCGAGCAGGAAAACAGCATGCTTGAGTTTGCCGTTAGTGAGGAGAAGAACCGCTGGCTGCAGATCAAAATGGCCGAGTTGGGGGTGCGTGAGGAGGATCTGCAGGAAACCTTCGTCCGATCATCGGGCTGCGGCGGACAGCATGTCAACAAAACCTCCACCTGCGTCCAGTTACGTCATATACCCAGCGGCATCAGTGTCAGCGCTTCGCGCGAACGCAGCCAGTCGGTGAACCGTTTTCTGGCGCGGCGGGAACTTCTGGAGCGGCTCGAGGCGCTTGGCGGCAAGCCGACTCCAGAGACAAAACGCATTGAACGCCTGCGCAAACAGAAGGATCGCCGCCGGAGACGAACCACCAGGAAGGATGCATGATAACACACGAAACCCTGCAACGACTCGAGTTCGACAAGATCCTGGCCGAGATCGCCACCCAGGCCCATAGTAACGTCACGCGCCAGCAGCTGATGGCAATTACTCCCCTTGGCGACTCCGGACAGATCCGGCTTGTCTCCGGTCGGACAGAGGAAATCCGCAACCTGCTCACCCATGGCATTGCTCTGCGGCTGGCGGCCTTTGAGGACATCCGCCCCCTGCTGGAGACCGTCAGACCAAGCGGGGGCACCCTGTCGCCCCAGGAGCTGCTGGTATTTATCCCGGTGCTGCGGATTTTGAGCGACCTCACCCGCCAGTTCGCATCGCGCAGCGACATTCCGCTGCTGTCAGCGCTGGAACCGCAGCTGAAGGCGTTCCCCGAGATCCTGGAACCGCTTACAGCCTCCATCGACCACGACGCCAGCATCCTGGACAGCGCCTCGCCGCTGCTCAAGGAGATCCGCCGTGCCAAACGCTCACTGGCCTCCCGCATCCGCAAGAAGATCGAGGAGATCATCCGCGACAACAACATCGAGATCTTCCTTCAGGACGACTTCATAACACAACGCTCGGGACGCTGGGTGATACCGGTGCGCATGGATTCCAAGGGGATGGTGAACGGTGTGGTGCATGACGTCTCATCCTCCGGCGAGACCGCCTTCATGGAACCGCTGGAGATCATCCCGTTTGTCAACGAACTGGAGAATCTGGGCGCAGAGGAAAAGGCGGAAGAGATCCGCATCCTGCGGCAGCTATCTGCCTGGATCCGGGAGGACAGCGTTGCCCTGGAAGGGTGCTTCACTACCCTGGTGACCCTGGATGTCCTGAACAGCATGGCCGCCTTTGCCGAGCGCTACAACCTGGAAACAGCGCACGTGAACGAGGGAGGGGAATTGCGCCTCGTCCAGGCCCGTCACCCGCTGCTCCTGATGCTTCAGCGCCAGGGAGCCATCCCCAGGGTGGAGCCGCTGGACCTGGAGATGGGGCATGATGGGCGCGTCATGGTTATTACCGGCCCCAACGCCGGAGGCAAAACAATCGCCCTGAAGACGGCCGGGGTGCTGGCACTGATGGCCCTGTGCGCCATACCGGTACCGGCCAACGGTGCACGTTCCACCTTCCCGCTGCTGGATACCCTGCTGGTGGATATTGGCGACGAGCAGTCCATCGAGCAGAGCCTCTCCACCTTTTCTGCCCACGTGGGCCGCATCGCCACCATTCTGGATCAGGCCGGGCAACGCACGCTGGTTCTGCTGGACGAGCTGGGCGCCGGCACCGAACCGCAGCAGGGGGCAGCCATTGCCTGCGGCGTGCTGCGTGATCTGCTGGAACGTGGCGCCACCGTGATCGCCACTACCCACCTTTCGGAGATCATCGGTTTCGTCCATCGTTCAGAAGGCATGATCAACGCCGGCATGGAGTATGACACCGAAACCTATACACCACTCTACCGCCTGATCAGCGGTGAGCCGGGACATTCCCACGCCATTGATATAGCCCGGCGTTACGGCATGCCGGAACGGGTGATAACCTTTGCCCGGGAGATGCTGGGAAGCGCCGGGGCCGAATTCACCTCGCTATTGGCGGAGTTGCGGCGAAAACGGGATGAATTGAGCGAGTCACAGCGAAAACTGGAACAGCAGCAGGAGCAGGTGCGCATCACCAGGCAGGAGTTGGATGCCCGTGCAGCTGGAATGGAACAGGCCAGACGTGAGGTGAGGGAAAAAGCATGGTCCGAGGCGCGTGAACTGATCTCCACCAGCCGCAGCCGCATGAACGAACTGCTGGATGAGTACAAACGCGAGAAGCGCAGCGATATTATCGACAAGCTGCGCCACAATGAGGCCGCATTGACTGAACAACTCAAACCAGCGGCCAGCCAAATCGGTACGCTGATGCCGCTGAAGGAGATAAAGGCTGGCGTAGCGGTCCACGTACTCTCACTTGGACATGACGGGATTGTGCTCACTGTTGACAATAGGCACGACAAGGCACGAGTCAGGACGGGGAGCATGGAAGTGGATGTCACCCTCAGCGATCTGACCGCTCCTCTCAAAAAGGACGCTGACAAGAAACAGCGACCTGTCAAAGGTACCTGGAAGGTGGATGCGGCCCCAAGTGAGGAGCTGGAATTGAAGCTGATCGGCCTTCGTGTTGAAGAGGCACTGGATCTGCTGGAGCCGTTTCTCAACCATGCTTCGCTTAACGGGCTGAAAGAAGTCCGGATCATACATGGACTTGGTTCGGGAAAACTCCGCCAGGCGGTTCGTGAGTATCTGGCGCGGCATCCTCTGGCAGAAGGGTATCGACCCGGCGAGTCCCATGAGGGGCGGGACGGGGCCACTGTCGTGACTCTGCGACAATAGACCTGCTCATGTAGTGTTCTGCTTTACGCGAGCAACGCGACCAATTTGCTACCGGTTATCTCCCCAGCCAAAGTAATTCTTGCGGAAACATTATATCTGTCAAAGCTGAACGACCCTCTTCCCCGGAATTCCCCGCGAAAAGCAGACTTTTCCTCAAAAACTTGTAAATACTTGACAGCTACCCGCTTCACCTGTATTTTTAATATAAATTAATTGTTAATTATTAATTATTTATGCATATATGCAGGGTTTCGCACGAGCTGCATGGACGTTTGCTTAAGCTTTATCGGTGTGTGCCGGGTCGGAGCTATTATTGTGTGTATGTGACCATGGGTGAGAGAATATGGTTTTCAATCTTTGCAAGGGGAATAGATTATGAAGAAAATAGCTTTAATTATCGGAATTATCGTCCTGTCGGTTTCATTGGGCACCACCCTGAGCCTGGCCAATGTTCCTGCGCCACCCACAGATCAGAATATGGGGCTGTGGGATAGTTCCTTTAACAATATGAGTGAAATTGATTGCCGGGGCTGCCATGGGGCCAGTGTAAGCCTGCTGCACCACAAATTGATCACCTCCAAGGCCCTGGATTGCTCCACATGCCATAAAATGCATAACAGCTCCGGAACCTTCGGGTTTTTGCCGTTTCGGGACTGCTTACTATGTCACGCCCAGGTCGCCGGACAGTCATCGGTTCACCATCTTGGCCAGGCAGCCCAGAATGGCGACTGTGCTTCATGTCATGGAGCGCTGGTCCAGAACCGGGATGATGGGCACTATATCCCGACTTATAGCGCAACTATGGTCACCCCCCGCCCTTCAGCCGGATCAGGCGTCAACGGCAAGGGAGCCTGCAATTACTGCCACTCATGGGGTAATGACTGGGGTACCAGCAAAATGGTATCTTCCAACAAGGAAACCCACCATGACAGCGGCTTTGGACTGGATTCGGGCAAGTGTACCTGGTGTCATGATTCCCAGGCAGGCGCAGGTCTCAAAATCAGGGCCTGTGAGCAGTGTCATGCACCGCAATCATTGCACAACATACAACTCGACACAAACAATGACGGCAAGATCGTGCCGGGTGCGGAATTGTCTTTCCGCGGCCATATCGGAAGCAACGATGATTGCCTCGGCTGTCATGGCGGCGCCGCCGACCTGGTAAGTATCGGTGGTAAAAATGGAGGATGGTCATCCAACAATCCCACAAGACATCATCTGCTGGTCCTGCAAAAAGGGAAAAAATGCCTTGATTGCCATACCCTATATCGAAATACCCAAGGAATCTTCGTATTCAAGGATTTCAGGACCTGCTCTGCCTGCCATAACAGCGGCGGCAGAAGGCCCTGAGAATATCGTTAGCAGACAAATTCTTAATTGAACAAGAACATTAGGTCGCGTATCATACTCAGATAATGTGCTGAGTTGACACACGACCTTTTTTATGCCTGATTTGATGAAACAACTGTGTTATACATGATATCTGCAACTGTTCGGGCGTACGGAGGCAAAAAAACCGATCCGGAGAATACAAAGCTGAGTAAGTGCAGAAGCATTATCGGGCTTGCACGGGTTTTTTCCAATGGGGAAGGCAGAAGATTAATGGACCATTTCATCATCGAAATCAGCGAACAGGATATAAAGCGCGAGCGGGATAAATCCCGTGAATTGCGCCGCAGCCGCTGGTGGCAGAACCGGCTCGCCCTTGGGCGCTGTCATTGGTGCGAATGCAGCTTTCCTCCGGAAGAACTGACCATGGATCATGTCATTCCCCTCACGCGCGGCGGCAAGTCCTCCCGCAACAACGTTGTCCCCTGCTGCAAGGAATGCAACGCCAAAAAGAAATATCTGCTCCCCATGGAATGGGAGGAGTACCTGAACCATTTAGGGAAATCGGAGTCATGATCACGTGGAACAGATGAAAAGCCGTTACAAGGTAGTAATTTATGACTGCGACGGAGTCATGCTCGACACCCTGGAATCCAACTACATCTTCTATGACCGCGTAATGGCATATCTGGGCCGTCCGCCGCTGGACCGGACGGACCAAAAAGCGCGCATAGTGCTGCACACCTATTCGTTCAACAACGTCATGGAATACTTCTTTGCTGATGACTGCCGCCACAACGAGGCGCTGGACTTTGCCAAGACCATCCACTACCGCGATCTGGCCCCCTTCATGAGCATGGAGGCAGGCTTTATCGAAACACTCGATCGCCTGAAGGGGCATGTATCACTGGCTGTTTGTACCAACCGGGCCATTTCCATGGAGATGATCATCGAAGATTTCGGGCTGACCGGCTACTTTGAATGCGTCATGACCGCAGGCAAGGTGACCCATCCCAAACCGCACCCGGAACCACTGTTCAAGGTACTTGACCATTTCGGGATTGAGCCTGGCGAGGCTCTCTTTGTGGGAGACAGCGAGGTTGATATGCAGGCTGCTGCCGGAGCAGGGGTGCCGTTTGTCGCCTATAAGACGCTCCTGCCCACCCTGTCCCGCATCGAACACCACCATGAGGTTTTGCAGCACGTTTTTGGATAAAACCTTAGCCCGCCGCAAAAGTATTAAACTGCACACAAAAAGTCAATGAAGCCTTCATTGTAACCGCATGCGCCCTCATAGTTACTTCAAATTCTTCTTTATCCTCTCCACCGCCTCAATCACATTCTCACGATGGCCGAAGGCAGAGAGCCTGAAGTACCCTTCGCCGCTCGGGCCGAAACCGCTGCCCGGCGTAGGGATATTCCGGTTGCATCTCCTGAATATCTCATCATTCTCAAGCTTAAGGCTGGCGGGCCGCGAGATATTCTGGACGTCCAGGAGATTTTGGCAGCCAATCTTGTTGATCGCGGCCTGCTTGCAGAGCTTACGGCACGTTATGGGGTCAATCTAGACACCCCAACTGGGCGAACAGGGATAAGGGCGTTGTGCGCCAAAATCGACAGTAGTTGGGGTATGGTGCGTACCTCTTCATTTTCAGAAACAGCAAAGGCGGCCGATTTGGCCGCCTTAGAATTTTATCTTAACATCTTGGATGCCTGACCCCGCACTCCGCACAGTCTGTTGCGAAGCCCCTGAACTGCTCTTTGAAAGGCCACAAAAGGATCGCTCGAAGGAGCTTCCTGATGTTAAAGCCGCATCCGGCCAGGATGGCGTTGATTTTATCGCCTTCTTCGCCCTTGAGATAGTTGCGGTCCATTCGGTGGTCAGACTTGACGTGGCCGATCTCTAACTAAAGGCGGCAGATTGGCCGCCTTTAGAACTTAGTGAACAAATAAAATCTCCCCCTGAGACGTTCCCTAGTTTTCCTGGGGCAGTTCTCTCACCGTTGCGGTCCATCCAGGCTTCAGATAACCGTCCCATCCTAAATAAACTTTGACGTTGGGACCCTCTATGAACAGTAAGCTGCTGTTGTTTTGCCTTGGCTTAAATTCCGGACTGGAGGGGT
>JBGSQD010000161.1:0-8142 GCA_041738275.1 Geobacterales bacterium
TGAGGCAGATGCCGAACGCCTGTTTGCCCGGATCAAGGAAGAAGGGGTGAACGTATTTTTTATGAAGACGCCCATTGAGTTTGGTATGACCGGAGAACTCTGAAGAAGAGCCCACGATTTCGTGTCATTTTAAAGTATACCCTAACCTGATGTCAGTTTTTTGATGGAATCGTGTCAGATTAAGGCGACTTTTTGATTTTCTTGACACTTTTTAGACGATTTCTAAGACTTCAAACTGACAGTTTGAAGCTAAACGTACGATTTTGTCCGTTTCGTGAGCAGACCCCTTCATCCTCTTGCCAGGTGTAGATGGTGATAACCCCGCCGGGCTGCTGGCAGGCGTCTGCCGCATTGGTCAGCAAATTGAGAAAAACCTGTTTGATCTGGTCAGAAACCACTTCAATCTGCGGTATCTTTTCAGCATAATCGAGCACCACGGAAATACGCTTCTTCTTGAAATCACTCTTATGCAGCAGAATTAAGGAGTCGAGCGCCTTGTGCACGTTGAACAAGGTTTTCATTCCAGAGGATGGACGGTTAAACTCCTGGAGGCTGCGAATCAAATCCCTGATGCGGTGACATTCCTCAATAGCCTCGTGCAGCAAAACCTTGTCCTCTTCGTCCAGCACCGCTCTGTATTTCAATCCTATGAGTACAGACATAATACCCTGCAAGGGATTGTTAAATTCATGGGCGATGGAAGCAGACAACTTGCCAATTGCAGAGAGCTTTTCCGCATGCAGATAGCGCTTTTGGGTTTCCTGCAGCTCACGCGTCCGATGCTGGACCCTTCGCTCCAGCTCATTATTCATGTCCTGAAGCTGTTTTTTGCTTTTCAGTAACGCATCCTCCACCTGCTTGCGTTCGGTAATATCCCGAATAATACTGATGAGCGTGCGTTTCCCGCCGATTGTCGCTCCTTGGGAGCTAACCTCAACGGGGAAACGGCGACCTTCCTTGTCGCAGTGGATAGTCTCAAAGACAATTCCCTTGGTGTCGGCCTCTGTCATCTGTTCATCAGTCAGCACCAAGGCTTCTGGTGCACGCAGGTCCTTGACAGTAAGCATTAGAAGTTCCTTAGAATCGTAACCGTAAGCCGCCGAGGCCGCAGTATTGGCCTCCAAAATTTGCCCATCATCACGCCGCAAGAATAAAATGATATCTCGGCTATGTTGAGCAAGTAAATTATAGCGTTGCAGGGCCGCCTCTGCATTTATTAGGTCGGTGATCTCCTCGGTGAAGATGACGATTCCGCCGATTTTGCCTGCATCATCAAACCACGGCTGGATTTCCCATCGAATCCACTGCGTCGAGCCATCGGCGCGTACGAAGCGATCAGTATCGGACCGTAACACCTCTCCCCCCAAACAACGTTGGTGGATTTCCCTCCACTCGGTGGAAATCTCAGGAAATATGTCATAGTGCGATTTTCCCAGCAGGTCGCGGTTGCCGAGGTTATAATCATTCCGCCATCGACGGCTTACTTTCAGATAACGCATTTCGGTATCAAACATAGCTAAGCCCGCAGGAGCTTGTTCGATTAAGAGCCCAAGCAGCCCTTCACTTTTCTTCAGCTCATTCTCCGCTCGTTTACGCATGAAGGCTTCCACAATCGAGGGCGCCAGTGCTTCGAGCGCATCTTGCTCTTTCTGGGTATAGCCTTCTTTACGGTTGCCTACAGCAATAAGGCCGATGACGCGCCCCGCACGCATCAGCGGTACTCCGAGGAACGAGGTCAATGATGGATGGTTTTCGGGCAGGCCAATGCTGTCCGGGTGACGCGCAGGGTCGTTAGTGAACAACCCCTTGCCGTCCAAGAGCACTCGGCCGTATATACCGTGAATCTTCAAGTTTCCAGATGGTCCGGGATGCCCGCTCGGATTGAGTATCTTGCAGGCATCCCAGCCTGGGTCGCTTATGGCAATGTCTTCAAGTCCGGCTTTATTGATCTCACCAATGAACCCGAATTGGCTTTGGGTGATTTTCTCGGCAATGTCCAGACAAGCGCGACCAAGGTCCTCCTCTGATTCGCAGGTCAAGGCGGCTTGAAGGATCTGATTGATACCCACCAGTCGTTCCTCACTCTCGCGCAATCGTTGTTCTGTCGCGTGTTTGTAAAGCGCCATCTCGATCCGGATGCGAAGATCACGCTCATCGAAAGGTTTTATGATAAACCCAAAAGCGTCTGCCTGTCGTGCTCGCATGACCGTGCCTGGATCGGAGTGAGCTGTCAGGAACAGTACTGGTAGATTGCAATTGCGATGGATCGCTTGCGCCGCGGCAATACCATCCATCGAACCTTCTAGACAAATGTCCATTAAAACCAGAGACGGCCGAAGCTGGTGAGTAAGCTCGATGGCTTTTTCACCGGTTGCAGTGATGCCGGCCACCTCATAACCCAGTTGTCGAACTTTGCTGGCAAGGTCTGCGGCAATTATGGCTTCGTCTTCAACGATTAAAATGGAGAGACTGCTCATGCTTGAAATCCTTTCAGGGGGAAAGTAACTCGGAATTCGGCTCCAGGACCGGTTCCGGATTCCACTGTACCATGCAACTGGCCAATCAATATTCGCACAAGGCGCAGGCCGAGCGAGCTGGATTGTCGCCAGTCAAGGCCCTCTGTAAGGCCGTCGCCGTTGCCATGTACCCATAGGCAAACCGGTTCGTTAGCGGGATTGTGTTCCAGGCCCACCGTCACTTCACCGCCGCTGTTTTTGGGAAAAGCGTGCTTGAGAGTGTTGGTGGCCAGTTCGTTGAGGATCAATTCGCAGGGCACCGCTGCTTCGTTCGACAACACCACAGGTGCGAGAGTAAGATTAAGCCGCACCTTCGAGGCCAGAGTGCCGTGGGAATCCCAAAGCTAGCGCAATAGGCTGGTTGCGTAATCAGCAAAGTTCAACTGCGCTAGATCTCTCGTCTGGTACAGTTTTTTCGTGAATCAGCGCCATGGAACGGACTCGATCGCGTACGTCGATGAATTCCTTGCGCATCAGCTCGTCAGTCAGGTTATCGGTCTGCAAACTGACCAGGCTGGAGATGATTTGGAGGTTGTTCTTTACCCGAATGATGGATCTCCCGCAGCAGTACCTCGGGGTTTAGGGAGCAATGGAACGTAAAACCCGGTTAAGCATCTGGGGTGTCGGGGTTTCGTAATGGTCTCAGGAACTTCCGCAGCACAAGGTTTCCGGGTTCTACAATTGCTTACAATTCGATCATGCTTTCCGATATAACACAAATATTATCGATTTGAAGACAATCTTGACAAACGTGACGTTGGAAAAATCGCGGTTCAAACGACTGTCAAAAAAAGAATTCCTAGGATTACGGCTTGCAATCCCTGTTTGATTCGGACAATTCGACAGACCGTTCCTGCATTCGCTGTTCCAATCCGGCCTCAAATTCTTTCAACCGGGTTATGTCGGTGATGGTCCCAAGAATCCGCTGGGCCTTTCCTTGTTCATCCCTCGCAATCGCCTTCCCCCTTGACAAAATCCACTGCCAACCACCGGCCTTGTTGCGAATCCGGTACTCCACCTCATAGCGGGGAGTTTTACCTTGTACATGAGCTTCACGTTGTGTCAGCACTTTTTCCCGGTCATCAGGATGCAGCAAGTTTTCAAAAAAGTGCTTGCCGCTGAATTTCTTGTCATCCTCATATCCCAAGGTATGATGCCAGTTTTCCCCGTAGTAAACCTCACCGGTAAGCAGGTTGCGTTCCCAGACACCGTTGGAAGCGGCGTCCAGCGCCAGTCGAAAACGATTATCGCTTTCCCGCAACTGTTCTTCCACCAGCTGGCGTTGCTTAATTTCCTCTTCCAGTTGTTGATTCTTTGAGGCCAGAATTTGCAGCAGGCTTTGTTTCTCAAGGCAACGTCTGATCCTGAGGATAATTTCATCGATCTCGCAGGGCTTGAGGGTGAAATCGTCCGCACCAAGGCGCAGAGCGTCAATAGCGGAACGCATGTCGCCGTAGCCGGTAAGAATGATGACACTGGTCTGTGGAGCTAGTTTTTTTGCGGCCTTCAACACGCCAAAACCGTCAATGCCGGGCATCATCAGGTCAGTGATCACTAGGTCGTATTGGCCGGCCTCCAAGGCTCTGATCGCCTCCTGGCCGCCCTCAACGGCGACAACTGTGAACCCTTCCGCACGGAGGTTTCGCGAAAATGAATTCCGAATAAGTTTTTCGTCATCAACAAACAGAATGGCTATCGAAGCCATGTCTTTATGCTCCATGGAACATTCATCCCCTTTCATCTCATGAATTCAGCTTGAAGACTAAATATGACACTGGGAAGACTTTATGGAAGATCATCGGCACCCTTAATAGGCAGGGTGACCGTAAGGGTGGATCCTTCCCCAGGTTGACTCACAACACGAATTTCTCCACCGTGTTTTTTTATAATACCATAACTGATCGACAGTCCCAGACCAGTCCCTTTAATCTCAGATTTGGTTGTGTAGAAGGGCTGAAAGATGAGTTCCATATCCGTTGGCTTAATGCCGATACCGGTATCCTTGATCTCAACGGCCACCTTCTCCTCACCCTCCAGCCTGGTACTGACGGTGATCACCCCGCCGGACTGCATGCAGGCATCCGCCGCATTGGTCAACAAATTAAGGAACACCTGTTTGATCTGGTCGGGTACCGCCTCGATCTGCGGTATCTGTTCAGAATAATCGAGTTCCACTGAAATTCGTTTTCCCCTGAATTCACTTTTATTGAGCAAAAGCACGGAGTCAAGGGTCTTGTGTACATCCAATAAACTTTCCTTACCCGAACTGGGACGGTTAAAGTCCTGAAGGCTGCGGATTAAATCCCTGATCCGTCCACCTTCTTCAATAGCTTCCTCCAGCAGCAGCTTATCCTCTTCTTCCAGCACCGCTCTATTTTTTAATCCGTAAAGAACAGATACAATACCCTGCAAGGGGTTGTTGAATTCGTGGGCAATGGAAGCAGATAACTTCCCAATGGCCGAGAGCTTTTCCGCATGCAGAAACTGCTTCTGGGTGTGCTGTAGTTCGAGCGTTCGCCGCTCTACCATTTGTTCGAGTTCATCATTAAGAGCCAGCAACGCCTCCTCAGCCTTTCTCCGCTCGGCGACTTCGCGCCGCAGCTGTATGTTCATCATTACTTTGTCTTCCAGTGATATCTTGATCTGTTGCTCAGCTCGCTTGAGCTGGCTTATGTCGAGATTAATGCCGGCCCAACAAGTGATTATGCCGTGCTCGTTCCTGACTGGTACACCGCGTGAGAGCACGTAGTGCCATTGGTTATCCACGCCACGGTACCGGTGTTCAATATCCCATCTTCCTTCAGTGCGTACACACTCCTGCCATGCCGCAAGGGTCCACTTGGCATCATCCGGATGCAGCACTTTCCCCCAGCCGAAATTTGAGCACTGTTCTTGGGTCATCCCCACCATCTTGAGAAAGCTCTCGCTGGCGTAGGTATTCCGACCCTCGGGCGTACAGATCCACACACCGTAGTCAATGGATTCACCAATGCTTCGGTACAGCGCCTCGCTCTGACGCAGTTTTTCCTCATTGAGCTTGCGATCTGTAATGTCGCGGCAGAAAGCGACAAACTTACCGCCCCCCAAATTTAAATATGTCGCCGATATTTCGACATTATAGACACTGCCGTCCTTTCTCCGGTGGCGTGTCTCGAAAATTTCCGATCCGTTGGTGATGAGGCGTTGGATGTGCGCGGCTATTTCAGCAGATCCCTCGGCAGCCTCCAGAGCGGCAACTTCCAATCGCAAAAGCTCATCGCGGGTATAGCCCGACATCCGACAATAGGCTTCATTGACTTGGATTATTTTTCCTTCAAGATCGATCACCCAGAAGCCATCTTCCGTGGTTTGAAGGATGGTGCGCAAAAAAAGCCGCTCTTCCTCTAACACTTTTTCCTTCTGTTTGCGTTCAGTCAGGTCGCTCAGCACCATCAGGCATACAGGCGCACCGCTTTCTTCCGGCGCGAGGGTAGCAGAGAGGTGCACCCAAAAAATTGTCCCGTTCTTTTGAAACATGCGCAATTCACAAGCCTGCGATTCGCCGCTTGCAAGGAGCTGTCTGTGGAGCAGATAGTACCTATCCTGGTCTTCGGTGACGATGAACCGGGAGAGCGTCTGTCCGACCAGCACACTTCGGGTCAGCTCTAATAGCTGGGAGGCCTTGAGATTAGCTTCCAGGATGAGCCCTATTTCGCTGACGGAGCAATAGGCCACCGGGGCCATATCATACAGATCGAAATAGCGGTCCTGCACAGCCTCCAGGGACTCCTGAGTTTGGCGAAGCTGTTCGTTCTGCATCTCGAGTTCGATCTGATGCACCCGCAATTCGTGAAATCTCTGCCGAATTTCAGCATGAGAATGCGCCTCTATTTCCTCCGGTACTGAGGACGCATTCCTCTGGTCGACATCTTCCGCTAATCGCCGCAACTCGGTATCGGTGATTGCTCGATCATGCTCACCGTTCATGTTACCTTCCTTGGCAGGGGATTAATCTTGATATTTCCGATTCTGAATTACCTGATAACTTTGAAATATTTAATTATATTAAATCAACCAGATAAATTTACCTGAATTTTTTCTCAAGAGTAGGATAAACGGAAACACTGAACTGTCCAATAGGAACTGTTCACCCGATGGCAAACTAATGAACATGCAATCTTTGCTCCTGGTTTATTTAAATTCTTACAAGTAATGTATTGCTCTGATTTTTAATCATAAACCTGCATATGTTTTGCTGTAAAATGAAATGATTCACTCGAACAAAAGGTCGTATTTAACCAGTGGCCATATGTAACCTTCATCAGTGCCCTTTACTCTTCCTGCTCCTTAGTCGTATTAGACGGCAACACATGTATTTTCTGATTTACGGAATTGTTTGCCAAATAATCATCGCCGTGCCTCGAAGTATTTACCAGCCACCATGAATAGACTTTATTGGTGGGAGTGCGCAAGTCCACCATCGAATTCTTGAGCATTTCAGGCCAAAAAAAGAACTACTTGGGGTTGTAAGCCGGAACACCAGGAAATTCTGTCAGGAAAAACGCGGCACAAGTTCTCTGGCTTAAATACCTATCCGACATGGTTTTCCGTGTACGTTTTGCCTGATTGGGGTAAACCCAACATTCGTACCAAAAGTGCAAAGTTGCGCCGCTAACCTATTACAATTACTTAGTATTGCCAGTTAAGTTAGCCCTGTTTGCCAATCCCCAGACAGCGAATAATAGACCAGACTGGCCGTATCATTTCGCGATCTACTGCAACACGATGGATTGCCCACAATGGGCTTGGCTACAAACTGGATGGCAACAAGGGGCAGTGGATCGTCGACCTTGAGCTCTTTGAGGAATTCCTTGAAGAGCTTGGGATAACGGCTCATGCGGGACCGTAAGCCGGAATGCCGGAATCGTTTTTAGGTTAACCGAATATTGACAGTGTTGTATCAGCCGCTTAACTTCTACAATAAGACGCCGCTTAATTCGGCGTGCTACTATGTGGTTTACATTGTGATATTTTGTGAGTGAAATGTTAGGTGAATTTCTTTCCAAAACACCAATCGTAAAAATCGAGCTTGTTTTATAGCTCTTTAAAAGGAGAAGGCCATGTACACATGTCAGAATTGTGGCGCCACCGCAGATGATTCCAGCAGTCTCTGCAAACCAACTAGTGAGGAACTCGACAGTAAATTATGCGGTGTTCCTGCAACCCAAGTTTGCGAAGATAAAGTAACGACCATGAAATACTCATGCGATGCGTGTGGAAGCGTATCGGCATTTGTTGAATGTCTATGCAGTCCGAGCGTGATTAGGAAATAGTCGAAATTCAAAATTGACCATTAATTAGGGGTAACCCCAACATTCGCACTACCAGGGATCAAATTTAGGAATGGGACCCGCCACAAGGAATTCGTATGTGGATCCGCTTCAGAAAACGGGAAAATCGTACGCTAAGCCAAATGATGGCTTCTAAAAGGGGTCGATTCAGAATTCGGGTAGAGTCGAGATGTGGCGCGGTGGCTTTGGGCTCCGTTTCCACATCCCGCTCATCGAACCGGACATGCGCATTTAACGCATCCGGCTCTCGGACAGAACTTCATGCCTTCGCCCACGGAAGGTTTTGCGGTATCTTC
>JBGSQD010000163.1:0-15546 GCA_041738275.1 Geobacterales bacterium
AGAGCGGTCGGCCGTACTTCATAGAGGCCACCACCTATCGCTTCCGCGGCCATTCCATGGCCGATCCGGCCAAATACCGCTCCGCTGCCGAGCATGATGTCTGGAAGGCCCGCGACCCTATTCCCAACTTTTCCAGACAGCTGTTGGAAGAAAGTATCGCTTCGCGTGACCAGCTGGATGAAATAGAGACGCGTTGCCGGGCAACTGTCGATGAAGCGGTACAATTTGCGGAAGAATCACCCTGGCCGGAAGACAGCGCCGTATGGGAGGATATCTATGTCTGAGATGACCTATCGGGATGCGATCAACCTGGCCCTGAAGGAAGAGATGCGCCGCGATCCTTCGGTTTTCGTGCTTGGCGAGGACGTGGCCCTGTACGAAGGGTCGTTCAAGGTCACCAGGGGCCTGCTGGCGGAATTCGGCGAGGAGCGGGTCAAGGACACACCCATCTCCGAGAATACGATCATCGGCGTCTCGGTGGGTGCGGCCATGGGCGGCCTGAGACCTGTGGCCGAACTCATGACCGTCAACTTCGCGCTGCTGGCCATGGATCAGATCATCAACCATATGGCCAAGATCCGCTCCATGTTCGGCGGACAGATCTTCCTGCCCATGACGATTCGCATGCCTGGCGGAGGAGGCAGCCAACTGGCAGCCCAGCATTCCCAGAGCCTGGAAACCTATTTCATGCATTGCCCCGGCCTTCATCTGCTTTACCCTGCCACGCCGGCGGATGCCAAAGGGCTGTTGAAAAGTGCCATCCGCGACAACAATCCAGTGATTTTCCTTGAGCACGAACTGCTTTACAACAGCAAAGGTGAGGTACCGGATGATCCGGAGTTCCTTGTGCCTATCGGTTCTGCCGAGGTAAAACGTTCCGGTGATCAGGTCACGATTGTCGCCTATGCGCGCATGACGATTCTGGCCCTTCAGGCAGCTGAAGAACTGGCAGAAGAAGACATTTCCTGCGAAGTGGTTGACCTGAGAAGCCTGGCCCCGTTGAACACGGAGACCATTCTGGCCTCTGTGCGCAAAACCGGCAGGGTCGTGGTGGTAGAGGAATGCTGGCGCACCTGCGGCCTGGGGGCCGAGATTTCATCCAGAATCTACGATGCCTGTTTCGACGTGCTTCAGGCTCCGGTCAAGCGGGTATCGGGGCTGGATGTGCCCATGCCCTATTCCCGCAAGATAGAAAAGATCTGCATCCCCCAATCTGAAACCATCAAACAGGCGGTCAAAGACCTTATGACCGGCAGCTACTGAAGGAGATACACCATGGCTAAAGAAATCACCATGCCCAAGCTTTCCGACACCATGACGGAAGGGCTTTTCGCCGGATGGCGTAAAAATGTCGGCGAGCGCATCGAGCGCGGCGATATCCTTGCCGAGGTCGAAACAGACAAGGCCGTCATGGAGTTGGAGTCCTTTAGCTCCGGCATACTGCTCAAGACCATGGCCAAAAACGGTGAACTGGTTCCGGTAGGAACGGTACTTGGCCTAATCGGAGAGCCTGGAGAGCTTGAGGAGCATTCCGATAAAATCGCGCCTGAACAGGAATCCTCCCCCTCCGCAGCTTCTGAACCTGCTTCAGCTCCAATACCTGCAGCGACAACAGCAACACCGCAACCAGCATCAATCCACCCGGAACAGGATCACGAAAAAGCATCACCACTGGTGAGGCGCATGGCGCGCGATCAGGGAATAGATCTGGGGCAGATCACCGGAAGCGGACCGGACGGCAGGATCACCCAGAAAGACCTGACCGGTTTTACCGGTCAACATGACATACAACAGCCGGAAACAACCACAACCACCCCGTCAGTCACCGAGCCGCAGCTGGCAATTCACCTCGAGCCCAAGGAACCAAAGCCTGCAAGCTCCATGCGCCAGGCAATAGCAGCCGCGGTTACCCAATCCTGGCAGTCAATTCCCCATTTCAGCGTCACAATGGAAATAGATATGGAATCCTGTCGCGAGATTGTCAGTGAACTGAAGGCAACCATCCATCCTGTCGGCTATAACGCGCTGCTGATCAAGGCGTGCGCATCTGCATTGGCGCATTTTCCACTATTGCGTTCGGCAAATACAGTCAACGAAGACAGCATACATATAAGTTTTGCCGTGTCACTGGATGATGGCTTGCTGATGCCGGTAATCAGGAACTGTGACACACTGACTGTAGAAGATATCGAGCGTGAATCAGCCCGGCTGATTAAAAAATGCCGGGGAGGGCGACTTTCATCCGAGGAGATGAGCGGCGGAAACTTCTCGGTGTCCAACCTGGGGATGTATGGAGTAGACGAATTTACCGCACTAATCATGCCGGGACAGACAGCGATCCTGGCAGTGGGCACCGTCTGCGAACGGCCGGTTGTCCGCAATGGCTTGCTGGTTGCCGCCGCAACGGTGCGCGTCACCTTGTCAAGCGACCACCGGGTTGTGGATGGCGCCTATGCGGCCCGCTTTCTGGCTGAATTGCGGACCATCCTGGAAAAACCGGTGTCACTGCTGGTCTAGCCACCAAAGATGGGGAACCGATGAAGAGATCATGCCACGAATCCCCGCCGGGACAACTGCTCCAGGGCATCCGGGAATTTAACAACCGCCAGTGGTTCGAATGCCACGAAACCGTTGAAGAATTATGGATTGGAGCAGAGGGTGAGGTGCGTGATTTTTATCAGGGACTTATTCAGATTGCAGTGGCGCTGCACCACTGGCGAAACGGGAATTTTGGCGGCGCAATCAGCCTGCTGAAGGGTGGTTCAGGATATCTGGCGCATGTGGCCGGAGAATGCCAGTGGGTCGATGTGGCTGGCCTGATTGCCGACGCGGAAAGGATGCACGCCGTTTTGGAGGAACTTGGCAGAGAACGCATGGCTTCACTGGATCAGGCGCTGATACCGCAGATAAAGACCGTTTCAACAGCACGAGCATGAATTGTCTTGCTCACACCATCCCCGGATCGGATAACATGTTCTACCCCGGTTTCCCGACCTGCCTTCAGTGCCGCTCCGCAGATCAGACATCTGGCCAGGGAGCATACAGGCGTATTGACCATCCCGACAAGGTATCCCTCCATGCACCCTGAAAAAATCCAGGCTTTTGTCCTTTCTACCCTCGATTATGGTGACAGCGACCGGATAGTTTCACTCTTTACCCTGGAGCACGGCCTGATCAAGACCTTTGCCAGGGGAGCGAAGAAGAGCCGAAAACGGTTCGGGGCCGCCCTGGAGACCTTTGCGCGCATCGAAGCTCATGTCAGGCTAAAAAATGGCCTGTCAGGCATCCAGCAGGCCGAGATCCAGAACATCTATCCGCGGATTCGCACCGATCTGGCCGGAATCGCCCATGCCTTGTACGCCTGTGAACTGGTGGAGGCCCTGACCCCGGAAGGACACCCCCTGCCGCGGCTGTACCGCCTGCATGCCGCTTATCTCGATCGTCTGGAAGCAGAAAAACCGGTTGAAAGTGATCGACGTTTTTTCGAAATCAACCTGCTCAATATTCTGGGGTATCGACCCTCGCTGGAGAGCTGCGCCCGCTGTAACTCACCCTTCGCGGAAAGCGGCGCCCTGCTGCAGGAAAATGGCGATCTGACTTGCCGGTCATGCACCACAGGAGGCCTTCCGCTGGCGGCAGCCAGCCTCGGATTCCTGGCGTCTTGCCTGGGAACCGGCAAATTCGGCTCGATCATGCTGCAGTCCGGGATACGAACAGAGACCGGCAACCTGCTGGACAAAGCAATTGCGCTCCACGCCGGCAAACGATTGAAGAGTCTGGAATTCCTGCGGCAGGTCGGTGAGTAGCACATGGCATGGGAAAATATTTGCATTAATGAGATATTGGCGTATAAATGTGTAGATATTGACTGGGTATGGCATGTTGCGATCGAAGGCTGTTCAAAATTGTTTTTATATGGAGCCCCCACATTGAAGCAGTTGACAGGATTTGCGGCACTCGTACTCTTCTGCATAGTCTCTTGGACTGCAGGCAATGCCGCGCAGGACAACTTTGAGATAAACCTGAAGGAGTTGCGGCCAGCCCCCGTTGGCGCCGCCAAAACAGGGCAGCGAAGCTCACGCAACGCAGAGGTTAATAAGACCAGAAAGCCACCTGAGGCGGGTAAAACAGGGGAGAGCAGTTTCTACACCGTACGGCCGGGTGACCACCTGTTTTCAATCCTGATGCGGCGCTACAGGCTTTCCAACGAAGCTGCCGAACGGCTGATCCCCGAGGTGATGCGCCTGAACAACGTCAGCAATCCCCAGGGTCTGACCATAGGACAGCGCCTGACAATACCCCTCGCAACCCCGCCGGAACGTCCCATAAAGTCCACCCGCAAAACGACACCTCAAGCAACGTCTGAACCGGTTCAGACAACTGCGCCCGCATTGATTCAGGCCCCACTTCCGCAGGCATCAGAACCAAAAGCATCGCCAAAGCCGACCATAAAATCACAAGCAGTTCCGCAACAAGCCGCAGCCACAACAACCCTGCGAGAGGTCAGCATCAACGCCGCTCAGCCCTGTGTCCTTGCTCATGCAATTGCAAAACAACTTAATTTGCTTGTTCCATCGGCAAATCTGATCTCGATGAAGGACGCCCTTACAGCGGAACACGCCGGCATGAAGGTGGTCATTGCCTGCGGACTTTCACCGGAAAGCACCTACACCTATGAGCGGCTGTTGGCCCGACATGGCATACAACTGCTTGTCTTCACCGGAGATGAATCCAGCAGAAGTGTTATCAGAAAAATGGCCAACCGTCTCAGCCTTCCCTACCAACAGTCCGAAACCGGTGACGCCGGTGATCTGCCGCTATCCTACCTCTTTACTGCAAGCGGGCCAAACAGCCAGGATACTCGCGTCACGATCGTTACGCAGTAAGTTTGAAAGGTTATGATCTTCCTGCATCTTTCTTTTTTCCCTCCAGCAGCATCCGCCAAAAATAACCCGCAGCAAAGCCGCCAATAGCTCCAGCCATCAGAAAGGCAAACAACTGCAGATCTCCTTCGCCACTGTCGATCAGCGGTCTCCTTGCTTCGCGGCCATGCTCCCTGGCAAATTTCTGAACCACGGCCTCATCAACCCCCTGCCACTGCTCTGCGGCGAATAGCGTACCAGCGTCACTCAACAGCAGCAGCACCAACAAAGTTCCAAAAACAGCTGCACGCTTCATAGTCCCTTACCCTCCGTGGCTGCCAAGGCGGTCCTGGCCAACAGATCCGGACGTTTCTTGCGCAGCAGCGAGACCATGCCGGCTGTAATGGCGCCTTCAATGATTCCCAAGGGAAGTTGGGTGGGGACAAATGCCAGGGCAATCTTTCCGGCCAAGGGCCAGAAAGGGCTCGTTCCCCGGATGCCGGCGGCCAGAATCATGGCTGTAGCCGCATAGGTGGCCCAATCCGCCAGAAGGCCGGCTGCAAAGGCGGCCGCCACAGGCCCGGCGCCAAGGGCGCGCAAGGTGCGAAAGGCAAAGTATCCGGCAAAGGACCCAACAACCCCCATGGCAAACAGATTGGCGCCCCAGGTGGAAAGCCCGCCGTGCGACAGGAAGAGGGCCTGTATCAGCAACGCCACCGCCGCCACAACCACCCCCAGGGTCGGACCAAGCACTACGGCAGCCAAACCGGTACCACAGGGATGGGAACAGGTGCCTGCCGTGGGCACCGGCACCGGCATACAGGAGATGATGAACACCACGGCAGCAACCATCCCGGCCAGCGGCTTGCTGGAAAGATCGCCGGCAGAGCGCTGCGCCAGGGTGCGCAGCCCCCAGGCCAGAAACGGTGCCGAGGCAACAAACCAGAACAGAGCCCAGGAGAACGGCAGGATTCCCTCGGAGATATGCATGGCAAAGGAATAGGACGGCGACAGGACAACAGGCAGGATGACAGATAGAAGGATGGTGCAACGATGTTTCATGATACGCTCCTTTCCCCACGATTGGAGTGAATATGTGTCTTCCAGCCAGGTCTCCTGGCTCGGGGATCGTCCCTTCTCCGCGCCTTCCCACCCGGAACGGGCAGTGGCGTTGTGCGGAGTCGGTCCCCCCTTACAGTTGCGGGGCAGCGCCGGACTTTAACCGGCTTCCCTTTGACTGGAAGTTGATAGGCAAGTTTTGTAGCACAGATCGATATTCAACGCAAGCAGCCACAAAAGCCGGGGCAATCCCGGCATGACTGCCAAAATGCAGGTGGATATAGGAAGCCAGGCAGTTGCGGAAACAATACCCTTCCCTGCCCAGCTCCTGCCCCTGACGTGTTACATGGTAACATCTCTGAATGTGTACAGGCATCTCCCCTATCTCCGAGTAATGGAACTCATGGCCACGAGCACTCCCTCCGGCAGAAGAAATAACCGAATCAGCCACTGACTCCACCTGCCGATATCCCAACGCCTTGCGCTTCGGCAGCATGCGGGCCCGCACAGGGAACACGCCAACAAAATCAGCGGGCGCCGCTGGTCCGACAGCCTCCATCCCCTCAGTCAGGTAGATGAATCCGCCACACTCGGCATAAACCGGCATGTTGTTCTTGACGCTGGCCAGTATCGCCGCTCTCATGGCACCATTGGCTGCCAGCTGCTCGGCGAACAGCTCCGGATAGCCGCCAGGCAGGTAGATTCCGTTCAGATCCTTCGGCAGTTCACGATCATCAAGCGGAGAAAAGGCAACTATCTGAGCCCCTGCCTCACGCAGCAGGCGCAGGTTGTCCTCATATACGAAACAGAAGGCACGGTCTCTGGCCACGGCGATACGGACGCCACCCTCACCCCTACCCTCTCCCACATGGAGAGGGGGAAAAACATCTCCCCCCTTGATAAAGGGGGGCTGGGGGAAATTTGTCTTTAGCCCCAGCAACCCATCCAGATCCAGATGCTGTTCAGCCAGATCAGCCAGCCGTTCCAAATATTCCGGCGGCAGGGGATTGTCTTCCGCGGTAACCAGACCCAGGTGGCGGGAAGGGATTACCAGGGATTCATCACGGGGGATACAGCCAAAGACCGCAACCTGCGGCAGCGCCTCTGACATGGCTCGGCACAGCAACTCTCCATGTGTATCACTTCCAACGTTGTTAAAGATCACCCCGGCCAACCGGACCTGGTGGTCATACTCGGCAAACCCCTTGACCAGGGCAGCGGCGCTAGCGGCCATGCCCCTCGCGTTTACCACCAGCAGCACCGGCTTGCCGGTTATGGCGGCAACCTGGGCGCTGCTTCCCTGGCCGGAAGAGGTGCCAATACCGTCAAACAGTCCCATTACCCCTTCGATAACCGCGACATCGGCTCCTGCTGAATGCAGGCGGAAAGTCCCGGCAACGAACTCCTCAGGACACATCCAGCCGTCAAGGTTGATTGATGGACGGCCGGTGACCAGGCAATGATAGCCGGGGTCGATAAAATCCGGGCCGCACTTGAAAGGCGCTACTGCAAGACCGCGTCGGCACAATGCCGCCATTATCGCCAGGGCTACAGTCGTCTTGCCGCTGCCGCTCTGTGGGGCAGCTATCAGGAAAGCAGCGGTTCTCATATTATTTTCTATCATCGCAGTGCCCTCCGGGCTCCGCCATACTGAAAGAAGGCTATAAGGTTAAACTCATCCTTGTCATACCCCTTGGGGAAGGAGCCAACCGGTCCGATCGCCTTGAGGGTCCTGATAACCTCATCATCCAGGATCCTGCTGCCGGAGCTTTCCAGCAATTTGATCTGCATGATCTCTCCATTGCGGCTGAACGTGATCTTGACCGGGGTGACGCCCTCGATGCCGTTGCGGGCGGCCTCTGCAGGATAACGCCAGACACCGTACACGGAGTTCTCGAATCTGCGTAAAAACGATCCAAACTGGATATCGTCGGTATTGAGGAAACGGGTTTCCCCTTCGGCAATCTCGTCTTCAAACTTCCGGCGATAGCTTTCCTCAAGCATTGCCATTTTGCCGGCACCTGGAAAGAGCTGCGGCTGGGCCTTCTGCGGTGTGGACTGCTGCCTGGGCTTCAGCAGCGTCGCGATCGATGATCCAGGCGCAACCTGGGTTTGGCGGCGATCTGCAGGTGCTTCACGCGGCAAGGCCTGTTGCGGCGGCTTGGCTTGCGGTCGGGGAATTTCAGGGGCTTTGCGGTCGTGAAGATCCGTACCCCGCGGAGCGCTCTCCTGCTCCACACGAATCCTGCGATCGGAAAGGCGGGACACCTCCTGCTGTTGCTGTTTCTGAAGCTTAGGCTCCGGCACCTGCTGCAAATCAATGAAAACCGGCTCCTTGGCTGGTGCGGGTTTTTCTTCCGGCAGATAATACAGAAATGCAATCACTCCAATATGGATCAGGAGCGATAAGGCCAGCAGGTAAAGAAACGATTTTTCGATATAATTGTTTGGCATGGATTGGTTTGCAGCTGTATCAAGCAGTTTAAGATTCGATACGAGGTAGATGTTATATTCTTACCACGCCATTGGGACAGCCTGAAAGCTCTCGTCATATTCACGAACATGATCGCCCTGCTTGTCGGTTTCCTTGCGAAGAAACTTCAGGATCTCCCGCAGACTCTCAAGGATAATATGTTCTCCCTTGGGAAATTCGGACGGGTCCAGCTCCAGGGTCACCGTATCCTGATAATCGGTATTGCGCAAGTGATTCAGGAAGCGGGTCAGCGGCAGGATTCCGTGTCCGGGCAGCAGATGTTCGCGGCCATGGCCATAATCGGAGAAATGGATGTTCCTGATGCGGCCGGTTTCGTAGAACAGATAAAAGTCGTTGATGAAATTGGCCTTGCCTGACCCCATATGGGTGCAGTCAAAAGTCATGCTCAGGTTATGGTCTTTGATAAAATCAATCATGTGCTGGGTGGAAGAAAGGATGTGGGGATTGATCTTCATCTTACCCACCCAGGGCATATTCTCAATGGTAACAATTACCTGGCCTTCCAACCCCACCTCTTTCTGGAAATCATGGATGCTGTAGACCCAGCGCAGGAAACCGATCTCGAATCCCATCCACGAGGGTGGATGAAAATTTACCAGGGGAATGCCGCATTCCGCTGCCAGGGTAACGCAACGTTTGAGAGAGTCCACCGGGCTACCCCAGCCATCCAGCGGCATAAACGGTGCGTGAAGGGAATGGATAGGGGTGATCTTTTGCAGGGACGTAATCAGCTTGATTGGGTTAACCTTCTGGAAGTCCTGATTGACGATCAACTCGACGCCATCAAAGCCAGCCTCTGCAGACAGCTCAAATATCCTGCGCATGGGCAGGATAAAGAGTGTGCCGGTCGACATGGTGATCAGCATATTTACTGTTCCTGCCAACTGCTGAACGTTATACCCACATGGCGCTGAAGAGTAACCACTGTTTCGAGACATTGCAGAAGTTCGTTCTGCCCGGCATCCGACAGGACAGAGGTATCGATGCAGAGGCCATCCCAGCTGTCCCAGTGGGGATGCTTGGTGACCTCCTTACCCAGGCGCAGCTCATTGAACAGATGCCAGGCCTCCAGCAAGCGTTCCGCCATGTCCACATTGAGCAGACCTCTGTAGAGCAATCCCCTGATGCGCATGGGTGTCTCGAGTGCGTCGAGTGCATGCATGAATGACAGAGCCGTAATACTGGCAGAAAGCGGCAACAGCGCATGATCCAGCAGTCCGAACAATCCACGGCAGGGCCCGCTCCGCTCCGTACGAATGCCGCCCATCAAGCCAATGCCGCTGGACAGACTATGCAGCCGGGTTACAAGATTGTCCATGGCTGACCTGTTTACGGTCAGGAACCCCAGGCAGGCTGTCCGGAAATCAGCACCCACATTTGCTTCGTCATGCAGTACGGACTGATCAGCCAGACGCAGAATCTCGATCAACTCTGCCGACTCCCCGCTCTCCAGGCCGGCAATAATTCGCTGCCGCCATTGGGCGGAACTGCCGCGCCAGTCAGGGGTCCGGGGGGTTACCACCTCGTCCAGATGAAGACCAATCTCCTCGTAGACTTCGTGCAAGATCGGACCCAGCAGACCCAAGGACTGAGTCAGCGATGGATCGGGTTCGGCATGGATCAGCAACAATTGCAAACGGCAAAAGGGGGAAAACTCGTGGCGGCCTGTCGGCCCCATGGCAACCACTGCCACGGGCGGGAGCATATTGGTGGCCACTCCGAGCCTGGCCTTGGCAATAGCGACTACAGATCCGCTTACAGCCATCAACAGCTCTAGACTGAGCTGAAAAAAAGCCGTGGCCGAGCGGTACAATCTGAAAAGCTCATAAGAAACAGTCCAGCACTCCACCATGAGCGCCCGAAGCGAGACAGGGTCATTGCTGGCCGCCACCTCGGCAATCAGCTGTTTCATACGGACAAGGCTGGCGTCATGATCAGCCGCACGCCGCTCCAGCTCGTGCCCGACATCCAGAATAAGTGCCTCGCTCTGTTCCGAGGTCAGGATGGCATCTCGTTTGCGAAGCTCCTCGTGGAACATTTTCCCAAAGTCTCCGGCCGCACGCCAAGCATTGAAATCTTTCCCTTTAGACGTGATAACGATTGACATTATTCCTCCGGACAATCATGTACGCTACGGCTCAAAAAGGAGCTAATCTCCGACGAAGGAGGTGCCGTCAGTAAAGAGACTATGATCATGACGGCAATGACAACCGGCGCTCCCAGGAAAGCAGAGGATGTAGCCGGAAACAGCACGTGCAAAAGCGGTACGGAATCGCCTATCAGCAGCGGGGCAAAGGTGATCACAACCCCTGCCAGCATCCCGGTGATAACCCCGGCGGCATTGGCCCTGCCCCACCATATTCCCAACAGGAACGCCGGGAAGATGGTGTTTCCGGCCAAGGCAAATGCCAGGGCGGCAATCTCTGCAATCATCATGCTGGTTTGCTGCACTGCCAGCAGTAGAGCAACTATCGCCAAAAGCAGGAAAAAACCTTTGGCAGCATAGACCTTGTCCCCTTCTGTTGCGCCGGGACGAATGAGGCGGGGGTAAATGTCGTAGGAGAAAGAGGCGGAACCGGTAAGCATCAGCCCGGCAACGGTGGAAAAAGCGGCACTCATCCCGCCGGCCACCAAAAGGCCAGTCACCCATAGCGGCAGTCCGCCATTCTGGGCCGCCGAGAACACGACCATATCAGCTGCGGCAAGATCAGAAGGATCAAAGAGAATGCCGTTGCGCGCCTCGAACAGCCGCGCCAGCACACCATACGCCGGGGCAGACCAGTAGATCAGGGCAATGAAGAACAGACCCCATACCACCCCCCAGCGGGCGTCGCGGATGCCGGGTACCACGTAGAAGCGGGAAAGCACGTGAGGCAGTCCGGCGGTACCGAACATGAGCGAGAAACAAAGCGCAAGCCAGGCAAAAATGGAGTCACTGGTAAAAGGCTGCGACCAGACAAAGCCGAATTGCTGCTGTACATCGCTAATGGCCTCTCCGTATCCGAATTGCGGCAGCAACCAGAAATAGCCCAGCTTACGGGTCAACAGCATAAGCGGCAGAATAAATGTGATGATCAGTACGAAATACTGAAGCTTCTGGTTGCGGGCCGTACCCAAAGCACCTGAAACAACTACAAAACTGACTAGCAAAGAGGCGCCGATGACCACCGCCGGAATATAGGCAATGCCGAACAGCCACGAAACCATCAGGCCAATGCCGCGGAACTGGGCCACACTGTAAACGACGGCAATAACTATGGAAACAACTGCCGCCAGGGTGCGGGCCGTTTCTGATTCATAGCGAAAGCCGACAAAGTCGGGAGCGGTAAATTTGCCGAAGCGTCTGATCTGCGTGGCCATCAGCACCAGCAGCAACACGTAGCCGCCGGTCCAGCCAACCACGTAGGCCATGGCAAAGTATCCTTTGAGGTAGAACATCCCTGCCATACCCATAAAACTGGCAGCACTCATCCAGTTGCTGGCAATGGCGGCACCGATACCGACCCGACCGGTGTAGCCACCGGCAAACCCGTATTCCGAGACCTGGTGTTTTCTGGTACGCAGTCCCGAGATCAGGAACAGGGCGAACATACCGGCCACAATAGCGATCGGAAGTAACTTTACCGTGGTTTCGCCCATCTATTCCTCCCTATCAGAGCTGGAAGGCACCCGAAAACGCAGGGTACCGTCCAGATCCCGCGCTGCGTAACGATCCATCCAGACATTGAACACCACACATTGGATTATAAACCACAACGGCAGAAACTGGCCGGTCAGCCAGAAGGGAATCCGCAGGTTGAAGAAGGTCCAATGCGACAAAGGGGCACCCTGTTGGGTGTGATCAATCAAAAAAACCACGATCTGGGAACCGATAATGCCGATCAGCCAACCTGCCAGCACCATCTTGATCACCATGGTTTCCCGCTTCATGGATGCGCCGCGTGGCCTGAAAATATTTACACTGTTGCGCTCTTTTTCCCGCATAACCTTTCCCCCGCTGGACTACGATAAAAACACCCTGATGAACAGGTCAAGTGCGTCAACGTCAGCATTTTCGATAATGGACGAAGTAAATCTGTTTTCCTTCCCCCATGAACTTCAGCATATACTTGGACAGGGGATATCCCGCAAGTTTATGCCGGTAATGGTCTGGTGCAAGCACATTCGCGAAAACCGCTACCTGGGGCATCAGTTCTGCCACATCCAGACCATAATCGACAAAGTCGGTGGCAAAGTAAAAATCGGCACCAGGCCGCATGAATCCGGCAAGAAAATCTACAAAATCAGTGTTTACCAGCCTGCGTTTGCGGTGGCGCTGCTTGGGCCAAGGATCAGGGCAGTTGATGATCACCGCCCGTAGCGATTCTCGCTGAATACAGCGCTCCAGAAAGGAGCGGGCTTCATCACGCACCACCCGCACGTTGTCCAGTCCCGCCTTGTCGATACGCTTGCAGGTCTTCAGGCAACCCTTATTGTAATAGTCTATGGCGATAAAATTCCAGTCCGGATGCAGTACCGCCATCTGGGCCACAAAATCGCCCATGCCGCTGCCGATCTCCAGTGCCACGGGATTATCATTGCCGAAAATCTGTTGCCAGTCCGGCATGGTTGTCAGTAGTTCAGGCTCAAGAAAACGGGGAGACGTTATAGGGATCAGGTTCACAACATTCGCCTCAGTACTCTGTAATTGTCGTAAAATATCACAAGTCACGGCGACAATCACCGGTTTTTCGACTAAATACAAAATTTACACTCATATACTCCATATATTCGGTATAGTGTTGATCACATCAAACCGCCATACCTGCTGCGGCAAAATCAAAGTACTTTTGATCTTAACATTATTCAGCAGTCATGGTATTAAAGGTATGATCTGCGACCTCAGGAGAAAGAATGGAAATTTTAGGCGGTTTCATGGTGATGATGAGCATTCTCAGCTTCTTTATGGCAGTGGTATGGCTCGTCATGCCTTTTGTAGTATTCACCATCAAGGGAAAGCTGGACAAGACTCTGGACGTTCTGGGCACGATTGAAAAACGCCTGGCCGACATGGAAGCAAAACTGGAAATCCTCCAGATAATGCACCCCCCCTGCGCAGCACCACCTGCCAACGAAGTCAACACACCTTCCGAGCGCGTAGAAGACCCGCAGAGCACATCATTACCACTTGTCTGAAAAGCAATTTCTGTTACTATACGAGAATTCAATCTGATGGAGGTCGGTCTCAATGTTGTTGCAGGGAAAAAAAGCGCTGATTTTCGGTATCGCCAATGAAAAAAGCATTGCCTGGGCCATAGCCCGGGCTTTTCATGATCAAGGGGCAGAACTGGCAATTACCTATGCCGGCGAGTCTCTTGAAAAAAGGGTCCGCCCCCTGGCAGAATCATTGAACGCCAAGGCAATTCTCCCCTGCAATGTCACCAGTGACGATGACATCAAGGCGGTCTTCAGCGAACTCGCCAAGGTATGGGACGGCGTGGACATCGTCATCCATTCAATAGCCTTTGCCAACAAGGACGAGCTCAAAGGCACCATTATCAACACCTCGCGCGAAGGCTTTGCCAACGCCATGGACATAAGTGTTTACTCCTTCCTCGGTATCATGAAGGAAGCCATGCCCATGCTGCAGGGGCGCAATTCAGCTACGCTGACACTCAGCTATTACGGCGCGGTCAAGGTTTTTCCCAGCTACAATGTAATGGGCGTTGCCAAGGCTGCCCTGGAGGCATCGGTTCGCTATCTGGCAGAAGCAGCAGGTCCGGAAGGGGTAAGGGTCAACGCTATCTCGGCCGGTCCCATCCGCACCCTGGCCGCATCAGGCGTAAACGGCTTCATCCAGATCCTCAATCATGTTGAAGAAAGGTCCCCTTTGCGGCGCAACGTCACCCAGGAAGATGTCGCCCGTGCAGCGGTCTATCTGTGCAGCGACATGGCCAGCGGCGTAAGCGGAGAAATACATTACGTGGATGGCGGATATAACGTAATCGGCATTTGAGGTAACACTTATCCAGTTTTCAGGGCCAGGCCCCGGAGTCCTCCCATCAAAGAACCGTTCGGCAATCTTGCAGGTTTAAAATCAAGTCAGATCCAGGCGCTGGAACGCCTTTATCGTCGGCGCGTGCCGCCGGGAGAGTTCTGTACCCAGGAACTGGCGGCCCGACTCGTCGAAGTGTCCGGCGACATCCGCCGCCAGGTCGGCATCCTCGTCAACCGTTCAGGCATGGTAGAGTACGTCATCGTCGGTGATGAAAAGGGACTGGTCATCCCCGACCTGCGCGACTACCCGCTGGGAAAGCGAACCCTGCGCGGTCTGCGCCTGATCCACACCCATCTGAGAAACGAAGCGCTCACCGAGGACGACATCACCGACTTGTCGCTTCTGCGCCTCGACCTTCTGGCCGCCCTGCTCTTCACACCCGGCAAGAATCAGATTTATGCCCAACTGTCCTGGCTTTCACCTTCCCAGGGCGGGCCATCTGCCATCACCGACCCCATTACACCGCTGGAACGCATCGACCTCGACTACATTCATTTCATCGATGAACTGGAGGCCGACCTTGAACGTTCTTCTCGCGGCAGCGCTAAAACCAGTGAAGCTCTGGAGCGGGCCATCCTGATCTCCGCGACAAACGAAGGAACCCGTCAGGAAGCAGAGGATTCCATCGCCGAGCTGCGGGAACTGGCCCGAACCGCCCGGGTGGAGGCGCTGGACGCCTTCATTCAGCGGCCTCGGCGCATAAACCCTCGTTACCTGATGGGCGAAGGTAAGATGCGGGACGTAGTCATACGAGCCCTGCAGCGCGGCGCCACCATGCTGATCTTCGACCAGGAGCTGACCCCGGCCCAGATCCGTTCCATCTCGGCCATGACCGAACTGAAGGTCATCGACCGCAGCCAGCTGATCCTGGACATCTTTGCCCGCCGGGCCAAGAGCCTGGACGGCAAGGTTCAGGTCGAACTGGCTCAGCTCAAATACCTGCTGCCGCGTCTGACCGGACGGGGTGTGCAGATGTCGCGCCTGATGGGGGGCATCGGTGGGCGCGGACCAGGCGAAACCAAGCTGGAGACCGACCGCCGCCGTATTCGTGACCGAATTGCCAGCCTGGAACGGGAGCTGAAGGAGCTTTCCCG
>JBGSQD010000180.1:0-13527 GCA_041738275.1 Geobacterales bacterium
AGAAATGTTGGTTTTTCTGAAGATACGACTGAGGTGGGTCTTTACGGTCTGTTCGCTGATATGGATTTTATCGGCAATGGCTTTGTTCGTGAGTCCCTGAGATACATGGATGATGATTTCCCGCTCTTTTTTACTGAACGATACATCCTGAGCAGAAGTCTTGGCATGTTCACCTTGCCGGACAATTGCCTTGATCCTGTTGTTGTCGATCCATATCTGCCCGGCCATGACCTTGCTGAGGGCCTTTTTGAAAAGAGGAAGGTCCGATGTTGTTGCCAGAACACAGTCAATTTTACAGGAAAGGAGCAGGGCGGTAATTTCCTCATCGCTAAGGCAGAAATCCATCAGCACGATCTTTGTATCCGGCTCCTGGATCTGTACACTGCCATGGACCGTACTTCTGTCCACTACGATGAAGTCCGGCCGAAACCCACCGCACTTTCGAACGTCCGAAACAGCGAGGGCCTGATACCCTTCAGGTTCCCGCTCCAGAAGTTCCTGTAGTGCCCTCCCCAAGAGAACGCTTGTCAGATGGATTAGAATATTCATGTAATACCTTGAACTGTTCAGCTGTGCATATGAATAAAAATTAGAAAAAGTTTATATACATAGTGAATGTATGTGTCAAGAAAAGTTAATTCACTCTGGATTAGTTGTAGAAATTCTATTATTAAGAGCGTACGAATCATTGCAGCTGTTAATGACTTGACTTACTATGGCTGAACCTGAGTTGGACAGCCGGTATACCAATAAGTTTTCACGCGGATAAACTGCCAATAGCAGGCGCTTCAAAGACAGATTACCCACTTTACCATTAGTACAATGGGGTGATGGACATTTGTTCAGGAGACGAGCTTGACCTCTATACTATCCAACAACAGTATTAAAACATACATGAGCAACATCCCCCTTTTCCTCGCCTTGATAGTTGCCGGTCTGGCCGGCAACTATTTCAATTTTCCCATATTCCACAACGTTTACTTTTTCTTCGGCAACATCTTCGCCTTGCTGGCACTGCAGTTCTTTGGACTTGGCAGAGGCATTCTGGCAGCGGCCATAATTGCATGCTATACCTGGATTCTCCGGGATCACCCCTATGCATTCATCATTTTGACCGCTGAGGTGGCAATTGTCGGCTTGTTAATGGCGCGCCGCAAGATTGGCATGGTGATGGCCGATACACTGTACTGGCTTTTTCTCGGCATGCCGATGGCCTACCTTTTCTTCCACGTGTTCATGGGTGTGTCTATCAGCAGTACCAATATCATCATTACCAAACATGCGGTGAACGGCATTGCCAATGCACTGCTCGCCCGTCTGGTCTTCACCGGGTTTGCACTCAGGACACGCTCATCGCTGACTTCGTACAGTGAAATTCTCTATAACCTGCTGACCTTTTTCGTGCTGTGTCCGGCGCTGATCATGCTGGTGGTTGAAAGTAGAATCGATTTCAATGAAACCGACAGCAATATTCGAGCATCGCTGATTCAGGACAGTCAGCGCGTGACACAACGCCTGGAAACATGGTTGTCAAACAGAAAAACTGCAATTGTGAATCTGGCGGAAATGGCTTCATCCAGATCCCCGCAACAGATGCAGCTTGCCCTGGAACAGGCAGAGAAGTCGGATGTCAGCTTTCTGCGTATCGGGCTGATTGACAGAGAAGGGTCAACCACCGCATTTTTCCCGCTGACCGATGAATTTGGACAGAGTGCCATCGGAAATAGCTACGCAGATCGTCCGTTCATCCCTATGCTCAAACAAACCCTCAAGCCGATGCTCTCGGAAGCCGGCATGAGCAGAATCGGCATCCCCAAACCGAGAGTCTTGATGATAGCGCCGGTGGTTATTCGAGGAGAATACAACGGGTTTGTAGCAGGAATCCTGAGCCTGGAGCAGATTAGAGAACATCTCGACAGCAGTAAAGGGCAAAACGCCACTTTCTACACACTGGTGGATATAAACAACAACGTCATAATGACAAACCGTAAAGATCAAAAGATCATGACGCCCTTTGTGCGCGGCAATGGGATGCTAAGTTGCCTTGGAAATGTGATCAGTCAATGGTCGCCGCAGCTTCCTCCCAATACGCCGCCTCCGGAACGCTGGATGAAATCTTTCTATGTGGCGGAAACTACCATTGGGGATCTGGCAGAGTGGAAACTGGTTCTGGAACTGCAGGTGGCCCCCTTCCATAAAAACTTTTATGACCACTATACCGGTAAGCTGTCCCTGCTGTTTCTGGTTTTGCTCGGGGCGCTGGTGCTGGCTGGATTTTTAAGCCGTCGCTCTATTCGCACACTAAAAAAACTGGGCATGATCACCCTTGACCTTCCGAGCAAGCTGGCAACAGAACGAAAAAAAATCGCCTGGCCTGAAAGCGGCATACTGGAGATAAATCAGTTGAGCCACAATTTCAGGGTAATGGGGGATGCGCTGACAGCTGAGTTCAATGAGGTCAGGCAGATCAACGAATCGCTGGAACAGCAAAAAATGATCCTGCAGGAGAGCGAGGAAAAATACCGGTTACTGTTTAACAATGCCAATGATGCGATCTTTATCGTTGACTCGCAGGCACACATTCTGGCCGTCAACTCGATGGCTTTGGATCAGCTTGGTTACACGCACGATGAACTGATGTCCATGACAATCAATCAGGTGGTTTCGACAGCGGAGCGCAAGCATGTACCGGAACGGATGGCAAGGATGATGGAGCAGGGACACCTCACTTTTGAGACAGTACATCAGCGCAAGGATGGCTCACTTGTCCCGACTGAAGTCAGCGCCCGGCTGATCATGTGGGAAGGTCAACCGGCAATTATGAGTATTCGACGCGACATCACCGAGCGGAAACAGATCCATCAGTCCCGGCTGGCGGCTATGGGTGAGACGGTTGGCGCCATTGCCCACCAGTGGAGGCAACCTCTGGCCACCTTGGGGATGATTATTCAGCGTACCCACGCGGTAGGGACCATGCAGGGACTGACACCTGTGTATCTTGATGAGTTCAAGGTCAATGCCATGCGGCAGATCAGGTATATGTCCGAAACAATAGAGGAGTTCCGAAACTTTTACCGCCAGGAAAAGCAGATGGAGCCATTTTATCCACTGAGCTGCATTAATGATGCTGCCAGGCTGTTCGAGTCTCAATTCGCCAGCAGCGGCATTGTTGTAAATGTCAATTGCGTGGGTTGCGACGGACAAATGGTAAATGGCTTTTCCAATGAGTTCAAGCAGGTTATCCTCAACCTGCTGGGCAATGCCCGCGACGCCATCCTGGAAGGTCGCATTACAAGAGGCAAACCGGAAAAAGGTCGTATCGATGTGCAGATGACTGTTAACGGAGACCGAGCCATGATTATCGACATCAGCGATAACGGCTGCGGCATACCGGCCGAGATCGCCCCGAGGATATTTGCCCACTATTTTACCACCAAGTAAAAAAGCGGCGGTACCGGTATCGGTCTGTACATGTCGCGCATGATTGTGGAAGAGAGCCTGGAAGGGCACCTGCGCTTGGTTCAAGGCCAGGAAGGCGCTACCTTTAGAATTGAACTGCCATTGGAGAAATCATCATGATTGATCTGGTTCATCTGTCTATTCTGCTGGTCGAGGACGAAGTGGAGCTGCGGCATGAAACTGTTGCCTTTCTGCAGCTATACTGCAATCGTGTTATCCAGGCCAAAAACGGCAGAGATGCTTTGGTGTTGATTGAAGAGCAGCGGCCTGATCTGGTCATCAGCGACATTCGCATGCCGGTCATGGATGGTCTGGAGCTGGCTGCCTGCCTGAAGTTGCGCTGGCCCGACCTGCCGCTTATTTTCTGCACCGCCTTTACTGAAACCAGTTACCTGCTGAAGGCTATTGAGCTGGGGGTGGCAGCATTTGTCCGCAAACCGGTTGATTCAGATGAATTGCTGGCAGCAATTGCCAAAGCGTCGTTACCGCTTCTGCAGCGACTGGAAATTGATGCGCTTTATGATGAACTGACGGCATCCGTGGGGGTGCAGATGGGCGAGACCCCTTGCCAGCGGGCTATTGCGGAACAAGCTGCCAGGGCTGCCCGAACGCCATTTAATGTACTGCTGGAAGGTGAAACCGGAACCGGGAAATCGCGGCTGGCCACTATTATTCATAATTTAAGTGCCCGTCGGGATGGTCGGTTTATAACCGTGCATATGGGGGCGCTGCCGTTAAATCTGGCAGAGAGTGAACTATTCGGCCACGTTAAAGGCGCTTTTACCGGAGCTGATCGCAATCATACCGGGCTGGCGGAAGCGGCTGATGGCGGTACGATGTTTTTGGATGATATTGACTCATGTCCGACAGAGCTGCAGGCCAAATTGCTGCGGTTTGTCGAGGAAAAGAAATTCACCCCGCTGGGGAGTACCGTAGAAAAGAAGGTGGATGTGCGCATCATCGCTGCCAGCAACCGTATTTTGAAGATCGAGGCGCTGGCAGGGCGATTCCGGCAAGATCTTTACTATCGTCTGGCCGACACAACGATAACCATGCCGCCGTTACGAGGGACACCGGATGCGATTGCGCCTTTGGCACTGAAGTTTTTGCGGGAAACCTGCGATGAACTTGGGCGCAGTCGGCTGATTTTTAATGACGAAGCGCTCGATTTGCTCAGTCGCATGCCCTGGCCAGGCAATATCCGCCAACTGAAAAGCGTTATCCGTTGCGCCGCACTGGACGCAGAAAGCGTAATCGGTGCGGCTGAAATCGAACTTTTGGCCGATCCTGGCGTTATTGTTACCCAAATACCTGATAATGCTGGTCTGAATGCTCCGCCACCATTTCCCTGCGGTATGGACGAACTGGAAAGCTGGTCGCTGGAACAGGCCCTGCACTACTGCGGTGGCAAACGCATGAAAACCGCCATGATGCTGGGTATGAACTATTACACATTTCGCCGCCGGCTTGAAAAGCATGGAATAGCGGCGGGGGAGGAGTAGCCAGTTGAAGATAAAAACTCCGAGGTTTTTCCTTTAGCCCGTTGCCTGGGTCGAAACCTGGGAGGATTGCATTCCCGCCCAACTTTCCCGCCACTATCCATTTCAGCTATTCAGTTTAGATACCGCTATCGATCTTGCATATCAAATTTCAGAACCAATCCCGGTTAACAGGCTGTTATTGTACTGTTTTAATGTACGGCACGATCTTTGCTGAGAATGCTGCATGACAAAACCTGCTGACACAGCAAAGCCGTTGACTACACAAAATTTTTGTGAATTTTCACGTCAACCTTTTGATGACTGCTACTGCCGCAACATCTGCGGCCGGGCTGTGCCTAACATTGCCATGTATTGCATGGATCGCTTCGAGGAATGTCCGATTTATCATCAACATGTACTGAAAAAATAATGGACACAGACAAGTAGAACAAATCAAATAAAGGAGAACGACATGAAGATTGGCATCCGTCTAGGTGTGGGATTTGGACTGATATTGCTGCTGCTGATTTTTCTAGGCTTGATGGGCATCAATGGCATGGGGAAAATCAATGAAGGCCTTGAGCGTATTGTGAAGGTCAATTACTCAAAAATCAAACTGGCCAATGATGTCAATGCAAAGATAGGCACTCTTATCGAAGATATCGAGCTGATGCTGTTGAGAGATCAGGCCGGAAGGGTTGAGGCAAAACAGGATATAGACAAAATGCGGGTGGAATACAAGGAGTTGATGGATAAACTGGAAAAGCTTGAAAACCAAGATAAAGGTAAGGAGCTGATCGAAGCTGCCAAGACATCGCTTGCTAATGCCAGGAAGGCAAACAACGAGGTGATCGAGTTGAGTCTCGCCAACAAGACAAGCGAAGCCCTGGAGCTGTTCAACAAGGAGGCCTATCCTTTGGATTCCAAGATTAAAGAAGCTTTCAGAGCCATAGTCAAATTCCAGGAAGAACGGATGGATTTGAGTCATGCCGAGGCAATCAAACAGTACAGCAGCTCACAGATTACATCCTTCGTCATCATCGGGGTAGCATTGATAATCGGCATTATGATCAGCTTTTTCATTACGCGTAGTATTACGCGACCGCTTTCCGAAGGTGTCGTTATAGCCAACGCCCTGGCTAAAGGTGACCTGACCGGAGAGGTCAAGGTTTCCAGCAAAGATGAGACAGGCCAATTGATGTCAGCCATGAAGGCTATGTCGGAAAACCTTCGCACCATTATCAGCCAGATCTCCACTACCTCCACCCAGGTGGCTGCAGCGGCAAATCAACTACACTCTACAGCAGAGCATATCGCTACCGGCGCCGAAGAAGTGGCTGCCCAGGCAGGTACCGTTGCCACTGCAGGTGAGGAGATGTCGGCCACATCAAGTGACATTGCCCAGAACTGCCAGATGGCCGCCGAAGGTGCTCAACGTGCTTCGCAAACAGCTAGTAACGGTGCCGAGGTAGTTGAGAGAACCGTGGTTGTCATGGGACAGATTGCCTTTAAGGTGCAGGAGTCAGCCAAGACAGTGGAAAGCCTGGGGGCACGCAGTGACCAGATCGGTGCCATTATCGGCACGATTGAAGACATTGCCGATCAGACCAACCTGCTGGCGCTGAATGCGGCCATAGAGGCAGCCCGGGCCGGTGAACAGGGTCGCGGCTTTGCTGTTGTTGCCGATGAAGTTCGTGCCCTTGCCGAGCGTACCACCCGCGCTACTCGTGAGATCGGCGAAATGATCAAGGCCATCCAGAAGGAGACCAAAGGGGCTGTGGCAGTTATGGAGCAGGGGGTTCAGCAGGTGGAGACCGGAACTGTCGAAGCGGCCAAATCAGGGCAGGCGCTTCAGGATATCCTGCAGCAGGTCAACGACGTTGCCATGCAGGTCAATCAGATCGCCACTGCAGCCGAAGAGCAGACCGCCACGACCGGCGAGATTTCCAGCAACATGATGCAGATTACCGAAGTAGTCCAGCAGACCTCGCAAGGCGCACATGAATCTGCCACGGCAGCAGCACAACTGAACGGCAATGCCGAGGAACTGCAGAGGCTGGTAAGGCAGTTTATATTGTAAATTAAATTGGGGGTGCTAATGAATATCAGCATTAAAACCAAGATTATGATCATCCTGCTGGTGGGATGTGTTTCGGTAACCGTCGTCGGTATTATTGGTCTGTTCGGTATGAAATCAGCCGATGACGGGATCGAAACTCTTTACAAGACAAACATGTCGAATGTTATGCAGATTGACAAGATCATGGGGTTGATGCGTGACAACCGTATTCAGCTGCTGTTGTCGCTGCAGCATGATCCGGCAATGCCGGAGATTGTCAAGCTTCACGATCATGTGCTTGATCAGCACCTCAATGCGGCGGAAAAGAACCTCGAAGAGATCAACGCAATATGGAAGGAATATATCGGTAAGCCCGCCTCAGTCGAAGAAATGAAGATGGCGGATGATTTCGCTGAAAAACGAGAAAAATTTGTCAACGAAGGATTGAAACCGGCTCGTGAAGCGATCCTGGCAGGCAAGTATCATGAGGCCACCGAGATAACGATCACAAAGATAAACCCGCTTTTCAGGACTGCCAACGAATCTGTGCAGAAGTTGTTGGAGTATGAGAAGCTTCAGGCTCAGAAAGCGCAGAGTGATGCTGAAAGCCACTTTCATACCACCATGGTGCTGGTTATCAGCGCCATTGTTGTTTCCGTGCTGCTGTCTTTGATATTGGGGGTCACGGTCATCCGCTCGGTTTCATCAGCTGCCAATGCATTGATTCTGGCCAGCGATGCCATGGCCCATGGTGACCTGACACGACGCGTCGGGCTGACAACCAAGGATGAGCTTGGAACAATAGGACACTCCTTTGATGCCATGGCTGAATCTTTTTCAACAATTGTCAGCAAGATTGCTCTAACGGCAGCGGATGTTACCTATTCAGCCGCCCATGTACACAACAATTCGGAGGAAATGGCAAAAGGTGCCGATAGTGTAGCTTCTCAGGCCGGTACTGTGGCCACAGCCGGGGAAGAGATGGCTGCTACTTCTGGAGATATTGCCCATAACTGTCAGATGGCTGCTGACGGCGCCCGACTTGTCTCGGATGAGGCCATGAAAGGGAGCAGTATAATTCAGGCAAGTATTCAGGTAATGGGCCACATATCAGAGCGTGTCAGCGCCACTGCTGCAACTGTTGATACTCTCGGGCAGCGATCGGATCAAATCGGCCAGATAATCGGCACCATCGAGGATATTGCCGACCAGACCAATCTTCTTGCCCTGAATGCTGCCATTGAGGCGGCTCGTGCAGGAGAACAGGGTCGAGGTTTCGCGGTTGTTGCAGATGAGGTGCGAGCCTTGGCTGAACGGACCACCAAGGCCACTCGTGAGATAGGGGAAATGATCAAGGCGATCCAGACCGAGACCAGGCATGCTGTTTCCGCCATGAAAGAAGGGGTAAGTGAGGTAGAGCGAGGAACTCAAGAGGCCGGCAGGTCCGGAGAAGCGATGCACACCATTCTGGATCAGATTAACAACCTGTCGATGCAGGTTAACCAGATTGCCACAGCTGCCGAGCAGCAAACCGCAACCACCAGCGAGATCAGCAAAAATATCCTTCAGATCACCGAGGTTTCAAATCAGACATCGAATTGCGCACATGACTCGGCAGCAGAGGGCAACAAGCTGAACATGCTGTCAGATACTTTGACGACAGTGCTTGCCGGCTTGACCATTGATGAATCCCTGTCGCTATGCTTGAGGAAGGCAAAAAGCGCTCACATGATCTTCACCGGCAAGATCAAGTCTCATTTGGACGGCAGCCAGCGCCTGGATCCCAATAATCTACCCACGCACCTCACATGCGCCTTTGGCAAATGGTACCAAAGCAAAGGGCAGGAGAAGTGTGGCAATGTAGCAATCTTCAGAGAGATTAATGACCCTCACGGCAAGGTTCACGAACTCGGCAAACAGGCGATATCCGCTTACAATGCCGGAGACAAGTCAACTGCAGCAAAACATTGCCAGGAGATGGTGTCACATTCGCAAAATCTGATGGCTATGCTTGATCAACTGGAAAAACAGTGTGGCTGAAAACAATAAAAAGGAGCCTCCATGTCAACAAAGGCACTGGTTAAGATGGACGATACTGCGCAGCATGACGAACTGATCCAGCTGGTCAGCTTTATGCTGGCTGATGAAGAATATGGTGTTGAGGTCCTCAAGGTCCGCGAAATTATCCGTATGCCGACCATCACCAAGATGCCCAATGTACCGCAGCATGTCGAGGGAATCATCAACCTGCGCGGCAAGGTTATCCCGATCATCTCCATGCGGAAGCGCTTCGGATTGATGGAGAATGATAACAACAGTCATACCCGCATCATCATAATGGATGTTGTCGGCAGCATGACCGGCTTTATTGTGGACGCGGTCTCTGAGGTCATCCGCATCCACAGCAGCGAGATTCAGCCGCCCCCAACGATAGTTGTCTCCGGAGGCATCGATCAGGAGTTCATAACCGGTGTCTTTAATCACGCCGAGCGACTGCTGATAATCATGGATATCGATCTGATGTTTTCGGAGGATGAACGGGAGAGTTTTGTAAGTTAGAAATCACTTCTTTCCTTAGTGGATAAAGGTAACTGCCATGCTGAAAGACAACCTGAACGCTCCTTTGATACTGGTTGTAGATGACGACGAAAATCATGTCGATCTGCTGAAGGTATCCAAGCGGGCGGAGGAGGCTCTAAGGAAGAGCAAAGATCTAGTCAATCAGTTACTTCAGGCAACTGATCAAGGGATCCATGGTATCGATATGGGCGGGTGTTGCACCTTCATCAACAAGTCAGGGCTAAAGACCCTCGGCTATCAGCTTGAGGAGTGTCTCGGCAAGAATATGCACGATCTTATTCATCACAGCCATTCCGATGGTTCACATTATCCAGCGGCTGATTGTCCGATTTTCCGTGCTAAGTCAACAGGAGGGGGGTACCGGGTGGACAATGAGGTGCTTTGGCGCAAAGATGGGACCTCCTTCCCGGCAGAATACTCGTCTTATCCCATCTTTGAGAACGCCGAAATATGTGGAGCAGTCGTAACCTTCTCGGATATTACCGAGCGTAAACGGATTGAGGAAGAATTGCGCAATGCCAGGGACCTGGCCGAATCAGCCAACATTGCCAAGAGCACTTTCCTGGCCAACATGAGCCACGAAATCCGCACTCCCATGAACGGGGTAATCGGGATGGCCGGCCTATTACTGGAGACCGTCCTGAGCGAGGAGCAGCGGGAATATGCCGAGATAGTCCGAAAAAGCGGCGAGAACCTGTTGGATCTGATCAACGATATCCTGGATTTATCCAAGATTGAAGCGGGCAAGCTGGATATTGATCTGCTCGATTTTGATCTGAGAACAACTGTGGAAGACACCACAGGGATGCTGGTAATGCCTGCTGCAGAGGCTGGACTGGAACTGATCTGCCGGATTGATCCTTGCGTTCCATCGCTGTTGAAGGGCGATCCTGGCCGCTTACGTCAGATCATCACCAACCTGGCTGGTAACGCCATCAAGTTTACCCGCGAGGGTGAAGTTGTTATCAGCGCTGAGGTTGAATCCGATGCGGGCGAATCTGTCATGATCCGTTTCACTGTCAGCGATACCGGTATCGGCATACCAGCAGGCCGGCGCGCAGCGATCTTCAATCCATTCATGCAGGCAGACGGTTCCACCACGCGCCGATTCGGCGGCACCGGCCTGGGGCTTTCCATATGCAAGCAGCTGGCAGAGTTGATGGGTGGCGAAATCGGTGTGGAGAGCGAAGAAGGGAAAGGCTCCACGTTCTGGTTCACCGCCTGTTTTGAGAAACAGCTAAACGCGGTGCAACCGGTATTCGAGCGAGATGACGATATTAGCGCGGCAAGGATTCTGGTAGTAGATGGCAATGCCGCCAACCGTATGCTGATGACTGCCCTGCTGAACAGTTGGGGCTGCCAATATGAAACTGCAGGCGACAGCGAGACAGCCCTGATTCTTCTGCGCGAGGCGGTGCAGCAGAGCAATCCATTCCGCATCACCCTTCTTGATCAGCAGTTGCCTGGTATGGACTGCAGCGAGCTTGGCCGCCGGATAAAGGCCGATCCATTGTTGTCATCAACCTTGATGATTATGGTGACTTCCCTTGGCCAGCGTGGCGATGCAGCAGCTCTGCAGCAGATAGGCTTTGCCGGTTATCTGGCAAAGCCGGTTCGCCAGTCACAGCTTTATGATTGTATTGCTCTTGTTCTGGGTAGAGCAAGCCATACCCCGGAGGTTTTGAACCAGACAACGTGTACAAATAATACCTCAAAGGTTTCAAGGCGCATTGTCACAAGGCATACTGTTGCAGAATCCAGCAAACCTTATAAACACGATGTGTACGTTAATTCCGGAGATAAAAAACAGGGAGTCCGTATTCTGCTGGCCGAGGACAATGTCATCAATCAGAAAGTGGCGCAAATTTTGTTAAACAAGCTTGGCTACAAGGCGAATGTGGTTGCCAATGGCCAGGAAGCTGTCTGTGCGCTTGAACTTATAAACTACGATCTGGTGCTGATGGACTGCCAGATGCCTGAGATGGATGGTTTTGCGGCCACCGCAGTGATCCGCAACAAAAGCTCGCAAGTCCTCAATCATAGCGTTCCAATCATCGCCATGACTGCCAAGGCATTAACCGGAGATCGCGAAGAGTGCCTTAAGGCTGGTATGGATGACTATCTGGCAAAGCCGGTGAATAAGGTCGAACTGGCTGAAATTCTGGAAAAGTGGGTGCCGCATCATAAAAGATTTGCCGATACCGCCGATGATGAGCCGGTTGTTTCTTACCTCGATAAGCAAGATAAATGCAGGCTTGCCAATATTGCGGGGCTTGCGGTCAATGAGGCACTTAGACGACTTGAAGGAGACGGGAAACTGTATGGCTGGTTGCTGCGTTCGTTTGCAGAGAATCAGTCGAACGCGGCAATTATGATAGAACAGGCTTTGAGAGTGGGGGATATGAAGCTGGCAAATCTCCACGCACATACGGTCAAAGGGCTTGCCAGTTCCATGGGTGCAGTGGAGCTGGAAGATCTGGCGCTAGCGCTCGAAAACGCCATCGATCTCGACGAACCTCCCGAGCGGGTGACAGCTGCTCTTGAGCGATTTGCCATTGAATTGAACCGCCTGGTGACTGAACTGACAAATCATCTGCCTGCTGTTGCACAGAGTAGAGAAGAAAGACTGTCCGACACGGTTGATGTGGCTGTTCTGGGTCCGATCCTGAACAGGCTGCTAGAATATATAATCGGCAGGGACGGCAAGGTGGAACGTTACCTGGATGATTATCAATGTGAACTGGCAGACCTGCCCGATGAGGATGTCGGACAGATTGACGCTCTTCTGAAAAATTTTGATTTTACGGCGGCCCAGGATGCACTTCTGTTAATTTCGGCCAGGAACGGGATTGTTCTAAACTGCAACAACTCAGAGGATTAGTTGCCATGCAAACTGCTCCGACCCCGGCGAGCGTTCTGATAGTTGACGACATGCCGCAGAACATCAGCCTGCTGAACGCAGCATTGAAAGACGAATACAGGGTCAAAGTTGCAACCGATGGATTGCAGTGCATCGATATCTGCCTGTCCATGCCGGTCGATATCATTCTACTGGATGTTATGATGCCGGAGATGGATGGTTTCGAAACCTGCCGGAGGCTGAAGGACAATCCCCTGACCCGCGCTATTCCGGTTATTTTTGTTACGTCCAGGGGTGAGATAAAAGATGAATCCATGGGGTTTGCCTGTGGGGCTGTTGATTATATTACCAAACCGATCCGGGTGCCGATAGTGCATTCACGGGTCAAAACACACCTTGCACTGCATGATCAGAAACGCGCTCTGGAACATCTGGTGCAGGAGCGCACCGGCGAGTTGAACGAAAGCAGTCTGGAAATCCTGCACCGGCTTGGCAGTGCCGGTGAATACAGGGATAACGAGACCGGACACCATGTCGTCAGGGTCTGCCACTATTCCCGAATAATTGCCAAGGCTTACGGCCTGACGGAAAGTGAAGCGGAACTGCTCTACAATGCGGCAGCCCTGCATGACATTGGAAAAATCGGCATTCCGGACAGCATTCTTTTCAAACCAGGCAAGTTGGATGAAGATGAATGGAAGGTTGTCAGAGCACACTGCGAAATCGGCTTCAAAATAATCGGGCTCAATCATAACAGACTGCTGAAGACAGCGGCAACTGTTGCTTTGACACATCACGAGCGATGGGACGGCAGCGGTTACCCGCTAGGGCTCAAGATGAATACAATTCCTTTGTTTGGGAGAATTGTGGCTGTTGCCGATGTTTTTGACGCCCTTACCAGTGATCGTCCCTATAAAGCGGCCTGGTCTGTGAACGCGTCAATCGAGGAAGTTGTGCGCTGGAGCGAACGGCAATTTGATCCGCAGGTTGTCGAGGCATTTTTGTCTGTAATACCTGAACTTATACAGGTACAGCAGCAATTCCCCGACTCGGATTGAAGCCAAATCAGGTGGAGAAGATAAAAGCCC
>JBGSQD010000232.1:0-5621 GCA_041738275.1 Geobacterales bacterium
GGCAATGCTGGGCGCCTCCGCAGCTCTGGAGGTTTCCGACATCCCTTTCCAGGGTCCGATTGCCGGCGTTAAGGTTGGCAGGGTGAATGGTCAGCTGATCTGCAACCCCACAGCAGAAGAGCTTGAGCAGAGCGATATGGAGATTGTTGTTGCTGCCAGCCGCACAGCGGTCATCATGGTGGAAGGCGAAGCCAAATTCGTCTCTGAAGAAGATATGCTGGATGCCATTTTCTTTGGGCACGCATCGGTCCAGCCGGTACTGGATGCTCAGGAAAAACTGAAGCAGCTGGCCGGTGTGGCCAAGCGTGAAGTGTTGCCCCCGGTTGTGGATGAGGCCTTGCTGGCAAAGGTTCGTGAACTGGCCTACGGCCGTATGTCCGAAGCCGTCAAGATCAAGTCAAAGCAGGAACGGCATAATCAGATCGACCTGATTACCGCTGATACGATTGAAGCTCTCAAGGACGGATTTGAAGGCAAGGGCAAACAGATCAAGGCCTTCCTGGGCGATTTTGAATATGATCGCGTCCGTGCCGACGTCCTCGATACAGGCATCCGCATCGACGGTCGCGACACCGTTACCATCCGCCCGATCACCACGGAAGCCGGCCTTCTGCCCCGCGTCCACGGTTCAGCACTGTTTACCCGTGGTGAAACCCAATCCCTGGTTGCCGCCACCCTGGGCACCTCCAGTGATGAACAGCGTATGGATTCGCTCTACGGCGAGTACCGCAAGCGCTTCCTGCTGCATTACAACTTCCCTCCGTTCTCGGTTGGTGAGACCAGCTTCCGCCTGGGACCTGGCCGTCGTGAGATCGGCCACGGCATGCTGGCGGAACGCGCGATTTCAGCGATTCTCCCCAAACATGACGATTTTCCTTATACTATCCGTATCGTTGCCGAGACCCTGGAGAGCAATGGTTCTTCATCAATGGCATCGGTTTGCGGCGGCTGCATGTCGCTGATGGATGCCGGCGTACCGATCACGGCACCTGTTGCGGGTATTGCCATGGGCCTGATCATGGAAGGAGACAAGGTTGCCATCTTGTCCGATATCCTGGGTGATGAAGATCATCTCGGCGATATGGATTTCAAGGTTGCCGGAACTTCCGCCGGCATCACTGCCCTGCAGATGGATATCAAGATCGGTGGCGTTACCAGAGAGATCATGCAGAAGGCCCTCAGCCAGGCTCGTGACGGACGTCTGCACATCCTCGGCAAGATGGCGGAGACACTCTCTGCACCGCGCGCCGAGATGTCACCATTTGCTCCGCGCATCACAACCATCTGGGTCAAGACCGACAAGATCCGCGACGTTATTGGCACCGGCGGCAAGAACATCCGCAATATTACCGAAACCACCGGCGTAACCTGCGATATCGACGATACTGGCCGGATCAATATCGCCAGTACCAGTAAAGAGGCCTGTGACCTGGCAATCAAGATGATCCGCGATCTGACCGAAGATGCCGAAGAAGGTAAGCTGTACATGGGCATCGTCAAGAAGATCATGGATTTCGGCGCCTTTGTGGAGATCATGCCCGGTACCGACGGTCTGGTGCATATCTCTGAGCTGGATACCAAACGCGTCAAGACCGTCACCGAGGTGCTCAACGAAGGTGATCAGGTCCTGGTCAAGTGTATCGGCGTTGACAAAAACGGCAAGATCAAGCTCTCCCGTAAGGAGGCCCTTGGCCTGAACCCCGACGGGACACCTCTGGAAGGCTACAGCGGCGAATAGCAAGTCGATTCTGCGAGAATAATCAAAAAGGCGAAGCGCGCGTGTGCTTCGCCTTTTTGTTTGATCAATGCAGAATGCTGATAACATCTGGAACCTGGAACTTGCATTTATACCTGCGGGACGTTAATCTCTCTCATTGGATCTACATGAGGTGTGATATGAAAAAGACACGACTGGCCGCCATAGACATAGGAACAAACTCAATCCGCTGCATTGTTGTCGAGGTTGACCAGCATGGCAGGTTTCTGGTGCTGGATGACGAGAAGGCCACTGTCCGTCTTGGCGAGAATCTGAATAAAAGCGGGATGATCTCGCCTGTTGCGGCCAAGCGTGCGATTGAAGCGATAAGCTTTATAAGGAAGCTTATGGAAGGCTTACAGGTCGTTGAGGTTGAGGCAGTTGCCACAAGTGCCGTCAGGAGTGCCTCCAACGGGCGTGAACTGATCGAGACCCTTTCAGGTGAGCTCGGCCGGGAGATCAGGATCATTTCCGGCGAGGAGGAGGCGGAACTTGCCGCTATCTCGGCCCTGCATAATTTTGAGATGAAAGACAAACGCCATGCCATGATCGATATCGGCGGCGGCAGTGTCGAGATCGTGATCGCATTGGGGAGCCATATCGAAGAATATTACTCGCTGGATCTGGGTACGGTACTCATGACCGAGCGATTCCTTGTCAGTGACCCGCTGAATAAAAGCGACTTTCAAAGATTCCAACGATTCGTCAGATCTGTACTTAAGAAAAGATTCTCCGCGGAGAATATTGCCGTTCAGACCTTTATCGGTTCTGGCGGGACCATTACCTCACTGGGGGCGATGGTCATGAATATGCGTGGTCAGAACTATTCTTCAGTGCATGGCTACGAGGTGCTGCGCTCCGAGGTGGTTCATCTGCTTGCAATGCTGATGCGGAAGGATTTGAAAGAGAGAAAAGCTGTCCCTGGTTTAAATCCTGATCGTGCGGACATTATTATTGCCGGGCTTGGCGTGGTAGATGAATTGATGGAATTTTTCGGCGCCAATATGCTGAGGGTCAATGAACGTGGTATTCGGGAAGGGTTGATCATCAGGTGCATGAAACGACTTGCACTAATGCCGGAAACGTCAGCACGGCGCAATTGGCGTGAGTCGGTGCTTGAGTTTGCCAGATCCTGTCACTTTGATGAGCCCCATTCAAAGCACGTTTCTAAATTGTCACTGGCGATTTTTGATAACATGTCAAAAAAATGTAATTTCAAGAAAGCAGATCGCAGGCTGCTTGAGGTTGCTGCACTACTGCATGATATCGGTTATTTCATAAGCTACAGCAGCCACCACAAACACTCCTACCACTTGATCCGCCATGCCGACCTGTTTGGCTTCACCCCGCGCGAACGTGAAATCATTGCCCAGATAGCACGTTATCACCGCAAATCACTACCCAAAAAGAAGCATGATGAGTATCAGCGCTTGAATGAAGCCGATCGTGGCTCTGTCTGCTTCCTGGGTGGGATTATGCGTCTTGCCGACGGTCTGGATCGTCGCCGGAGCGGTCTGGTGGAGGTCGTTGAGATCCGGCAGGAAGACACTGTCATTACAATGAAATTGTTGGGAACAGAGGACATATCGGTAGAAGTTTTCGGTGGTAATGCCAAGAAGGACTTGTTTGAAAAGGCCTTCAAGAAGAGTTTGCTGTTAATTACCAGCTGAACCCGCCATTTGAAGAATGATATCCATAGTTGTCACAAAGGTTCGATTGCACCGGTTTTCAGAAATCTGATGGCATAATATATTCAGCGAGTTGCATTGACGACGACTCTGTACTACCATAGTAACAAAGCAGCGCACATCAAGAGGAAATCTTCATGCCATTACTCCGCTTTCAACGGATATCCCTGATAAAAAAACTGATCTTCAGCTTTACCATCAGTGTCTCGTGTATGATGGGAGCTTTGATCTATTCAGTTATCGGTCTTGGGGCTATGCATGAAATGGAAACAGAAATTGCCCGTAACGATCTTACCGCGGCCACCATTACCATCTCCATGCGGGATATGATGGTGGCGCAACAGCGTTACGCCGGCCGCTACCAGATTTTGCAGCAAAAAGAATTTCAGACACTGTACGAACAGACCTCGGAAAAATTCAGAGCCAATCTGGAGTCACTCAAACGGGTCTATTCGGGGAAAAATCTGAGCAGTCTTGAAAAGCAATACGCCACCTATACGGGGCTGGTCGACAAGTTGTTTGCCGGACAACCGGTGGAAACAAAGGCCATGAAAAAGGTTGCCGAACGGATTGAGTCCTCCATAGATGCAATTCGCGAAGACCAGTTCCATTCTTTGGAGGAAAAACTCAGGATCTCGGACGAAAAAGAGTCAGCCACAGTATCCAGGGCTCTTGGATTGGCCTTCACGGGGGTACTTATTGCGTTTCTGGTTGCCGGACTTATGATCTATTCCTTTGCAACCTCCATAAGGAAGCTGCAAAAAGCCACTCACCGAATTGCGGCTGGGGAATTCGACCACGACCCGCTCATTCCGCCGGGTGATGAAATTGGCGCTCTGGCCCAGGATTTCATGACCATGGCAACGCGGCTCAAGGAACTTGAACAGATGAGCCTTGATGCCAGTCCCCTGACCCGCCTGCCGGGCAATATTGCCATTGAGCGCTCTATCAACAGGCGTCTGCATGAACAGTCACCCTTTGCCATGTGTTATCTTGACCTGGACAATTTCAAGTCGTATAACGACCATTATGGGTACATCCGTGCCAGCGACCTGATCAAGGAGGCTGGCCAGGTCATTCACGACGCAGTCCGGCGTCTGAACGATCCAGATGCATTTGTGGGGCATATCGGTGGTGATGATTTTGTCGTAATAATCAACTCCAAGTTGGCCAAGACAGCATGCCAGTCGATCATTCAGGACTTTGACGCCATGATTCCCGGCTACTATTCCGAAGAGGATCGCGCTGCAGGAGCCATTGACGGTGTTGACCGATACGGTGTTCCGCGCAGGTTTCCATTGATCTCCATATCCATTGCTGTTTTGAACTATCAGCCGGGCAGCATTTATTCCTCGGCAGCGGAGATCGCAACGGCTGCTGCTGCTGTCAAGGATCGTCTCAAGAGTTCATCCGGAAGTAATTATATTATCGTTCGGGAGGCGGGTGCCAGTGAGGTTTAACTGGATAATAACAGGGTTGGTGTTGGTTATGATGGCCTGTCTGTCGGGATGTAGCGTCGTCAGAACTGCCATGGGGACAAAACCCATTAAGGTTTCCGAGCAGGAGCGCACTTTTGCCGTCTCGCTGGAATTTCTGCGTTTGGGAAACGAGCAGGCGGCGAAAGACCTTCTGGAAAAGGTTGTTGCTTCGGCTCCGATCAAGGGCATTACCGATGAAGCTATTTTCCGTCTGGCACTGTTGCAACTTGGTGACGAGAGCAGCAAGGGAGTTCAGCGGGCAAGTACTCTTTTAAATCGGTTGAAAAGTGAGTATCCACGCAGCATCTGGACACACCAGTCTGCCCCGCTAGCCTCATATCTGACAGGAACCAGAATTCTCCATGACAAGCAACGCGAGTTGAAAACCCTAAAGGATCTCAACCTGTCCCTCCACCGCGACAATCGGGATCTTCGTCAAACCCTTGAACGCCTGAAGAATCTGGACCTTGAGCTGGAGCAGAAGATTCTGCGCTGAGTTGTAGATAGAATCAAAAAATCTCCGAAACTTTTCCTGAGTACTCTTCCCATTCGCTAAAATATTTATCAGGGCGGTTCTGCCCCAACCATCAATTGCCTGGTGACTGCGTCCTCGTGTTATACCAATTCCATATCAAGGCCCTATCTTCGTTGGCTCGTCTTCGGCTGCTCAACGTACCGCCATGTACGCCTCGCAGCCTC
>JBGSQD010000220.1:0-4197 GCA_041738275.1 Geobacterales bacterium
TGCGCGGGGTAAGCGAGGCTACTTGCAGATTGAGTTTTTGTCCAACCTGCAAGTGCGCGGACGACTCGGCCGTTATTTTATGGCCGTTAATTTCAAGGGTGAATTGATGGGCATCGACCTTGGCACTGACCACGCCTTGGAGCAGCTGGCCCTGGGAAAAAGGAAGGCGTTGGTGTTGTTCGCCGGTGAGGTTTGCAGGGAGAAGGGGCTTTATTTCGGTAATCAGGGTCAATGGCTCCAAAACGATCTCCCCGTTTATCCGTTCGCTTTGTGTACTCTAACAGGATGTCCCTTCGTTTTTGAGAAGGAGTGGTATGCTCCCATGCGTATTGCCCGGAATTTTAAAGTGAGAAACGATAGAACTGGTGTATTGGCAGAGAGAAAACTTCCGTTTGAATGTGTTTCAGGCGGATTGGTTATAGAGTTTGAACATTTTCTCTGAGTTGGCGGCGCTGTTCCTGTAAGCAGCAGGATATGATCACATCTCTGGTCTTTGTCGAAATGTTTTCGAAGTGAAAGGCCACCTGAAATCGGTTTTTACGAATCCTGTAGGAGCGGATCACATTTGCCAGGCAAACGATGGGATTTTCTTCGCCAGATATGGTGATGACCAGTTGGATTCGGTGATTGCTGGGTGGTTTTTCAGCAAAAATGGCTAACACTCCACTGCCGCTGAGGTCAAGAGTGGTGCCGATCATTTTCCAGGTCCGCGTTTTGGTCTCTTTGGGACCGGCGATATAACTGGCTTCGATGGCGGTGTTTATCGACACCCGGAAATAATCGCGGAGCGCTTCAGGTGAAACAGGCTCTCTCGCCGTGAAACTCAGGCGGCGTTCTCGAACTACCGCATCAAGTCGAGCGATTAGGTTGACTGTCAATCCATTGTGTTCGACAGCCAGATTGCAGTCGCTGCCAATTTCAAGATTATCAGCCTCCCAGGAATGGGGTGGAAAGACAAGTTCAAGGGCAGGAGATTCTTTTTTTATGAACAAAGCCTTGCAACGAAAATTCTCCTCACGCTTACCGGGAATATCGACAACTGTCGGGGCGTTGTCGTTCAGTTTTTCTAGGATTTCATTAATTCTTGCCACGTTGCAATCACAATTTATGTTTAGAAAAACAAGGTGATGAAAATATATTTTTGATTATGGGACATTGAGGCTTTCCAGCCGGACTCTCATCCGCAGATACCGGCGTTGCAATTCAAAGCAACAGGCCATTATTTTGTCCTGGCTCTCAGAATCGATTAAGTCAAAATGCAAGGCAATGTGATATAAATGCTCTTCGATTTTCCGGCACCGCACCACGTGGCCCAAGGCATTGATAACCTCCATGTCACGGGTTGGGAGGGTCAGTTCGATTTTGACCCTTACCCCTTTTTCCAGCGGTTCGCTGAAACTGCACAACAAGCCGCTCCCGCTGAGATCAATAGTGTCTCCCAGAAGCCGCCAGCTTTCCTCTTCCCGGGTTATTTCTTCCGGTACAACCGGTGAGGCGGCAACCCTGGCGGACGCGTCAACCCGAAAATAGTTGCGGGCATGCGTATGGGTGACGGTTTCTTTGGCAACAAGTTCCAGGGTGGACGGTTCATTGACGGCACTGACAGTGGCGGAAACGGCAATGGTCTGGTTGAAAAAATCAAACATCACCATGCAAGTTTTGCTGGTGTCCACCTGATCGACCGCCAAGGAGCCGTAGGGAAAGGAGAGGGTAAATCCTGGGGCTTCCCCCTTCCCATAAAAACAGTTCAATCGTTCTTTCTCAGTCACTCCTAGAAGCGGAACAGCTGCTCGAACAGCCATTCCCTCTTTGATGGTATGAAGAAAACTGTTTAATAATGGCAAGATGTTACCTTCCCTCTAATTGAAAAAACGATGTTTTTTCTAGATTGCCACATGCACGGCAAGAAAGGAAGAAATTTTTGGGAAACAGTGTGAAAAGAATGAAAAAAGGGCAGGGCGGAGGTGTCGGAGCGTGCAGTTTCCGGTCAATGTCCGGTTTGTTAACCGGAGGAGGAGATGCGTCTTCCTGTCTGTTGGGATCCGGGCCGATATCCCTGGAGCACGAAATTACCCATCTGCAAGGTGTGCAGTTCGTTGCGCTGAACAGCCATGATGCTCCTGATATGCGGCATCATCTGCTGGTTTCGTGCTTCAATCCGCTGCATGATCGCCAGCAATTCCGTCATTTCGGCGCACTCTTTGAGATCCCGTCGTCGTCGCAGCAGATCGAGAACCTTGCCGTCACAGGTTTTTGCCTCTTCTTGTAGAAGATCCAGGTGGGTGCACAGGGCTGGCAATGCATCGACGCTCCTGTTTTGCACAGCTTGTTCGATTTCCACACTCAATCGGTCGATAACCCGATAGTGGTCAAGAGCCTGTCCAATCATTGCTTGATTTTCCATTTTACATCGCCGCTGCCAGCGGCCTGTAGGCCATGGTTCCGTTTGCCGGAGAACTGACGCCGGCGGCTTCCCGCATTTCTTTTTTATTGATATCGATGGCCTGCGCCCAGGTGGCCCGCAGGCCCGACAATAAATTTCTAACCTCAAGCAGGGGCGCGGTATCGCTTTTCAAATTTGCTTCCATCAGCCGGCTCAGCATGTAGCCGTAGAGGGCGTCAAGGTCTTCCGCCAGCTTGGCGTCCTGATTGTAATCCAGGGTGGCGGCAAACTCGGAGACGATGGCCGAGGTTTTGTTGATATAGTAGGACCGTTTATCGATCAAACCATTCTCGATGGCCTGAATGCCCAGGGAAACAAAACGGATGGCGCCATCATAGAGCATCAACATCAGTTGTTCCGGCGAGGCGGAATTGACCGTGTTGGCCATGTATTGATTGGTATATCCGTTCATTAGTTGCCTCCGCTCATCATGTTGCTTAGCATCGTCATTTGTTGGGTCATGTAGGAAGACTGGGCATTCAGGCCGCTGACCAGGGTCTCCATGGCGCTGAACTGGGCTTCAAGGGTTTTTTGCCGTTGTTCAAGCCGGGCTTCCATGGATTCTATTTTGCTCTCTACCCTCTTGATATTACTGTTGATACTGTCTTTCCGCCCCTTGAGCATGCCTGTTCCCGAGTTAGTGACATCGTACAGGTAATCTTTGAATTGGGTAGCCAGACCTTCTGTTCCCTCTTCGCCAGCTAATAGGCTGACAACACTATCGAGATTGTTGTTGACTGCCGCTGATAAGGTTTTGTCGTTGACGACCAGGGTGCCGTCTTTTTGGGTTTCAAACCCAAGTTGCGACATAGTCGTGAAGACGCCGGAATTCTTAAACGGCTGAGTGAGCATGTTTTGCAGGTGACGTTTGATGGCGCTGATGCCTGCATCGCCACCAAGGACTCCTCCGCCTTCTTCATTGATGACCGATTGACCGGTGATAAAACTGATCACCTCATTGTATCCCGTGGCAAAGGCCTCTATGGTCGACTTGATGCTGGTTTTATCTACATTTATATTGAGGTTAGTCGTAGAACCTTCCTTTGCTTGCAGCAGGTCCAGGGTGGCCCCCGGAATGGCTTCAGTCAGCGTATTGGAATCACTATAAATATCGATTGTGTCCACCCGGATATGAGCCTGGGTTGCCGCCTTTACCGGTGGGTTGGTAATAGTGCCGCTGCCGTCGTCTACATTGTAACTGCCAAGACCGTCCGTCCCTCCGGTGAGTCCACTGCTATCGAGTGAAAAGGTCTTGCCGACATCCTCACCGGTCAGAATCAAGCGGTAGGGCGATGCTGAGCCATCATTGATTATTGCGGCTGAAACCCCGAGATCAGCATCATTGATAGCTTTCATGATGCCTTCTAGGGAATTTGTTGTTGCTGTGATGTCAATGCTGTGACTCGTGCCGCCTACGGTCAAATTTAAGGCGCCTGTGCCAAAGCTGGCGCTTGTTTTACTGACAACACCAGTTTGCGCCACCGACTTCTGTACCTGGGCCAGCGAAACCACCTCTACCTGGTAGCTGGTACCAGGCAAAGATTCACTGGAAACAGTAGCAGAGAGAAATTCCTCGGAACTGAGTTTGGCGGAACGCTGCAGCAGCGTATCGCGGTAGTTGAGGTTTTTAATTGAATCGGCGAAAGATGTCAGCTTGGTATTCAATTCGGTGAATGCCTTCAACCGATTGCTGTGCCAGGTTTTATCGGTTTCCAGACGGGTGATCGGCATTCGTTCGAGATTCATCAACTGCT
>JBGSQD010000249.1:0-5461 GCA_041738275.1 Geobacterales bacterium
ACCTTTTACCGACTAAATATTGCTGACGAATAATACCTCAAATCAGGACTCCGGCTTATTGATAAGAATATCATCACGGGTAAGATTAACTAAAATTAAACATCGGGACCAATCTCTTGTTGCCACGAGCGTCACGAGCTCAAACAATAACCACTATATGAAAGGGGTATCAAATGAAAAAATTTGCATTGGTTTTAGCAGCAGCGGCAATGGTTGCAGGTTTTGCGTCAGCATCATATGCAGAAACCAGCGGTAGTGCATCGGCATCGGTTTTTGTAACGGTCAACCCCAATATCGGCATCGTGGTAAATTCTGCGATAGTTGACGCAGGAACAGTACAAACCGGCGACTTTTCAGCTGACATCAGTTTCCGTGTTGATGCCAACTCCCAGTTCATTAATGCCTTTGCTTCAGCCTCGGCACTGTACAAAGGCGACAATCCGAGCGGTACGGATGTTGCTCCGATTGAGCTGAATCTGTCAAAAGGTATTGCGATTGTGCCTACACAGGGTAGTGAGGTAAATGCCGGCGACAACATTGCAGCATTTTCCGTAACCGGCGAGCCCATCGGATTGTATCCGACGATGAAAACGGAAACAATTACGCTTGAAAGTAGCCAGAACAATCACTTCAGCCAGGATGTGAACATGAAGGTATATTGGACTCAGGCTGATCCGGAAAAACCCCAGGGACAGTACAGCGGCAAAGTGGCACTGTACGTTTTGTTATAAGGCATTCACTGATGGTGTTTGGCTTATTGATGTTCGAAACCGTTAACCGCTCGTGGCAATTATGAAAAAGCTGGGATATGGGAGAGAGTTATGTGCAAAGACAGCGAATTAAATCCAAAAGGACATTGCAAGTTCGCAAGAAAGGGCAGGGAAAAGGGTAAGATTTATTGTGCCATCCTCATCACAATGACATTCTTTCTTCTTATTGTTGCCGGCAATGCGTCAGCTTCTCTTTCCATATCTCCAGCTTTTGTTGAAATCACACTCGACAAGGGGGTTCCTTCAGGTCAGTTCCAGGTAACGAATGTTGGCGAGGTTGAGGAGCGATACCGAATCAAGGCAAGAAGCTTTCTCTTCCTGGAGGATGGCGGTGTCCGGCTGGCTGAAGCGGATGAGCAGTCCCTGGCTTCGTGGATAAAGTTTAATCCAAAGGAATTTACCCTGGCTCCCAAAACAAAACAGACAATAAGATTTGCCGTTATCCCGCGGGGTAAATTGCGCCCTGGAGAATACTGGGCGGTAATGGAACTGGAATCTCTGGCAAGCACATTTACCAGCGGCAAGGACGCCGGGGGGAGGGAGTTTAATCTGGAAATAGTTCCCAGTATTCTTGTGCCTATATGCGGAAAGGTTGGAAATGTTCGTTATGAGGGCGTACTTAAACAACTCAGAGCAGTCCCGATAGCAGGCGGTTCTGCAATCGAGGTCTACCTAACCAATACCGGCGAGGGGCGTCTTCGCGTCAGCGGTGAATTCGAAATATTTGATGCCTCCGGAAAGAAACTCGAACATGGCCCCTTGGGCAGGGGCTACATCCTGGCAGGCTCGACACGTAAATTCCTGTCAAAATTAAATACGGTCCTGCCTCAAGGGAAATATTCCATAAAGGTTAATTACAGCTCGGAACAGTTGAAATCACCTATCAGGAATGAATTCGAAATAACCTGGCCACCTCCAACGTAATCTGCCGATTATGGACAAGCAATCATCACAAACTGCCTTGTGGCTTTTTTGCGCCATTCTGATCAGCATGATGCCGGCAAGTGGATTGGCCGCCGTCACAACAGCATCACTCCGCCCCACTCTTCCCGAAAGCCAGCCTTCAACGCCCGTCCGCCCAAATATCACTTCTGACAACGCAAATTCAGGCGACCAACAGAAGCCGGGTCAGAACGAGCCACATGATTCCATAGTTGCCGGATTTACCTTGGAGGGTAACAAGCATTGGGAGCGCGTAAAAATTCAGGATATGATCGTGATCGTTTCTGCATCAGGACAGCGATATCTTCCATTAAACAGATTGCTGAAAGCACTGAATCTTGAACGAATCGACTATGGAGAACGTATCGAATTCAAGCCTGACGGGCTTCCACAGGTCGTTATCAACCGAAACACGAAAGAGCTGATTATAAACGGCAACACCAAAAGGGTTGACCTCATCGAAGAGGTTTCCGAAATAACAAACGAGCAGGAAATGTTTCTGCCCCCTGAAGTCATTTCCGAACTTTTCGGCTTTGATGTGAACTGGGATGAACAGAGCTACACCTTCTCCGCTCAAACCACCCGCAAACTTGGTATCTGGAAGATAGCCAAAAGACCTTCTCTGTTTGCAATACAGGTCACGGAGTCGTCAGCCGGCCTTCCGGAACTGTTTCCGACTGCCTACCCTGGAAGTATCAGCCTGGATTTTCTCGAATTAAGGCTGCGGGCAACACTCACAGCATATAGGAAAGATAAGATGGCGATTCTGGATACCCTTCAGGAAACTTTATGGGGAAGTTTTCTAAGAGGAACGTATAAGCTGCAATTCAGTCAGCCTCAAATCGATCTCTATAACAAACGCCCTTCAACTACTGACAGCTCCGCCGTGATGCTGAACCGGGGCGAATGGAAATATCGTAACGATACAGCGGAAATCAGCGTTGGCGACTCGATTTTTGGTCTTAATGATCTTACGTTCCCGGCCGTGAGAATGACAGGTGTTCGCTTTAACGGTCTCAGTGGACTCACACCTGAGGAAAGGGCACTGGACCGTTCCTCTCTGGGGTTGCGCAATAATTTCATGCAGCGCCGGGTCTTTCAGGGTGTTGCTCCTCTCGGGTCACAGGTAGAACTGATTATAAACGACAGGGTCCTGGACACTCAGGAAGCGCTTACTGACGGCCAGGTGCCGACTGGAGTTGGCACCTATCGATTCGAAGACATATATCTTCCTCCAGGAAACCTGAACGAAGTCAGAATTGTCATTACCGAGCTTGACGGCAGAAAATCATATCTACAATGGAATCTCTTGGGAAGCACATCTCTTGTCCCGGCAAAAAGATTGGCCTATCTGGGGGGCGTCGGCATCAGCCGTGATGTAAAAACCTGGAACAGTCGCGGCATATTTGCAGGTATACGCTCCCTGTATGGAGCCACCGAGCAATTTACGTTTGGTGGGACCGTTGCTTATCAGCAAAATTTTTATCCGCAGCTCAGTTCTTTGGACATGGAGTTCAATAAACGCCAGATACCCATATCCAGCATTCATATGGGTGGGCAGTTGACCTGGAACCCATTCAGTTTTCTGCTTCTCACAGGGGACATGTCTTTCAGTCAAGGCAAGGAAAAAAGCGGCCGGCATACTTTCAGTGATACCGCTTTCAAGATAAGTGCGGATATATATCCTAGCCGCGACTTGACGTTTCACACCCAAGTATTTCGTTACGGTCCTGATTTCTTCGATGGACAAAACATCAAACTACATGATCGGCAGGGATATGCAATTAATGGGAGATGGCGACTGGGTCAGAATTGGGATCTTGATGCATCGTTCGGTCAGCTGCAAAACAACCTGAATGGCGAACAGGACGAGACACTTGATGTAAATTTTCAAAGTTTGGAACTTATCTCAAGGGCGTTGCCCAACTCCACCCTTACAATGGGTGTCGACAGATTGGCTGAAGGCGGCGACCGAGACGACAAACTGCTTTATACGGTCAAATTGGTTAGCCACCCATTTAAGGATCTTACCTTCGACGGAAGTATCTCGACAGGTAATTCCCTGACCATCGAGCAAAATTTGGACTTCACATCCGGACTCAGATTGCCCGGCATTTCTGCGTTCAAATATCCTTCCGGCTATGCAGTTCTCAGAAAATCGGTGTTCTCGAATCAAGAGATTGGATTAAGCTACTGGCAAAGCGGGAACAGGGAACGGGGCACGGTCCTGCATTCGATTCGCGCCGGCAAAGGCATACCGGTACAGTCCCGGACTGAGTTCGGATATGACATGACCAGTGAAAGCCTGTATTTTGACAATCGAACCCAATGCAGCTTTGACACGCGCAAATCTAAGAACATTGAGCTTCAAACCCGGCTCGAAGAAAACAACTGGACCGTGTCCTTGTACTTTAACTTTCTTGATCTATTCAGTTTTTCCGGAGTTAAGCCTCGCTGGATTTCCAATAGCTCGGTTCAACCAGATATGGGCGGCGTCCAAGGCAGAGTATTCATGGATTATAATGCCAACGGATCAATGGAAGCTGACGAACCAGGGGTTGAAAACATCAAGGTTGTTCTTGACGGTGCTTCAGGGGTGTCAACCGATGAATACGGTTACTATATTTTACCGGGATCAAGTCAATCCAAAAATGCACGCGTCTTTTACGACCAGAAAACCGTTCCAGCCATCTACACCGCTACCCATGGAATACAGACGGCACATCTTGTTCCAGGAACTCTGACAAACATAAACCTTGGAATAACACCTGTAATTGCTGTTACCGGCTTCGTATATTCCGGTGAAGCGGGGAAAAACGGCAAGCCTTTGTCTGGGGTGAGAATCTGCCTGAAAAATGGCAAAAATCTGAAACAGATCAGTGACTCCATAACGGCGGCCGACGGCAGTTTTTATATTGGAGACGTTAAACCGGGCAAATACATAGTTGAAGTTGACCATAAAACCCTCCCCAAGGATTATTCTATCGTTGAACGTGAAAGAGTTGTTGAAATACTCCCGTCAAAAGAACCTCAGGATTTCAAGGTGGACACATTTCACGTAATAAAGGGGGAAGCGGGTAGATCATGAGGCTCGGTATTGACGTTTATTACCGGCTGCAACAGGTTTCAAGATCGTTATGACTTGGTCTTTTACTGCAAAGTCACTTCATACATAAACAGATCTGTGATATATCTGGAAGTCAACTTACGACAGAAGGAATATCATGGCCCACGACAAGATCATCATCAAAGGCGCCTGCGAGCACAACCTCAAATGCATCGACGTTGAAATACCCCGTGACCGGCTGGTGGTCATCACCGGCATCTCCGGCTCGGGAAAATCGACCCTGGCCTTCGACACCATATATGCCGAGGGGCAGCGCCGTTATGTGGAGTCGCTCGCGGCCTCCGCCCGCCAGTTCCTGGAGCAGATGGAAAAACCGGACGTGGAGTCCATTGAGGGACTTTCCCCGGCCATCTCCATCGAGCAGAAGACCACCAGCAAAAATCCCCGCTCCACCGTCGGCACCGTCACCGAGATCTACGATTACCTGCGCCTGCTGTTCGCCCGCATCGGCCACCCCCACTGTACCTCCTGCAACAAGGAGATCACCTCCCAGACCGTGTCCCAGATGGTGGATCAGCTGATGGCCCTGCCGGCCGGAACCAGGATGACCCTGCTGGCGCCCATGATCCGCGGCCGCAAGGGGGAATACAAGAAGGAGTTGAATCAGCTACGCAAGGAAGGT
>JBGSQD010000250.1:0-10851 GCA_041738275.1 Geobacterales bacterium
ACACCTACTCCAGGATTTGTGTCCCTCGCTGAAGCCCGTACTGCTTTCAACGAATGTGTTGAAATGCTAAAAAGGGGTGAAAATCCAAAGACAAGGAAGATTGTAATTGAACCACCAGTTGAACCACCAGATGAACAACCAGTAGAACCACCAGTAGTTGATACAACCTTCGGTAAGATGATGGAGAAGTTTATAGAATGGTCGGAAAAGAATCATTGTGATCAGTGGTACCGTGATACCAAGTATACACTCAAGAAGCACGTACCCAAGGATTGGGAAAACCGTCAAATTGCTGATATCAGAAAAATTGACTGCATTGAACTGATGGAGAAAATAGAGAAGTGTGGTAAAGGGGCTGCCAGAAATGCTCAGAAGGCTATCAGAGGTGTGTTTACATATGCAGAGGAACGATGGTATATAGACAATTCACCCATTGTTAAGCTTACGAGGGCTGTTCCATCGCTCAAGCCTGTATCTCGCAAGAGATACCTTAGCGAGGCTGAGATAAAGACAGTATGGGATATACTATCTGATGGATTAGAGAACAGTCCTACAAAAAGAGCTATCCTTTTGATCCTGGTAACAGGACAAAGATCTTCTGAGTGCGCTGGATTAACTTCCTTCGAAATAGATGGGGACTGGTGGACCCTACCTCCTGAACGCAATAAAATGGAGCGCTATCACACGATCTACCTGACTGAAACCGCAAAGAATCTTATAGGTGATGCTGAAGGAATCAAGTTCCCAGGGATAGATGGTACCAAACCTTTGAAGAGAGTATCGCTTTCGCATTATATTTCCGACAGAAAATATTTTGGTTTGCCAAGGTGGACTCCCCACGACCTTCGGCGTACTGCCAGAACCCATATGGGAAGAATAGGGATTTTGGATGAACACGCTGAAGCGGTTGTGAATCATGGAAAAGAAGGAATGACTGCTGTTTACAATCTTTACGGATATGATAAGGAGAAGAAAGAGGCTTTCCAAAAATGGGAGGCTGAATTACTCAAGATCATTGCCGGTAAGGAAACTGTTGCTGCTAGTCCAGAACCGACAGGAGCTGACTGACCACCCGCCCCTCTTTATGCTTATGGGTAAGGCAATAGAAAAATAAAGAAGCTCTTCCCCTTGACAAAAGGGGGCAGCGGTCAGATGATGTTTTTCATGAACATGCCCCCTCCCCCACCACGGTGTAGGCATTCGTAAGATCAAGGTTTCAGGATATAAATATTTTTGACTGGATTGGAGCGAAAATGACCAAGGCTGACATCGTTGAAAGGGTATCTGAAAAAAACGGGATTACGAAGAAGGAATCCATCAACATGGTGGAAACGGTCTTCAGTATTCTGAAATCAACTCTCGAAAATGGCGAAGATATAAAAATATCAGGGTTCGGCAAATTCGAGGTAAAAAATAAGCATGAACGCAGGGGGAGGAACCCTCAAACAGGAGAAGACATCATAATTGAAGCCAGGAGAATACTCTCGTTTAAACCGAGTGCAATACTTAAACAATCCGTAAACAGATAATTGCTTTCCCCTCAAGTTGACCAAATTTATAAATCTTTCTGACCTCTAAACCTGCCCCCCCTATAGATTATATACGTAGGGGGAATCATGCGACTCGCCACTCTGATACTGTTGCTGGGAATGTCTGCCGTTTCAGCAAGACCGGCAGACGCCTTCTGCTATGAAGAAGCCGGTTACAGGTACGGAATCTCGCCACGCCTCCTCCATGCGATCTCCAAGGGAGAGAGCAACTTCAATCCGTTCGCAGTAAATCATAATTCCAACGGCAGCTACGACTATGGCCTCATGCAGATCAATTCGTCATGGGAGCCGATGCTACGCAAAGTCGGCATTTCCTGGGACTCGCTCGCTGATCCCTGCACCAATGTCATGGTCGGCGCCTGGGTATTATCCCAGTGCATTCGTGACTACGGCTACACCTGGCCGGCAGTTGGCTGTTACAACTCACGTACCCCGTCCAAGCGTGACCGGTATGCCGCCAGAATCGCCCGCATTATTGGCCGGGAACAATCGCGGCAACCAAACATTCAGGTCGGATCTCAGGTTGCCGCCATCACTCATGTGACAACACCGTGGGAAGAGGCCTTTAACAATGCTTCCCGCTGACCTTCTATCGGGGAATGGACTGCCGGAGGGCGAGGCCCTGGATGCAGCCGAGGTTGCAATTGCCCGTGTTCTGACCGGTGCCCTTCGTATGAGCGTAAGTGTCACAATCAACGACCAGACGCGAATAACGGCCTACCCGGAAACAGGTGAACCGGTCATGTTGTCTCTGGATGCCATCGACCGTAAGCTGCGAAGACATCTTCTGTACCAGATCGAACTGGAGATGCAGAAACGCAGAACATTGAACGAGGCTGATCGCTTGAAGGAGCTCCAAGGGTATTCCGCCCCTGGAGAGATATCCCGAATAGCCGAGGATGGTGCACTGATTGTCTCACTGGAGATCGCCGACTATTACCGGCAAATGATCCTTGGTGGGGTCTGTCCGGCCCGTTTCCAGCCACTTCATGAACGGGGGCGTTACGCCATCGGCAGCGTGAAGGAGTTCTATATCTCAAGCGTAGTCCCGGTCATGGTCAACAAGAAGTATTCCAGAGTCCGAATTCTGCTTAGTCGCACGTCGAAAGAGTTGCCGCGTCTCCTGTTGCAGGAGCGCAGCCGCATTTCCGGGATTCGATGCCTTAAGCGTATTCCTGGCGCCTACTGCAACATCGTGACGCCGAAACGAATACCAAAGGATGTCATAAATTCAGTCGGGAAGGAACTGGGAGAGCACCTGCATGTTTCAATTCAAGAAGCGCATCGCTAAACCAAGTGGTCCAATGACCAACCTTGGAACCGGTGTCAACATGGATCATAGGACCAAGATTGTACCTATCGCTATTCCCGATTCTGACAGGAAGCGGCATACGTTCGTCTTTGGGACGACAGGAGTCGGAAAAACCCGCCTGTGCGAGAACCTTATTGAACAGGACATCCGCAAGGGTTACTCGGTGGTCTATTTTGACCCAAAGGGTGATCAGCAGATTTTCACCAAGATCTATGAAGTCGCCCGGGAAGAGGATCGTCTTGAGGAACTGATGCTCGTCACCCCTATCTTCCCCGAATACTCGGCGGTCGTCGATCCGATGGCCTTCTATTTTATGCCTGATGAACTTGTCGGTCATATCGTCTCCGGCATCCTTGGCGGCCGGGAACCGTTCTACCGTAACATCGCCAAGGAGATCACCACTGCCGTCATATCAGCCTACATCATCCTTGCCGTGAGCCATGGCAACCTGCCGATCATGAATATCGATGAAATCCGGCAGCGAATACGAAGAGAGTCCCTCGATTCAACCATGAAATCGCTCCGCAGTATTGGAACACCCGAAGCTGAACTTATTGCCGGCATGATCGAAGACATCCTTAAATCACCCATGGAATATTATGCCAAGGTCTCATCGACGCTGCGTACCGCACTGATGGAGCTTTCATCAGGGAACATCGGCAAGATCATCGGCCAGGCTGATTCCAACCGTTTTATCAAGAAACTCGAAGCCGGTGAACCCGTGATCCTGGTAGTCCATACCGGTGCCATGATCACACGCGAAGCATCCGCCACCCTTGGCAAAGTGCTGCTCTCCATGATTCAGTCCTTTGTCGGACGGGTGTATCTCTCTAATCGGCAGAAGGTTAATCCTCCACTTTCGATCTTCATCGACGAGGCCCAGAGCCTGCTCTATCAAGGGGTGGAAGAACTTTTCGCCAAGGCCGGTTCAGCTGATGTCATGGTTACCGCCTTTGCCCAGTCGGTCAACCAGATCTATGCGGTCATCGGTGAGGAATTCGGCAAGAGTATTCTCGACAATACCAATACCAAGATATTCATGCGTTGTTCCGACGCCGAGACCAGTGAATACGTAGTCAAGCACTTTGGAGTGCAAAATGTGTTGACCGGGATCTTTGGTTCCAATCAGGTAACAACTCGCGAGGTGGAACAGGACATTCTCCGTGTCCAGGATGTATTGAGCCTGCAGCCCCGCGAATTTTACCTGATGTCATATGCCGGACGATTCAAAGGAACTACCCTCGACGCCCGCGAACCTAAAATGAAGATCATCTTCCCGGAGGCGCCGGCAGTCATTACCTCGATGTTGTCTCCCGTTCGATCCGAAGAAGCGGATTCGCCGTGAAAACCATGTTGCTCGGCATCTCAGCTGCTGTCGGCTGCGGTTTTGTCATTTATGGCTCAAAAAAATGGCTGCCAATTGAAATTCCGGCACCTGCGAAAGCAGAACCAACCGAGGTAACCTGGCTGGCTGACTTGAGCCATCTCTGGAAGGACAACGAGGTAAAAATCAAGGATGCCTCTCACCTTTGGCGTGAACAGCCGTCAAAAAAATGCTCAAATTCGCAAAGGCCGGTATTCAAGCATGAGGAGATCGAGCAGTTTTTCAGCGAGATGATCGAACACAGGCCATCAGTTAAAGGGGTGCGAAGAGCACTGATAATTAAGATACTCACCATGCTCGATAACGAGGGGGACTGTCCATCCGTCGTCAGGAAAAACAAGGATGAAGCGGAACGTATCTACACTGAAGACTCCTATGCTCTTCTGGAAACGGTGCCACTCTACCGGCATACTCTGACGGTTGCCCGTAACTTCATAGCAAAGGCCGACCAGGAAGCTCTTTTGGCTGACATGATCCTCATTGCCCTGGCCCACGACATCGGAAAAATACCATCCTATCACGATGGTATGTACAGCAGCGGCGATCACCCAATCATTGCAGGTCTGATCCTTAAGGGGATTCCGGAGTTCATGTCCCTTCCCAACAGGGAGGATATTATCCGCGCCGTCACCGGCCATCACTTGATGAAATGCGACAATATCCTTACCGACGGTCTCAAGCAGAGCGACCACGAGGCCCGGCAAACAGAACTGGCAGCGTTGTATGCCGGAATGCGGGAGCGCAAGCAACGTGAAACGGGAAACAGCAGTGAACAGGCAGCTACAGCCACAGTTGAAGTAAAAGATACCGGTTCCAGCAAAACGCAGCCTCCGACCGAGGAACGTGATCATCCTCTCGGATTTAACCAGTCAAAAGAGAAGTTCACCCCATCGATAGTTAAGATTCCTGGCTGGTTCGATGCAGACGCAATTTTTGCCTCGCTGAAGAAACGGATCAATGTTGTGGAATCCACACCTAAGGGTGATCAATGGTCGGTGGTTTCAACCAGTAGCGGCGTGATTTATGCCAATCCTGAGGCTCTCTGGGAGGCCATAAAGGAAGTGAGCAATTATGATCCGGTGGTGTACGCATCGGAAGGTTTCGAGTCTGAAAAGCGAAACCTGCTGTTCACGGTCGTGACCGAACTGGCCAGAACCAGAAACGCCCTGGCAACCGATCAGGTCGCAGACGGTTACTACACGTCACAGGTTTCGATCATTACCGGAGGCGGCAAGCGGCTTCATTACCTCCTGATTCCCTTTACGGCAGAAGCGTTTGGTCTGCTGCCATCGGAACTGGAGGATCAGAAAACCCCGCAACTTAAAAGAATGGTGAAAGAGATCAAGCCGAAGAAAAAGGAGGTGGAACAATGCGTTGGCCGTTGATAGTTGTGGCAATGCTTTCATTTTCAGTTACCGCCTCTGCGAGTTATTACACCGAATCATCCAAGGGATGGTGGTGGTATCAGAAGGAACCGCCGAAGCCGGCCGGTATGCCGGAAAAGAAGAAGAAACCACCCAAGTTCACGCCATCCCTCAAGGACTACAGCTATGAGCAGATTTGGGAGATGCATCCGGATCAGTTCCAGGAGTTTGCCGAGGCTCTGAAGAAAAAGGCGGTCCAGAAGCCGAGCGAAGAGAATGTGAAGGATTACTTCGAAGTACAGGAGATTGCCCGCAAGAAGGCACTGGCCTTCTCCAACGTGGCCCAGTACGTCTGGCAGAAATACCCGGAGCTGTCCACCAAGAAGGACTATCCGATCACCACACCCGGCAACCTGGCCCGGATTGCCCAGATCAACGAGGAGAGACAGCGCACCCTGCGAGACAACCGGGATGATTTTGCCCTGATCTATTTCCAGCGGCCTGATTGCAGCTATTGTGATGAGCAATCGCGAATTCTGGACTGGTTCACCAACGAGACAGGCTGGGCCGTGAAAAGGGTCAATACCAGAGAGAATCCGGGTTTTGCTGCCAAGTTCAACGTGGAGATCACTCCGACCCTGATCCTGATCCAGAAGGGGAACCAGGATTACCTGCCGGTATCAGCCGGAGTCATATCAGCAGACGAGATCGAGGACAAGGCCTACCGGGCCGTGCGACTCCTGAAGGGGGATATCTCCCCCGAGGAATATTCGCTCTACGAATTCCAAAAGGGAGGCGCCTTCGACGTGAAGAAGCGCCGTCTGGAAAAGGTGCAGCCATGAGATTGCTCGTTCCGCAGCAACAGAGAGAAGAGGTGATAGTGTGAAACAAACCATAATTTCCGGAACCACCGCAGTATGCCTGGCTGCAGCAATAGCACTGGCTCCCCTACCCTCCTGGTCCGGCTGGGTCGATGACTGGGTCCAGCAGAAGAGCTCCACGTCTCCCAGCTACTATGAAGGTTCCAAGCGTGGCTACTACACCGGCGGCAGCTTCTCGGCACGCTGGGCGAATACTGACGACCACCTGTTCACGGCCTCCCTGCCGAAGCTGAAATCCGGATGCGGCGGCATCGACATGTTTCTCGGCGGGTTCTCGTTCCTGAACGTGGATTACCTGGTTCAGAAGCTCCAGAACATCCTTTCAGCGGCTCCAGCGGCAGCCTTCGACATCGCCCTTAAGACCCTGGCCCCACAGGTTGCCGACACCATCAAATCACTTGAAGCCATCACCGACCGGCTGAACTCGTTGCAGATGAACGACTGCAAGGCGGCCAAGGCGTTGGTGGCAACCGCTGCCAGTCCGTTTTCGTCGGTCATGTCCGACAGCCTGAAGGCGGAGATGAAGACAGCCCAGACCGATTTCATGGTGTCGAGCGGCGCCAAGGATCTCTATCAGGATGTAAGCAAGCTGTTCGAGACCGAGCAGAAGGCCAACGCCGGCAACAAACCGGGAGCCCCCGGCACTACCCGGACTTCCGCCACCAGCGCTACCGCTGGTTGTCCGGTTGAAGTCCTGCAAGTCTTCGGTGACGGATCGGTTCTGGAAAACCTGGCCGGCAAGAAAGGGATGAGCAGCGAGTATGTAAAGCTGGTGCGTGGCTTCATTGGTGATGTGGTTATCCAGAACCCGGCAACAACCGGTACCACCTACCAGGCACAGTACATTCCTCCGTGCGACAAGAACAACAGCTTCGATTCCTTCATCAGCGGCACTGCTCAGGGACGGAATACCGTTGGTGCCTGTGCCGACATCACGGACACCAACAAAAACCTGATGGTGTTTGTGGCAGGAAGGATGCAGGCCATCGCCGGCAAAATCAAGACAAAGACGGCACTCACCGCCGACGAAGAGGCATTTCTTAAGAGTACGCCGTTGTCAGTCAGCCTGATCCTCAAGAATGCTACCGCCACCAATACCGAGGGTGAGGTCATCGGTAAACTGGCAGAACTGACGGCCCGAGCCTACGGCTACTACATGCTGCTCGACTTGTTCGGGCGGGCTGTCCAGCTGCAGGAGATGGCTCACAATATACTCTCCAGTCAAAAGGGGAACAAGGCAGGTGCATCACCGGAAACCTGCCAGTTGGCTCTCCTGGGAGAAGGGATGCAGCATATCCAGACGCTGGAGGAAAAGACGCTTCAACTCCTGAGTGTTGCCCAGCAGAGTTACGCCAATGCAGCATCGGAAATCAATGCAGTGGAAATGATTGTTCAGAACATGAAGAAGTTCGACGACACGGTTTTTTCGGAATTATCAGACCGCTTTGGCAAAGGCATCGCCATGCGGGCAACAGGCAGGATCTAATCCCATTTCCAAATTGGAATAACCACAAAAAAAGGAGAAATTATGGCGGAAAAAGGCAACAGGACAGAGAATGGCGGAAAAAAAGAGTCGGGAAAGAAATCCTGGCAGGATCGGAAGATGGATAAGGTGAGTCGGGACGACATCGATGTAATTTCCCGAAAGACCAGAGATCAGAGCGATTTTATAACCATGCTCAATACCCACGATAATGTTCTCTACAAGCTGAGGATGAACATGGGGCGTGACAAGAACCTCACCTTCGAGAAGGCTCAGGAATTTATCGAGCGGAGTCAACAGATACGGGAAGATATCAACCTGTTGAATGCGGAAATGTGCGAGTTAATGGATTGGGATTACACTCCACCCCGGGGATTCACAAATCCGCTGGGCGAGAAGGAAGGAAAGGGAAAGGTGAAAAAGGAGGCATCAAAGGTTCCTGCTGCGGAGAATTTGGCAGAGGCAGATGTCACGACAGCGTAAGAAGCATGTTGCTATCATCACTCAGTCAATCAAATACTCCTTGCTCCCTTCCATGATCTGCTCAGCACGGCTGTGTATGCACGGATCAGCAACAAGTTCGCCATGAAGATGGGTGGGCATAAGGATCCGCGCAACCTGATGCCGACCCATCTAGCCCGCTTTGCAGCAGAAGCGGGGATCGAGCTGCGAACCGTCAAAGCGCAACTGCTGGAACTCTGCGGCAAGATGGAGGGGTCAATCGGACCGCTTGCGGAAAACTACCGGGAAGCTGACCAACGTCCGGTCATCGTTGAGGATATTATCCGAGTCGTTGAACAACGGCTTCGAAAGGCTCAGTCCTTGATTACCTGACAGATTGGTCAGATAATCGCCCTTCTGGCTTCATCGAGAACTTATTTTTGGGGAACATCAGCAAGCAGTTCAAGGATGGCCCGCTCAGGTTCAGAGACAAAAGGCCAGTGAGTGTCCGTTTCATACAGTCTTTATGACTCAGCCTGGCACCTGTTACCTGTAACTTAACAACTTGGAAGACCCGGCACCTTATTGCATTGCCGTCGGATGGCGGAAGTGGGTGAGGCAGAGATGGGCGTTCACCTTGAAAAGGGGCTTGAATCCTACGTTCATGTAGCTTTTACCGAGTTTTTGGCAATTGTTTTCTGTGCTGCTCCTGTCAATCGGGGCAGTTCCCACACACCCGCCGGATTGTCGGGATCATCGGGATTCATGGGTCATGGCTTTAATACCACAACATCCTGCTCACCAAACCGTTCGGCAAGTCAGATAAAATTTCATTCAATGGTTGTGGTGTTGATAAATACCACTTCATTGGCATCTTTCGGATGCGGCTTTACATGGACGTGTAAAAAAGCCTCATAAGAAGGGTAGATACCAAGTGTACTGTAAGCATCAATCCCCTTATCCTTGACATTAAGGTCTGCCCGCCAGCAAGTTACTACCTGTCCGGTATGAAAAATCACTCCATCGAGAACCCTTCCAGTACCACTGATGCCAGAGGGGTCTATTTTTCTAATCAGTGTAAAAAGCTTTGGATTCGTTTCCATGTTGCACCTGCCTATTTTTCTGTAACTCAGTTTATGGTGAGTGCGTACACCATTCAACGACGGTCGCATTGCGGCAAGATATTCGTGACCGTAACCACCCTGGAAGGAAAACCCTTCGAGGTCTTCATCCGCTTCGGCAAGGCTGGCGGCTGCGGTTCGGCAATGGCCGACGGCATCGCCCGGCTGGTCTCCTACGGACTTCGGTCCGGACTGGAGGCGCAGGATGTAGTCAAGGCCCTGTCCGGCATTTCCTGCCATCAGGGACCGAGGACCTGCCTTAACGAGGTGGCATCCGCGATCAGGATGATATTGAAGCATCTGGAAACGGGTGCGGACTTGAACAGCCTGATCGAGGATGAAGAATTTGCCACCGCGAACTTCTTGGAGGTTGCTGCCCCATGAAAATGATACCTGACCAGATCAAGAGGGATATCCTCGCATATGGAGCGGAAAACATCGTCTCCATCATCGGGGAATACGTCCCTCTCAGGAAAACCGCGCGTGCCTACGTGGCATGTTGCCCCTTTCACGACGAAAAGACGCCATCTTTTTCCACCGATCCAGGCCGGAAAACGTGGCACTGTTTCGGTTCCTGCGCAGAAGGAGGTGATGTCGCCAAGTTTCTGATGAAGATTGACGGTATCTCTTTTCCTGCCGCCCTCGAACGCCTGGCCAGAAGAGGAGGAATTACCATCCCCAACAGTGACAGCGAGGAGGAAAGGGAACGGAGAGGCATACTACATATCCTGGCTAAGGCACAGCAGTTCTACCACGATAGCCTGCTGCAAAATCAGAACGGTGCAAAGGCATACGTCGGGACCCGGATGACCGAAGCTATGGTCACACAGTTCGGAATCGGCTTTGCACCAGTCAGCGGAAAAACCCTTGTGGAGTATCTCGACAAGGAAAGGCTCCCGCTCAATGTCGCGGAAAAGGCCGGGCTGATTAGAAAGGATGCCGCGGGCGGCTACCGGGACAACTTCCGGGGGCGCGTGATCTTCCCCATTAAGGATAAATCGGGGAACATCATTGCCTTCGCCGGCCGAACGATCAGTTCAACCAACTCACGATACAAATACATCAACAGCCCGGAGACGCCGTTATTCAAGAAGTCGGCGACCATCTACGGGCTGGACGGCGCCATTGACGCAATGAAGGAAAAAGGCGAGGTCTATGTGGTCGAAGGCTACATTGACCTCATGCAGATGCGGGCCGCCGACATCCCAAACGTCGTAGCCACCTGCGGGACGGCGTTCACCAGGGAGCAGGCGGCTATTCTGAAGCGCTATGTCCGGCGTCTGAACCTGATGTTCGATGGAGACGTCGCCGGCAG
>JBGSQD010000251.1:0-3018 GCA_041738275.1 Geobacterales bacterium
GAAGCTGGAAAGCTGCTATATTACCTCGATATCTACCAGCGCCTCATCAGGGGCAGAGTACATGGAGAATTTTTCCGTCACTTTCGCCAAGGTAAGTCAGGATTATGTCAAACAGGATGATACAGGTAAGAAGACAGGGAACAACAACTTCACCTATGACGTGAAGAGCAATGCTTGATTAATACCGCAAGCGTAACTGGTGAGGTTTTCTGATGCAGGGTTCGATACTGGACAGGTTGATCGACATGGAACTGGACTCCAGGGTAGGGGAGCCTGCCCAGTATCGCAACATAACATACAGCCAGTTGCGCGCAATGGTTGAACGGGATCTTGAAAACCTTCTCAATACGCGCTGTTTTCCGAATGAGATTCCCGATTCCTGCAAAGAGCTGCGGAAATCGGTACTGGTGTACGGCCTGCCGGATTTTACCTCCAAAAATCCATCCGTGCCTTCGGTATGCACCGAACTTCGCCAGGAGATCGAACGTGCCATAGCCCTGTTTGAGCCCAGGCTCAGGAATGTTACGGTGCGGGTAGAGAGTCCGGCACGAGGTGAACGCAGAGTAAAGTTCCGGATTAACGCACTTCTGAAGTTAGAGGAGGAGAGCGAGCCGGTCAGTTTTGATACCTTCTTCGACAGTAACCGGTGTGAATACAGTATCAACAGGCAGCGATAGTTTTTTAGGCGGGCGGGCTCATGGGCGACGACATTCTTCACTACTACGAACGGGAGCTCTCATTCATCAGAGAGATGGGAGGGGAGTTCTCCCGTAAATACCCGAAAATCGCCGGCAGACTGCAGCTGGATGGCGACAAGTGCGACGATCCACACACCGAGAGGTTGATCGAGGCATTTGCCCTTCTCTGCGGCAGGGTACACAAAAAGATAGATGACGATTTCCCGGAAATCACCGAAGCTTTTTTCCAGATTCTCTATCCTCACTATACCAGCCCGATTCCTTCCATGTCAGTGGTGGTCTTTGATCCGGTCAAGGCGGCGATTCCGCCATCCGGATACAGCATACCAGCAGAAACTTCGCTCTATTCCAAACAGGTCAACGGGATGCAGTGCCAGTTCAAGACCAGATATCCGCTTTCCTTCTGGCCGGTGGAGGTTGTTTCCGCGTCTCTCAAAGACCCTAGAAAAGCACTCCCCAATGCGCAGCAGGCTCTTGCCATCACGATAAAAACTACCGATGGCAACAGTATTTCCAAGCTGGAATGGAATTCGCTGCGTTTTTTCCTCAATGGTCAGGGACAACATGTCTTCCCGATGTATGAGCTGCTCTTTAATAACGCTTCATATGTCGAATTTGTGGGACAGAACCAGCAGGGGATTCCGGTCGAGTTTCGGCAGACCGGGGCGGCAATCAAGCCGGTCGGTTTCTCGACCGATGAGGCGATGCTTCCGGCCACCGGCAGATCCTTTCCAGGATATCTTCTTCTTACGGAGTATTTCTGTTTCCAGGAGAAGTTTCTTTTTTTCGACCTGACCGGTCTTGATAAGCTCTCATCCCTTAACCTGAGGGATACGCTCGAGATCTGGATCTATTTTGACCGCCCGGCAAAGACTGGTCTTGCGGTCAGCGGCGACATGTTTGCCCTCAATGCCACTCCTATCGTCAATCTGTTCAAGCGTACCTCGGAACCGGTGCAGATCACCCATAAAAAGACGGATTATCCGGTTATTCCGGACATTCGGAGGCAGGACGCCACAGAGATATTCAGCATCGACAGTGTTTCCTCGCTCCCCATGGCCAAAGGGGGGGAGAAGGAGTTCAGGCCGTATTATTCACTGAGTCATCACCTTGCCGGGACGGGAGTGAAAGAGGGGAACGTTTTCTGGCATACGAGACGGTTCCAGTCAGGGAGATACGGTGATGACGGAACCGATCTGACCATGGCTTTTACTGGACTGGACTTCAATACTGCCTCTCCGGAAGCGGATATCCTGATGGTGCAGACAACATGCACTAACCGTGACCTGCCGGGGCGGATGCGCTTCGGAGATGTTGCCGGGGATTTCGAGACCGAGATCGCTGCTCCGGTTTCCGCCATCAGGTGTCTGGTGAAACCGACCAGAACCCGCAGACCGGCTCTTGACGATTCCCTGCAGTGGCGGCTCATCTCCCATCTTGCGCTCAATTACACGTCGATCGTTGCCGGAGGAGAGGATGCCCTGAAGGAGATCCTCAGAATGTACGATTTTGATAATTCACCGGCTACCCGACAGCAGATCAGCGGCATTGTCTCCCTGAGCACCGGCTATACGACCAAGAGAGTAGGGCGGTCTTTCTGCCGTGGGGTCCAGGTTGAGATGACCTTTGATGAAGATAAGTTTGTCGGGTCGGCGCTTTATCTGTTTGCCTGCATTCTCGAACGATTCATCGGCCAGTACGTATCGGTGAACTCATTTTCACAGCTTGTGGTGAAGACACTACAGAGGAAGGAAATATTCAAGATATGGCCGCCGAGGAACGGAGACAGGGTTCTGTTATAGAACAAAGCCTGGAAAAGGAGTTCTATCGTTTCACCTTTTTTCAGGCGATAGCCATCATCGAACGGCAATTTGCAGATAAAAAGCCGCTTGGTGAGGCTTTGCGCCCTATTGATGAACCTCTGCGTTTCAGTGTCAGGCCCGGGTTTTCCTTTCCCCCAAGCGACATAACCGGTCTCAGATTCGATGAGGAAGAATCCCGCGTCTACATGGACGTTGCTTTCATGGGGCTTGTGGGGCCGTCAGGGATTCTGCCCCGATGGTACAACGAGCTTGCCATGGAAAGGATCAGGAGCAAGGATTTATCCCTGACGGATTTTTTAGATCTTTTTCACCACAGGCTAAATTCCTTGTTCTATCTGGCCTGGAAAAAGTCCCAAATTACGGTGAACTATCGTCCAGGAGGTACTGACCGGTTTTCCCGTTACTTCAGGAGCATGATAGGACTGGGAACTGACCGGGCAAATTCGCTGTCAGGTCTTGGCATTGAATCGCTGCTCTATTTTTCAGGACTTCTTTCA
>JBGSQD010000284.1:0-39042 GCA_041738275.1 Geobacterales bacterium
ACGTCCTGCGGCTCCAGCACCCCCAGCCATTTATTGTAGATCACCTGGTACTGGCCGGTCTTCTTGAGGATAGCCAACCCCTCGTTGAAGCGCGAAAGCAGCTCCGTATCGCCCTTGGCAACGGCATAGCAATAGCGATGGGTGGCGACGTTGCGCACGACCGGCAGCAGGTTGGTCAGCTTCAGTTCACGGATGATGTACATGCCCGGCACGATGGCCACGACGGCATAGTCGGTCTTGCCCGCAGCCAGCTGACGCAGGGCATCGGCCGGGGTAGTGGTCAGGACCAGCTGGCCTTTGAACCCTTTTTTGACCAGATAGTCATGCATGATCCCGCTACGGTGCACGGCAACAGCCTTCCCCTCCAGTTCGGCCATGGAGGTGATGCCTGGCGAATCGCGGCGGGCGAACACGGCATGGTTGACGATCGTGTGGGGCAGGGAAAAATCAACCTCTGTTGCCCGCTCATCCGAATAGGACATCCCCTGGAGCGCATCGACCTTGCCGGACTGAAGAGCGGATCGCATCTCGGACCAGGCGCCCAGCTGGAACTCGACCTTCATCCCCATGACCTCGGCAATGGCGCGGGTAAGCTCCACGTTGTAGCCGCTGGGCTGGCCGTCTTTATCGATAAATTCGTAGGGGGGGTAGTCGCGGTCACCGCCGACAATTATAGTGGCGGGGTTGGTTGGAAGGGGTTTTTGGACAGCAAAAAGCAGCGTTGGCCAGAGTAGGGATAAAGCAAAGATCAGCAGCAAACGCCAACCACAGGCAGTTCCCTGAAAAAGCACACGGCTTGCAGGAAGCAAATTTTTATCCTGTTGGTGAGGAAGCATGGCAAGTCACCCGGGAAACTCCTGTTGGGGACAGTGCAGGTTCAGTCCCTGGGCACCATCAGCATCCTGTCCAGCGCAGCCTTGGCCTTAACGCGGATTGCCTCCGGTACGGTGACCACAGGCGACATGGTCTGGAGCGCGTAGAGGATGTCCTCCAGTGAGGTCAGCTTCATGTTGGGGCAGATCAGGGCCGGCGAGGCCAGGATGAATTCCTTGTCCGGATTTTCCTGGCGCAGCTTGTAGAGGATGCCGGCCTCGGTGCCGATAATGAACTTCCTTGCGGGACTGGTGCGGCAGTAATCATACATGCCGCTGGTGGAGCAGGCATGGTCGGCCAGGGCCGTGACCTCGGGCGCGCATTCCGGGTGGCAGATGAAGAGGGCATCGGGATGCTCTTCCTTTTTCTTGAGCACCGCTGCCACGGTCATTCGCTCGTGGGTCGGGCAGTACCCTTCCCAGAAGATGAATTTCTTTTCCGGGACAAACCTGGCCACGTAGCGTCCCAGGTTGCGGTCCGGCACAAAGATCAACTCGTCCTCGGCCAGTGACTTGACCACTTTGAGGGCATTGGCAGAGGTGCAGCAGATATCGGAATGGGCCTTGACCTCGGCTGACGAGTTGACATAGGTCACAACCGGCACGCCGGGATGCCTGGCCTTCAAACTCTCCAACTCACTGGCAGTAACCATGTCCGCCATGGGGCAACCGGCATCCGGTCGCGGCAGCAGCACCTTCTTGTCGGGTGAGAGGATGGCTGCGGACTCGGCCATGAAATGCACGCCGCAGAAAACGATCACGTCCGCATCGGTCTTGGCCGCTTCCATGGAGAGCGCCAGGGAATCACCGGTGATATCGGCGATCTCCTGCACCTCGTCGCGCATGTAGTTATGGGCCAGCAGCACGGCATTGTGCTCTTTGAGAAGTTCTCTTATCTGCTTTTTGATAACATCGCTCATGCTTCCATATCCTCCTGCGGGGTATTGCAACTGTTCAGCCCCACGCAAAATATAAAAAACAAAAAAAGGCGGCTAACCTAGCCGCGTTGGATACAGACGGGCCAGCCCAAGTACGGTAGTCGGTAATGCTACCCGAAAGTCCTCGAAAAGGCAAGTTCGGCTCTATATCCATTAATACTAATGGCACTTGTTTTTGGGATAAGGGGATAAACTGATGTGATCGGGTCAAATCATGTAACCCAGCTGCATGATCAAGCTGATAATTATCTTAGAACGTCCGATTTTGAGGAGACCTGTTACAACCGGAATCTTCCAACCAGCCGCCTGAGTTCCTCGGCCTCGCCGGAAAGCGCAGATGATGCCGCGGCGGTTTCCGCGGCGCCCTGGGCTGTCTGCTGCACGACTTCAGTGACATGCTGGATATTGTTTGTGATTTCACCCGTTGTGGCGGTTTGTTCTTCGGCTGCCGTGGCTATCTGGTTCACCTGCATGGTGACGTCATTTATCTGGGAGAGTATGGATTCCAGCGCCTGTCCTGATTTCATGGAGCTTTCCGTCCCTTTTTCCACCTCTGCCACCCCCTCCTCCATAGCCAGAACCGCCCCTTTGGTCTCTTTCTGGATGGCCTTGATCATCTCGCTGATCTCACGGGTAGCACGGGTGGTACGTTCGGCCAGGGCACGAACCTCGTCGGCAACAACGGCAAAGCCCCGGCCCTGTTCACCGGCACGGGCGGCTTCTATGGCGGCATTGAGCGCCAGAAGATTTGTCTGGTCGGCAATGTCCTCGATAGTGCCAATAATCTGACCGATCTGGTCGGACCGGGCACCCAATTCTTCAACCGTTTTTGCTGCATCCTTCACACTGTGGGCAATACGTTCCATACCGTTGATGGTCTGCCTGACAACATCCGCACCGGATCGGGCGGTGTCGCTGGCGCGGTTTGATGTTTCTGCCGCGGACAGGCAGTTATGCGCGATATCGCTGGAAGTTGCAGCCATCTGCTCGCTTGCAACGGCCACGGTGTTGGTCTGGGAAGCAACCTCGTTGCTGCCGACCGCTATCTGGTCGGCATTTGCATTCAGCTTTCTGGAAGCCAGGGCTACCTGCTCGGAGGTTTGCATCAGCTGGGAGATTATGTCCCTCATGGTGGTCTGCAGGCTATCGATGGTCCTGATAATCGTGCTTATTTCGTTATTGCGTTTGGCTGATATTGTTTGCCCCAGATTCCCATCGGACATCTCCTTTAGATAGGAAATTATGCGGCTAAGGGCATCATTGACCGACCAGAACAGCAGACCGCTGAAGAAGGCGCCCAGCAGGACAAAAACTGCGGTCGATGCTATGGAGATTTCTGTGGAGAAGGTACGTCCAGTCACTACTGCGGCGACAATGCAGAAGCTGTAACATGCGCAGAGTAAAATTATACGGGTACGTATCTTCAAGTGCAGATATAGATTAAGCAGATAGTTCATAAAGACCGTCCTTCGTGCGATTATATGAATGCAAATAACTGCATCATTTTTGATAATATATGTCGGAAATCAGAGCTGTCAAGAAACATTAAGTTTGCGTTTGTTAGCTTAGCGGGGATGATGAATGCCGCCTTTCCCCTTGACAAATCTCCTCGAACCAGCTAGAAAAAAGGTTCTTCGGGATGTAGCGCAGCCTGGTAGCGCACCTGCTTCGGGAGCAGGGGGTCGCTAGTTCGAATCTAGTCATCCCGACCAGCAAGTTCAAGGAGTTAGCCCAAAATGGCTAGCTCCTTTTCTTTTATGCATTGCCAAACCCCGCATGCCCCATCGTGATGAGCACCTGCCTATTTGCTGCCGCCATAAATAACAGACACAACCTTATCTTATCGATTTCTTAGTGCGAAAAACCTTGCTGACTATGCACGATCGTCTGCATCCATGGCCGGCAACATAATTCATGGATATGGGAGCGTTACCTTCAAACGCATCCAGAAACGTGTGGCAAAATATTTTCCATTTTTTTGTTTAAAGCCCACCCAAATTAGTCCGAAAAGAACCCCCAAGCGACATTTTCAACCATTTATCAGAATGGCATAATTATTGCATATATAAAATTCGGTTCATATGAAATTTTTCATATACAGATGTTTGGCAAGCAGTTAGATACTTTTATTAATTTTAACCTGCCGTTCAAACTGGTTCCAAAGGGCATCACACGTACAATTTTTTAATAATCTGTCATTTGACGGCAACAATACACTATCTTGAACCATCTGGGAGGTGCAGTTTGGTCTGCGCTAGATACAAGTCCTTTACTTTTATGACATGTGTTGCTGTTTATTTTGTTGCCGTGATTCTGAATGCAACAGCAGAAGCAGCGCTTCAGTGCTACGGTTGCCACGGAACAGAAAGTACGGCAGATTACCGTCCTGTGGACGCATCCTTCAGAAATCCCTCCAGTGGCGGTTTTCAGGGTAATCACCGTACCCATATGGGTGATGGCGCAACCCAGGCTTCCTGCGCCGCATGCCATCCCGGGAGCGGCAGTTACACCGCCTCGCACCGCAACGGCAATATACGTATTTCCTCCAGGATCAACAATTCGCCGGCAGCAACTTCCTATAACAACATAACCACGGCCTGGCCCCAGACCAGCACTCCTGCACTAGGATCGTGCAATAGCGTAAACTGCCACTTTGAATTCCCAAGTCCGGCCTGGGGAAGCGACCCTGCGGATACCAGCTGCACAAGCTGCCATGCTGCTCCGCCATCTGACGGCGCCCATGGTAAAAAGCATGGCCAGAACTTAGGAACCGACACAGCCAGCTGCATTTATTGCCATCCGAATCACCTGAGCGATGCCAACAGATTTGCCCACGCCACCAGCGCCGGCAAACGTTCTCTCATGGTGCGGTTCACCACCTTTCCCAACACCGGCGGCGCATATAGCGGAGATGTAACCTATCCCGCATATCTTCCAAGCCAATTTCCGGTGCGAAACGGTTCCTGCAACTCCATTTACTGTCATAGCGACGGCCGCAAGGATGAATTCGGCAACGTTGGCCCGGCGAACCGAACCGTGACCTGGTCCGGCGCGACCACCCAGTGCTACTCCTGCCACAAGGGTCTTTCCACCAACCCCAATCCCAACCTTGCTCCGGCTCAAACATCCGACAGCACCTTTGCCAACTGCTCGACGATCTTTGGCGCCTGGAGCAGCTCAAAGGGCTATTGCACCCCGGATCTCAGCATGGCCTCCAATGCCCACCACCGCCTGGTGGGGCAGCAGTGGGTCAGGAAATACCCCTGTTATTACTGCCATAATGCCACCATGAACCAGGACGGGACGATCAAGGACTCCTCAAAGCATGTGAATAAGACCGTTGATATCGAGATGGCGGCAAAATGGGCCATGGGTAACCGGTCTACGCCGAGCTATAATCCGGTAACCAAGGTCTGCAACAATGTGTATTGCCATAGCGACGGCACCACCGACCCCGAAGATGTACGGCCAATTGCCTGGACCGCACCCAAGACTGAGTGCAACGCCTGTCACGGCCACCCCACCGGTTCCTGCTCCAATATCGGCTGCCATGACGGCAAGGTGCATGCGGATGACCCCACCGGCAAGCTCTGGACATTGCCGCCTACATTCGGCAATGTTTCCGCTTACCACTGGCCGGTCGGCCAGGAATGGATGGGGGCTCTGCCAATGTTTCCCAATCAGGGTCCGCTCTCGGCCCGTCCCAACTCCCATCCCCGCCATGCGCAGACCGACTTTACCTGCGACCAGTGCCATGCCAAGACGGTTTTGAACGGTGAATGTACCTCCTGCCACGATAATGGCATTCCTGCGGGCGGCATGAGCGAGGTATCCCATATCGATGCTGCCTTCCATGTAAACAAGACCAAGGATGTACACTTCAAGAACGTGGAGGCCAGTTATGATCCTGACACCAGGATCTGCAGCAACACCCTCTGCCATCCTGCCGGGGCAAACCCGGTCTGGGGCGACACGGTCAACTCCGTAACCTGCCTGAGCTGCCACGGGACCACCGGCGGCGATGTAGACGACTACAACGCCTTCAACGGCACCCAGGGTCGAATCAACAAGACCCAGTGGGAAACCAGCGGCCATGGCCGGGGGATATACGGATCCTATACCAGCGCCTATCCGGTATCAAAGAACCCTGCCGCCAACTTCCCCGGCAACCCCTGCTGGTACTGCCATGACAACAGCGTGCTCCACAAGGACGATGCCAACATCTATCGCCTGAAGATGCATACCCAGTACGAGCGTCGTTTTGAAAAGGAATGCGTCTACTGTCACATGGAGGGAACCAATATTGAATGTCTTGCCTGCCATGTTGGCCAGACCGAATCACTGTCACCGCAAGCGACCTTGGGCGGCATAGTTTATACATTCAAAAACACCTCCACTGAAACCAAATATACTGATCACACCTATGTAGCCAACTGTATCAACGGTGCGAGCTGCCATGACAATGACAGCAAGACCCATAACGTTAATGCCGGAGTCTGGACTCCGGAAATGAAAGCTGATGTCAAAAACCAGTACCTGCAGATGGGGGTCTGCCTGCAGTGCCATGACGATGACAGCAGCAACCAGTGCGTCAGTTGCCATGTCGCCCCGGAAAGCAATCCGCTCAAATACTCCCTGGGCTACGACCCCGGCACCGGCTTTATCAAACCCAAGAAGGCCCGGGCCTCGGCCGGTCATTTCGGTTATAAGCATTATCGCGCATTCACCAACAGCGGCGGCTGGACAAAGATCCAGTCTGACGTCAAGTCCCCCAATTTCGGAACCTACTCGGCAGCCATGGGTATCTGGAAGGGGGGCAAATTCTGCTGGGATTGCCATGACCCCCATGGTGACAGCAATATCTTCATGATCCAGAAAAAGGTTACCTCCGAAACCGACGGCTGGTTTGGAACTCCCAAGGCCGGCAAACAGAAAGACGTGGTATTCCTGGGGGTCGGTGGAGCGGATTACGTCAAAAAAACAGGCACGATCGACGGCGTCTGCAATGTCTGCCACTCCCCTGTCAGCAAACATTACACCGCTGCTTACGGTGACGGCCACAACTACACCCGGCGCTGCACCACCTGTCATGAGCACCGTTTTGCCGACAGCCATGCCAACAAACAGAACTGCACAGAGTGCCATGAAAGCAGCAAGCCGATCCCGAAACACACCGCCTTCGGCCTGCCCCGCGACTGCACCAAGTGCCACACCGGCACCGTTGGCAGGCGCATGGATATCATGGGACAGATGAAGGCCAATTCCCACCATGTCCAGGGGGTTGAAACCAACAACAAACATTGCTACGCCTGCCACTGGGAAGCTACTCCTGACGGCCTGATCGACAACCTGCGCCATACCGGTTACAACTACAAGAATTACACCTCCGTGAAGGATGACGTGGTTGACCTGGTGATCTGGCAGGCCAACGGAGTCCGGCCGACATTCTACAGTTCCACCTCCGCCACAACCTTCCTGGCGAAGAACATGGCGGTCGACGGCGACCTGCAAAGAGCAGAGGTCAGCAATATCAGCAACCATTGTCTTTCCTGCCATAGTGATCAGAATAATGACGCTGACCCGTTTGGCGACTGCAAGACCCCGCGCCAGTACGCCTGGGATCTGCAGAGTATCGCTTCCCGCTACTCCCAGACCGGAACAACCAAGTGGGGCAAGTACGTTGCCACAACCAATGCAGCCAAGAAAGACATCACCAAGTCATTCTCGGCCCACGGCAATGCCGTGGCCAACGGCGGGGGCTGGAACACCACCACCGGTCTTGACGGCGTCATTACCGATACCCGTGGCGGAGCCAACAACAGGAACGTACAATGTTTTGACTGCCACAACTCCCACGGTTCCAAGGTGCTTGGGACAACCTCCAGCTATGTCACCTTCAACGGCACCACCAACGGAGCCAACCTGAAGGAAACCAGAAAGGAAATGGGCGGTTACGCCAACGACTATAAGGCCTCGTCCAATGCCTCCGGGGTCAATCCTTTCGGCGCCGGCGCCGGGCAATGCTTTGACTGCCACAACACCGCTACGGCAGGGGCAATCGTACCTACCGGCAAGACCCCCTGGGGCTACACCTCGACCTTTGGCGCAACAGCGCCGATCATGGGCTACAAGGACACACCCATGTTCGGTCAAGGTACCAAGGGGTTTATCACCAAAAACAATGCCACTGGCTGGCTGGACAGCAGGAAGACGATTCTGGGGGGGCATATGAAGGCATCGACGCCGACCGGCCAACCCAATGAAAATCTTGCCAAAGACTTTGGGACCGCCACCGGTGGTTCTACAACAACCCTCGTTGACAGTGCCAAGGTCTGGACCGTGAACAAGTGGCTGAACTTCTACCTCCTGATGGGCAGCGGCAGTAACAGCACCCAGATCCGCAAGATCACCGGCAACACCGCTACCACCCTGACGGTGGAGGCCTTCGACAATACCTTGGTTGCGGGTGACAGCTACAGGATCGTACCTTATTCGGCAACCGTGAACGGCCTCTGCAGCGGCTGTCACGACCCGCACGGCGTCAGCCCGACCCTGGGGAGCAATCAGCCCTACGCCGTGCCGCTACTCAAAGGTACCTGGATGACCTCACCCTACAAGGAAGATATGCCGCCGGTTGATCCAACCGGCACAAGTGTCCAGCCTGCCCCTCCTGCCGTGGCAAAATCATGGGGAAAATACCGTGGCCATCCTACCCCGACCCAGCCCTGGGTCAAGTACAACCTGGACCGCACCACCTTTGGCGGCTCCACGCGCATCAATGAAAAGGATAGCCAATTTGCCGGATTGTGTCTCAACTGCCACAAGAAGGAGATGCTTTCCGACGGCAGCGTCAGGACCAAGGACTTCAGGACCGCTCAACGCATCCATGAATCGGTCAAAGGCTGGGGGCTCAATCTGGAGCATTCCTTTACCTGCTCCAAGTGCCATCAGCCGCACAACTCCGGCCTGCCAAGGCTCATGCAGACCGACTGCCTGGATTACAAGCATCGCGGCGGCAAGGTGTCTGAAGGAGTACACTGGTATGCTCAGGCTCAGAGCGGCAGCGCGCACAGCTATGGCGAGCACCGTGGCTACCCTATCGGCAGCACGCTCGGCGTGCGCAACACCAGCCCCGAGGCCATCACAAGCTGCCACGGCAGCGCCCCCTATAATCCCGGCACCTATCCAACCAAGAACTACTGGAACGACGTGACACGTTGGTAAGAACAGAGCCCTCCTGCCGATGCGGGAGGGGTGGCAAGAGATACCTGCTGTACACTAGCGGAGGCAATTTCATGGGTCAGATATATAAGATCATTCAGGACAGGCAAAAGAACTTGCGGCAAAACGCCAGCTTCACCTCTATGCCGTCATGGCCCTTTTGGGTTCTGGTCATCTTGATCTCAATCGCACTCTCTGCACCGGCATTCGCCATGGGTGGTGAAAAGCTCTGGTCCAGGACGAATGTTGTGGCCGGCAAACAGGAAGCCAAGGCAATGGCCGTGGATTCAGCCGGCAATACAATCGTTGTCGGCTATACGGACAGCAATGCCAATGATTATTATGTGGTGAAATTCAATGCCGACGGCAGCGGAACAGCCTGGGCACCGGTCACTTTCGGCGGCGTTGGCGAGGATGTTGCCACAGCGGTAACGGTTGATTCAGCCAATAACATCATTGTGACCGGCTACACCTGGAACGGCTCTGACCGGGATATCCACACCATAAAATATGATGGCGCCACAGGTGCGGTACTCTGGCAGCACACCCTGACCAACACCAGCGGCAACGATTCCGCCGCCGCAGTTGCCGTGGACGGTTCCGACAACATCTACGTGGCCGGTTCATACTTCAATGGAGCGCAGACAGACGACTTTGTAGTGATCAAATACCCTTCAGCCGGCGCTGTTCCCACCTGGACGGAGATATTCGACGACTCGGCCAACCCCAACAAGATCAATAAAATACTGGCCATGGCCGTCAACAGTACCGGCCTTGCCGTAACCGGCTACTCCGGGCGGGGTGCGACCTTTGATATGCTCACCCGCAAATATGCTCTGGACAAGTCATTCATCAGGCAGTGGCGTCATTCCGACAGCGGCGACTGCATGGGAAAAGCGGTCAGGATGGATGTTGCCGGCAATGTAATCGTCACAGGTTCCAGTATGAATGCCCAGAACAATACGGACATCTATACCGCCAAATACGATCCTGCCAGCGACACCCCTGTCTGGGAAAAAACCTACAACGGCAATAGCACTGACGATCCGACCGGGTTATGGGTGGATAGCGCCGGTTATGTGTATGTCACCGGCATAACCAATACCCTGGCCGGCAATGATGATTTCTTTACCGCCCGTTACGATGGCGCCAACGGCGACCTGAAATGGAAGGCGATCTTTGATGCGGGCAACGACGCCACTGACATTCCGGATGGCATCGTGGTGGATGAAGCGCTGGATGGCGGGGTCTTTGTCACAGGTTACAGCACGGTTTCTGGCAATGATGATTTCCTGACCCTCAAATACAAAAAGGATGATGGCACCCTGCTTTGGGAAGAAGCCTTTACCGGCAGCGACAACAAGAACGACCGGCCAATCGGCATTGCCCTGGAACCTGCAGGTGGTGCTGTGCCGGGGAGTGTTTATGTGGCCGGCTGGTCCGACAGCACAGCGACCAGCTATAACTTTGAGGTCGTCAAGTACGACTTCGGGGCGCTCAATGCCCCCACCGGCCTGACAGCTGCAGCTGCCTCCGATACCTCCATAACCCTTACCTGGAAAGACAACTCCATCAATGAAGATAAATTCGTCATTCAGCGCAAGCTGGGTGAAGGCGGTACCTTCGTTGATATAACGACAGTGCCGTCACCGCTTCCGGCCGACACGGTCACCTATACCGATACCGGCCTCACCGCCAACAACTACTATTACTACCGGGTCAGGGCCTGGAACAGCGACAATGATGATTCGGACCACAGCAACGAAGCACGAGCCCTGACCAAAGTTGTCAGCTATACTGCACCATCCTGGAGTTACCTTTACGACGGCGGCCTGGATGACATTGCCACGGCCATCACGATCGATTCCGACAATCATCCCGTGGTAACCGGCTACAGCGACCTGACCGAAGAAGGGGTGGAGGATTCGTTTTCATACGATTATATGACCTTCAAACTTGACCGGGACAATAACGCGTTGAAATGGAAGGCACGCTACGACAGCGGCGACGGCGGCACAGATCAGGCCGCCGGTGTTGCCCTGGACAGCTCGGGCAATGTACTGGTCACCGGTACGGCTTATCTTGCCGGTGGAGGCGACAAAAGCGATGATCTTTATACCAGAAAGGTTGCCACTGCCGGCCTGAATGATCCGGCTGTAGAGCCGGGTTTGCTGTGGGATCACCAGTATGGCACCTTGAACGGCATTGACCTGGCCACCGCGATCGCGATGGTCCGGGACGGATCCAACAACAGCGTTGTTATCGGCCATGGCGGCAACTCATCCGTTCCGCAGGATGACGACACATTCATCGTCAAATACGCTAATGACGGCACCCGTCCCTGGACCCCGATTATCTACGACAGTGGCCGTAACGACCTCCCTACTGCAGTGGCCTTTGATGCATCCGGCAATATCTTCGTAACCGGCTACAGTTACGATAAGACGGCTGATCCCAGCGGCAGCTTTGACTGGTTTACCAACAAATACAACGGTACTACCGGAGCCATCATCTGGTCGGATGTCTTTGACAGCGGTTTTGGTGCTGACAAGGCGCTTTCCATAGATGTGGACAAAGCCGGAAATGCCTATGTCAGCGGATATGCAAAAAACAGTGCCGGCAATTTTGTATTCCACACCATCAAGTATGACGGTGCGCTTGTCCCGGCAGGAGCGAGAAGAATCTGGTCTGCGTCCTACAATAAAACCGGTTTAGATGCCCGGGCCGTGTCGGTTAAGGTTGATCCGATCGATGGCGAGGTGGTGGTTGGCGGTACTGCCTATATGAGCGCCACCGACAGTGATTTTCGCCTGATCAGATATAATCCGGCCGATGGTTCGGAGATCTGGAACAGGAACTTTGACCGGGCCGGCTATGACTACGCCACTGCCATGACAATGGATGCATCCGGTTACATATATCTGGCTGGCAATACCAGGGCCGGATTGGATACGGATACTGGTTTTGATGCCAGCTCAGACGTCCTTTCCCTAATTTATGATTATGAAGGGACCTATCTGGGGGCAATGACTTATGATAAATCCGCTTTGCAGGACGAGACCCTTGCAATCACCGTCAACTATCGTGGTGAGGCTTTTATTGCCGGCTTTGCCTCCATTGCAACCGACAATACGGATTACATCGTACTGAAACAGACCAACCCTTACCTGCTGGTTCCTGGGCCTTTCACGGCAACGGCTCAGGCGGATTACACCAAGATCGATCTGGCCTGGCAGGTACCTGCCAGCGGCCCGTCCTTTAAAATTTTTCGGACGTTAGGCCCCTCCAGTCCGCTAAGTGTCTGGACCCTGATAAGCTCGCCCGCCGCAGGTCAGCTTGCCTACACGGACACTACTGCTTCGCTGCCCGGCACCAGTTATTGCTATACGATCGAGGCCATTTCAGGCAGTCTCAACTCGCGAAAGACCGAAACATGTGTCACCAACAGGCTCCAGAAGCCAACCCTGGAGCCGCTGACCGTGGATTCTCCCACCCAGATCACTCTGAACTGGGACCAGGTTGCCGGCAATACCGGCTACAAGATCGAGCGGAAGATAGGGGCCGGGGCATGGGCTGACCTTACCACCAAACCCACCGATGTGAACTTCCATGTCGATTCCGGGCTGAGCCCCGGCACAACCTATTATTACCGGGTCAGCACCAACAGCGCTGTCGGATATTCTTTGGCAAGCAACGAGCCCAGCGCAATCACCAAGCCGGCAGCGCCCGCCATGGCCGCCAACGGCACCATTACCACAACTTCGGTGACAATTAACTGGACCAATGTTGTGGGTGAAACAGGTTACAAGATCGAGCGGAAGGAAGGGGCAGGAGGGGCGTGGTCTCAAATCACCACACGTACAACGGATGTTCTTACCTACATAGACAACACACCACCGCTTACGTTTAATACCCAGTATTATTACCGGGTCAGGGCATACAACGCATCCGGCGACTCCGACTACAGCAGTGAACAGGGGGGGCTGACACTTTTTACCCCCACCACGCTTACCAGCGCCACCAGTGTATCCCAAACCCAAGTGGACATGGTCTGGGCTGACGTTGCCGGAGAAACTGGCTACAGTGTCCAGGAAGCAGTCTGTAATAGAAATAACCAGACCATCGATATTACTTACTGCACAGCGGCATACATAAATAACACGTCTTACTGGCCTACATGGACCACGATCAACAGCCCGGGAGTCGATGTCCTCACGTATTCGCGCACGGGACGAACATCCGGCTATGCCTACGCCTACCGCATTATCGCCAATACAACCGGCAACAGTTCGGCGCCGAGCAACGCCATCATCGCCTGGACTTACCTGACTGCGCCTGTCTTGACCATTTCACCCGCTTCGGAGACATCCCTCCTGGTTTCATGGAACAATATCAACGGGACAACCAATTACACCCTGGAGAGGAAAGAGGGGGCAGACGGCACATGGGCCGAGGTTACAGGCGCCATAGGAATGGGGGCTGACGTCGTTACCAAGACGGATACCGGCCTGAGTCTTTCAACAGAATACTGCTACCGGGTCAAGGCATACAGCACCCTGCCTAACAATCCTCCAGATATTTACAGTAACGCGCCCTGTTTGTTCACCCCCTTGGCAGCACCGGTCCAGAATGCGCCGACTGGAATCACCACCACACAGGTTGATCTTTCCTGGAGCAACGTGGCAGGAAATACCGGTTATGAGCTGCAGCGCTGTCAGTTTACCCAGCTCACTACTCCGCAAAACGCAACTAATCCGACCTATCTCAATAATGATTCCTACTGGAATAACTGTTCGACTATCGCCACCCTGGCGGCTGACACAATAACCTATCAGAATATAGGCCTTACGTCAGGTTATACCTACCGCTACAAGCTACGGGACACCTACGACGGTGGATACTCGGCCTGGAGTAATGCCCAACCGGTCACCACCATCCCTCCGACTCCGACCCTCAATGCCCCGACCTCTCCATCCACTTCCCAGATCAGCCTTTCCTGGAACAGCATGTATGGCGAGACAGGCTTCAGGCTGGAATGGAAGGAGCGCAGCGGCGCGGATTGCTCTGCCGGAAGCTGGAATACCCCAATCAACATAAGTCAAAACGCGACGACCTACAACCACACCAGCCGCTCCGCCGGCACCTGGTATTGCTATCGATTATATGCCACTAACAGCTCAGGAGATTCCGGCTACAGCATTGAGCGGAGCCAGACCACCCTGGCTGTTCCGCCGACACTGGACGCTCCAAGTGGCGTCACTGCCGCGCAGGCAGTCCTGACATGGAACAATGTGGCCGGCAACACTTCCTACAAGCTCGAGCGCAAGATCGGCGCTGCCGGAGCTTGGGGTACATTAGTTACAACCGCTGCCGATGCCGTCACTTACACAAACACCGGCCTGACAGCCGGTACACTCTATTATTACCGAATCAGCACCAATAATAATGCAGGTTCCTCGGTAGCAAGCAACGAAGTGTCCACCACCACCACACCGGTTGCTCCGACAGTTACAACCACTGTTGTGTCGGCGGAACAGATCGACATTTCCTGGCCGGTCAAGCTTGGTGCCACAAACTACAAAATAGAGCGAAAGGAGGGAGCCGGCAGCTATAGCCAGATCGACAACGTGACAGTAACCTATGTTGAAAATTATTGTGGTTATGACTATCCCACTGTTGCCTGCCCTTCGTTGTCGGCGAGCACAACGCTCTATCAGAACAGTGGCTTGACAGAAAATACGACCTATTGTTATCAGTTGAAATCGTGGAACAGTACCGGCGGAGATTCCGCCTATAGTACCGAGGAGTGTGCTACGACATCGGCCATGCCATTACAGAATCTGACCGCCACTGCCTTGGACGGAGGGTTCAGGATCAGGCTCGACTGGACGGCAATAGTTTGTCTGCCCATTGCATGCGATGCGCCGACCGGTTATGAACTTCAACGGCAGGTAAGGGATGGAAACTGGGTGCTGCTCAAAACCTTGGATGGTGCAACCTTGACCTATACCGACGGCATTGCTATCGACCCTGGGAAGCAGTATCGCTACCGTGTCAGATCGGTCAGCGGGGAGGATAAATCACCTTACAGCGAGGCCATGGTGTATGCCAAACCATATTCGGAAGAGGCGAATGTCTGTACGGAAAATTAAATTCGGCGTAAAAGTAGAACAACGCGCACTGGTTGTTTGCCATCGCAACAGGATTATGAGATAAATCATTATTATTAGCCTTGCGGCAAATATCACGCAGAGAGAAAGGAGTTAAAAAATGAAGAAAACAAAATACACTCCTCCCAGAATCGTAGGGAACACAGTGATTCATCCCTGCTGAAGAGTATGCAAGAGGCGCTGACATAATGACTTTGATCAGCGTCTCTCGCAAAAAAACCGAATGAGGTCATTATGAAGCTGTGGTGCCTGATTATTCTTTTTTTAACAACGGTAGTCCCTGCATACAGTGAAACACCCTCCAATTCCGGCCAAACAGGTACATCATCAGTTACAAATGCAACTATCTCCGGACAGGTAATGATTGGCAAAACCCAGATGATTAACGGGTTTGTATTTTTGTACGATAAATCATTGGGTGTCCCTCCTTCCAAAGACAAATACTGGCGTGTCCCTGACTTGATCTCTCCCTTAGATATGGAGGGGAAATTTTCAATAGATGTGCCGGAGGGTACTTACTATTTAACGGCTGCCCAAAAGGATCCCGATGGTGAAATGGGTCCGCCAAAAGTTATCGAATATCATTATTTTCATGGAGATGCCGAGGGAAATCCACTGCCGTTGATTGTTACTTCAGGCGACAAGCTTAACCTCGGTGTACTTACCGGGGTGTTCGTATGGAGACCGGACATGAACAAACGTGGCAAAGGCGTAACCGCGGTCGAAGGAATTGTTGCCGACATTGAGGGCAAACCAGTTGAAGGGGCCTTGGTCTTTGCCTACCTATCAAAGGAAATATCGGGAAGACCGGTCTTTATTTCTGAAAGGACGGACAAAAACGGCAAGTACCAGTTGCGAGTCCATGATGGAGGCACATTTTATCTGAAGGTAAGGAGTGTCTATGGAGGAGGAGCCCCAGAAGAGGGAGAGTTTCTCAACATCACGGGTGAATTTAAACCATTTTGGGTGACTGTCAAAAAAGATCAAAAGCTGCAGGGGATAAATTTGCAGGTGAAAAAGTTTCACAAGCGTGGGCCCAAGAGCACAGTGCAGTGAAATATGACTCCTTTGCAAGGTGTCATTAAAACAGCAGCTTACGGCGGGGAGTTGACTTTTTGCAATTAATAAATAGAGATATTCTGACATTGAAGGCCGATTTTTAAAGGCGATTATTGGAAGCGAAAGAAGTCCATACCTGAAAAACAAAATACTCTACTCCACGAATTGTGGGGAACGCATTTGTTTATACCTGCTGAATCGCTTGCGTTTATTTCAGGCGAGACCTTCGAAGTTGGCAAAACATCGGAGGTCTCGCCTGTTATATTGTAGTTTGGAGAATTAACCTGATGCCGATTCATTGCCGATTCACGGGACGCATATGGAGCAGTGTCACATTGCTTTTGCTATTGGTAGTGGCAACCTCAGTATTGGCGCAATCTCCTGGACAACAGTCCGGCAGCACGAAAGTCGTTATGCTTGGCACCGGAACACCGCAACCGGATCCTGATCGCTCCGGTCCTGCAACGGCGATTGTGGTGAACGGCAGTGCCTATCTGGTGGATTTCGGGCCCGGGGTGGTACGCCGCGCAGCAGCAGCCTATCTTGTTAAAGGGATAACGGCGCTGGAGCCGACCAACCTGCGGGTCGTCTTTCTGACCCACCTGCATTCCGATCATACGGCTGGCTATCCTGACCTGATCCTGACCCCGTGGGTCATGGGACGTCGGGTCCCGTTAGAAGTCTATGGCCCCAAGGGGCTGAAAAACATGACCGAACATGTTTTGGCGGCCTATCAGGAGGATATTTCCGTCCGCAGGGACGGCATGGAAAAGGAATCGTCTGAGGGGTGGAAAGTGAATGTCCATGAGATCAAGGCTGGTGCAGTTTACCAGGATGCCAACGTTACTGTGACCGCTTTCCCAACCCGGCATGGCGAGTGGCCGCAGAGCTTTGGCTACAGTTTTGAAACCTCTGACCGCACAATTGTTATCAGCGGCGATACTACACCGGTCCAGGCCACCATCGATGCCTGCCGCGGCTGTGATGTGCTGATTCATGAGGCGCAGACGCTCAAATTCCTGAATAACCCGATGCGGCCCAATTCCCAGGGGTATGATATTCTGGCATATGTAGCCAAATACCATACTACAACAGCACAATTGGCCGAATTGGCCACGAAAGCCAAGCCTGGCTTGCTGGTCACCTACCATAATACCATTACGTTGCGGCCGGAAAAACGGCCACTGGCTTCGACGCCAGATGATTTGCTGTACGAGATGAAGGGTTATGGCGGCAAACTGGTGGTTGGGCGTGATCTGGATGTGTACTGAGGCAGTAGTCAACGTAATAATAACCAAAGGATGAGTAATTATGTCACAGAACGACTCACAGCCGAAGACCATGGACCGGAGAGAATTCATAAAAAAAACTGCGTTAACGACTGGAGCAATTGCCGCAACCATGGCCCTCCCCAGTTTTATGATAGACGCAGGCTTCGCCGCTGAAATGAAGGGCGCAGAACTGCCTCTCAAGTACAAGAACTGCAATCTGGTTTTTGTCAGTTTCGATGCCCTGCAGGCTGCGCATGTCGGCTCACTGGGGTATCAGCGCAACATTACCCCGACTATCGATGCCATGGCCAAGGAGGGTTTCAATTTCACCAACAACATCTCTGTTGCCTCCTGGACCGTGCCCGCCTCCATGACCTGGTTCACAGGCGTGTATCCCTCCGAACACGGATTGACCAACAAGTTTTCCGTTTTTAATCCCCCAAAAAACAAACTATCAAATTTGAAAGAACTGTCGCCTGAGCTTGTCACCTTGGCGGAGATACTGGGCCACAATGGTTACGCCACCGGCGGTTTTACCGGCAATGCCGGAGTAAGCGGCGGTTTCGGCTATGGCCAGGGCTTTGATACCTATTTCTTTGAAAAAGGGAAGTTCGGCAGCATGGGGGTCAGCATCCCGAAGGCGCTGGAGTGGCTGAAGGGCAACAAGGACAAAAAGTTCTTCATGTTCCTGCACGGCTACGACATGCACGGACAGAACGTGCCTGATGAAGGTTTTGACTACCGTTTTGTCGACAAGGGGTATGACAAGCGCTACATCGGTTCAGCCAAAGAACAGGAACTTTTGCGTGAAGAAGGTTTGGAAAAACGATCAGTATCAGTACGGGACGAGGATATCCGGTTCTGGCGCGGCATTTACGATGAAAAAATCCAGCGTGCCGATGCCAAATTCAAAATATTTATGGAAGAACTCAAGCAGATGGGGCTGATGGACAAGACGATCTTTGTGCTGACTTCTGACCATGGTACGGAGTTCTTTGAACACAGGTGCATGGATCACGGTTTCAGCCTTTATGACGAACTGATTCACGTGCCGCTGGTCATCAAGCTTCCGGGGCGCTCCGATGGCAAGGTCATCAAGGACCAAGTCAGCAGTATCGACTTGATGCCGACTATTCTTGATCTGCTGGATGTTGAGATGCCGAAAAAACAATTGCGCGGTGTAAGTCTTGTGTCAGGACTGAAAGGAAATAGTATAGCAAAGGATGTCTTCTTTGAGACCGACTACCGCCAATATACCTACAAACGCGGCATCCAGACAAAAGATGGCTGGAAGCTGGTCTATACCTTGGAGAATAAAAGCCGTGAACTATATAATCTGAACAAGGATCCGGGCGAATTGAAGAATCTGGTTGAGCTGGAGCCGAGAAGGGCCTATGAGCTGGAGCAGAAACTCTTTGCCCATTTCAAGGCCATCGGTCACGATCTGGATGCCAAACAGTGGCTGCCCGGTCTGAACCCGGTTTATGATTCACAGGCCATGGGGGCGCAAAAGAAGTGACTAGGAACTCAGGCGGCATTCATGCTGTTGCCATCACCCTTTTCATGTTGATCATCTGCTGTAGTGGTAGTGTCGGAAGTGCCGAAGTTGCCGTGCCTATCCCTAAACGACATGAGTACACCAACGTCATCATGATTTCCCTGGATATCCTCCGCGCTGACCATTTGGGTGCGTATGGCTATCAAAAGGGAACAACTCCGCAGATCGATCTGCTGGCTCGTCAATCAGTGCTGTTCGAAAATGCCATAGCCCAGTCCTATCTGACACCTGTGGCCCAGATGAGTGTCTTCACAGGCCAATATCCCCGGAAACACGGCATGGTTTCGTTCGAGGCCAGCAAGGATGATGTTGCCAAACAAACCCTGCCGGAGATCCTGAAATACTACGGCTATGAAACCGCCGCCTTTGCAACTTCACCGGAATTCTTCATGCGCTATGACACGGAATCCGGCAAGATTGTCAATCCCAAGGATATTTTTTCACGAGCTTTCGATTATTTCGGGCGGACATTGCCGGATGAAACCGGCAGCGTCAGGGGCAATCCGGTTGGTGCGCTTAATTGGCTGAAGGCGAACAAGGACAAAAAGTTTTTTCTCTGGATCGAGACCGGGATGCTGCATCCCCCTTTTTCCCAAACGGTTCCTGCACCATACAAGACCCGCTTCGACCCTCCCGGCTACTCGCCTTTCTACCAGCAGTTTCCGATCCGACCGGGGCTTGAGTATGTTGACAGGGGAGTGCCGACCGAGGTGCTGTTCCATATCTACAAAGGGGATTATTACCTCGATTTTGCGCCGGTTCATCATCTGACGGAAAAGGATGTCCGCTTCATCAATGGCCGTTATGATGCCGGTCTTTATTACACCGACTTGTTCATTGGCGAATTGCTGAAGCAGCTGGACGCGCTCAAATTGTCCGGAAAAACACTCGTGGTTTTTCATTCGATCCATGGCGAAAGCCTGGGTGAACATGGCTATTTTTTCCACCATGACGTTTTTGACACCGAAGTAAAGACCGCCCTGATGTTCAGACTTCCTCAAAGCGAGCTGGCCGGCGCGAGAATTACCCGGCAGGTTCAGGGCATCGATATCATGCCGACCATCCTGGATTACCTGCAGATACCGCTCAATCATGAAGCCCAGGGGGCGAGCATGATGCCGCTGATCACAGGGGACGAAGCCGGTTACAAGGGGCCTGAATACGCCTTTATCGATCGTCTCCCCTGGTGGGAATACGTTCTGGGCGGCTGGCATCTGGAGCATCAGGCCGAGCGCGAAGCCCAGTACACGCCACTTGAGATCAAGAAGATGAAGGATTACCGGTTGCTGCTGCAGGAGAAAATCGGCAGCGATCAGTATCCCCCACAATGCATCGCTATCAGGACCAATGAGTGGAAATTGTTTCTGAGAGAGAAACATGATCTGCTGGAAAACATCTCGTGGTGGAATTTCATCTCCGGGAAAAAATTTCCGGTTGAATCCGTGGAACTGTTCGATTTGGTAAACGATCCGCTGGAACAGAAAAATGTTGCCAAAGAGCATCCCAAGGTTGTTGAACAGTTAAAGGCCAAACTTCTTGAGTGGGATGCTTCTTACAAAAACAGCAAGCTGAAGACGCCCGAAGGGCGGTCTTTGATAATTCCCTATCCGTGATCGGGAACTCCTGGGTTAAGGAAGCGCGGTTATGAACCACAGCAAAAATATCGCGATTGCCATGATATTGGCGGCATCATGTCTTGTTGCGGGCAAATCTGCAGCAGCAGAGGCCATCAAACGCCATGAAAACACCAATGTCATCATGGTTTCGCTGCAGTGCCTGCGCCCGGATCATCTTGGCGTCTATGGCTACATACGGGAGACCAGCCCTTACATCGACCACCTGTCAAAGACGTCCATCCTGTTCGATAATACCATCGCACAGGCCAACCTGACGCCTGTGGCAATGATGAGTGTCCTTACCTCCCAGTACCCGCGCGTCAACGGCATGATCGCCTTTGATGCAGCCAAGGAGGCGGTCAGAAGCAGGACGCTGCCGGAGATTCTCAAATATTATGGCTACACGACAGCTGCGGTCTCCGGCTCGCCTGAATTTTTCATGCGCTACGATACCGAATCAGGGACCGAGATCAAGCTTGGGGATGTGTTCTCTCGTTCATTCGACTATTTCGGAAGAACTAGGCGCGGTCTGGGCGCATCACTCAGGGTGGCGCCAACCGAGTCGCTGGACTGGATCCGGAAAAACAGCGACAAGAAATTCTTTATGTGGATTGCCAGTGGTATCATCCATGTGCCTTATGCAGCTGGGATTCCTTATGCTGACAAAACGTTTTATGACGCCCCGGGATATATTCCGTTCTGGAATCGGTTCCACTCCATACAGGCAGAAGAGGGAACTCAGGACGATACCACCTATGATGTCCTGATGCGGATCTACCGCGACGAGTATTTCCTCGGTTTCAAGCCGGTTCTTCGACTGACGCCCGCCGACCACGACTACATAGTTTCCCGTTATGATGCCGCTATCCGTTACACGGACCGCTTCATCGGCCAGTTGGTTGATCTGCTGGACAAAACCGGCTTGTCCAAGAACACGATCCTGATAATCCATTCCATTCATGGCGAAGACCTTGGTGAAAAAGGGACCTATGTCCATTATGATCTGTCCGAGGCGGCAGTAAAAAGCGCATTATTGATGCGGTTTCCAGCAGGTGAACATGGGGGCAAACGGATTCCTGAACAGGTACAGGGGCTCGATATCGTCCCGACGGTCCTTGATTATCTCGGGATACCGCTAGATCACGGGCTACAGGGTAGCAGTCTGCTCCCTCTGGTCAGGGGAGAGGATGGGGCAACTGGAACGGAATACGCTTACATTGACCGGATCCCATGGTGGGAACACACGTTGAGCAGGTGGTATCTCGAATTCAAGAACTCGCAGGTCAATTACCCTCCATCCGAGAAATCAGCCATCACAGAATACGGTGCTATGTTGCACAAGGCATTTCCACCTGATTCATATCCCCCTGGGGATGTTGCGATACGAACTAAACAGTGGAAACTGGTCCTAAGAAAAAGTCCCCACTTACTGGAAAAAGTGTCGTGGTACGGGTTCATCACCGGAAGTCCGCGCCAGTATGGCGAAGTCGAACTGTACAACATTATTGCGGATCCTCTGGAACAATATAATGTCGCTGCAAAAAATCCAACTGTAACGGATGTCTTGAAGGCTAAACTTCTGGAATGGGATGCCGCTGTGGAAAAGAAAAAGGCCGGTTATGGTGCAGGGGAAAAACGATTTATTATTCCATACCCTTGATATTTAAAATACTTTGAGAACAATGACGAAGCCATGATAACTGTAGAAGATTACGTAATGGCACGTAAATGTCTTCTGTCTGCTGCTTGAGTGAAAGGAAGAGATAATGATTAAAAGTGCATATCGGTTTAGTAAGTGCAACCTTTCTGCACTTGTTATTACCTTGCTGACCAACGCTGGTCCGGCAGTGGCCAAGGAATGCATCGACTGTCACACAGGCATTAACGCCAAAAGTGCTGATATCGTGGGTCAAATGCGGTCACAATCGCACCACGTTCAAGGTGTCAGGCTAAACGGTCGCCACTGCTATGTTTGCCACTGGGAAGCCACCGCAGAGGGAAAGATAGACAGGCGGTATCACGATGGGAGCAAACCGAATAAAGCCACTGCTGCAAAACAGGCAAAGGTTGATCTCGTAATCTGGGCTGCTGGTGTGCGACCGACCGAATACAGACCAGGCGGCACTGCGGTCTTATATGTGCCGTCGGCAATCGGGTCTTCGTCTGAGCGAGGCGAGGTGGCAAAGGTTAGCAGTCACTGTCTTTCCTGCCACAATGACGCAAATAATGACACTCAACCGTTTGAGGGCGACAATAATACTCCTCGGCAATACGCATGGGATCATCAGAGTGTTGACTCCCGTTATTCCCAGCGGGATGTCACAACCTGGGGCAAGTACTCTACAGCAGCAACCAACAAGAAAAAACGGATAACCAAAGCATTCTCAGCCCATGGCAACTCAGTTGGAAACCAGGGAGGCTGGAGCGCTGCCAGTGGCTATGACGGCGACATGACCATAACCAGGGGGGGCGCAGACGCGAAGAACGTTGAATGTTTCGACTGTCACAATTCTCATGGCTCAAAGGTTACAGGAATTACCTCAAGCTATCGTACTGCTGATGGGACCTTTAACGGCGGTATCCTCAAGGAAACCACCTCCAAAAAAGGGGGGTACCGAATGACCTACAAGCCATCGATCAATTATGATGTGAAGAGCAAGAACCCCTACAATGCCGGTGCGGGACTCTGTTTTGATTGCCATGAAAGCGCCAAGCCCGGGACAACCCCCTGGGGCTACAACTTCACCTTCGGTGCCGGACAGCCGATCATGGGTTATAAGGATACCCTTCATTTTAATGAGGGCCACAAGGGTTCAGCTTCCCGTTTTGCAAACCGGGAAAGCCGCACGGGAATAGCCAGTAGCCACTTGAAGGCCGGGACATTCCCGAATTATTCAACTCAAGGCAAAGTTAATGGTCTCTGTACCCCTTGTCACGACCCTCACGGGGTCAGCCGGACATTGGGTGACAAAATGCCGTATGCGGTCCCGCTCCTGAAGGGAACCTGGCTGACTTCTCCCTATCGTGAGGACGGTCCGCCTGCTGCTATGCAGACCAAGGGGAATAGAGGCTTCCCTATTAAAACCGACTACAATGTCGTCAACAGCACCGCCAACGCCAATTTCAGCAAGGGTGAAAGCCCCTCCCCTCGAAAAAGCGATTTAAATTTCATAAATAGTGAAGGCAATTCCAATTTTGGAATAATGGTTGGCGGTGCACCGCGTGAACCGATGCAGGGCATGAAATACAACGTTGATCGCAACACTTTTGGTGGTGATAGACGTATCACGGATAATGATGATAATTTTGGGGGTCTCTGTTTTAAGTGCCATGCAAAGGAAAATTTTGCTGGCAATTCCAAAACTGCCCTTATTCATAGAACTGTCAAAGGTTGGGGGGACAACAAGGAGCATTCCTTCCCCTGCTCCAAGTGCCACCAGTCCCATAATTCCGGCCTGCCACGACTTATGCAGACAAATTGCTTTCAGGAAGGCCCGGTCGGTTTACGCGAGAACAGTGGCCTTGCCTGGCTTCCGTACAAGAAAGCGGATGTTCAAGGGACTCAACAAACAATTGTCAGGAATACGGTCTCGTCAAAAAGCAAGGTTGTGGGATGCCATGTGAGGCAGTTTGGCAAGATAAACACAACATTGCCCAAGGAACAAGAAGGCAAAAAGTGGAAGGAATTAGCACCCTGGTAGGTTTGAATCTAGCCTGTTTATTAAGCGAATCAGTGGCCAGTTTCGACTTCGGTGAACTGAAGCAAGCCCCAGGGTTGGAACTGTCCAAACCTCCAGGACTGGCACTCTCTGACGAAAGCAGAAAATAATGAAGGGCTAGATAAAGTCTCGTGCAGTCGAGTGATGGAAAACTGTTGAGCAGAGGTGAGGTGCACTTCTTTATGAAGAGCCTGGGCCTTCTCCGGTACCGGAAAATTGTGGTAAGAAAATCATAGCCTGTGCTATAAAAGAAAAAATGAATCTAAGTTGTCATATACATACAATAAAACGGAGTACGGCTGGAGCATTCTTGGCATTACTCCTGTGTTTACTTGTGACTTCTGTTACGGCACATTCAAGTGATGTAATCATCGAAGGCCGAGTTTTTACAGAACTGGGGCCATTGCCTGATGCATTGGTTTCTGTGCACCGCAGTTATTCCGACCTACAACGCAAAGCAACTCCGGCAGCCACGGCCAAGACGGGTAAGGACGGGGTCTATAAGCTCCACATCCCGCCAGGTTCGTACCACTTCACTGCAACTGGCGAATCCGGCGGTCGCAGGTTCTTTGCCTATCACGGCAGCAACCCGATTAATGTTGTAAAAGAAAATTTCTGGCTTGCCCTGTTGGCGACGCCAGTAGACTACCCCCCTGTGTATATTGACGGTTCCCCTGGCGTCGCAGGGCGGATTACCTACAAGGGAAAACCGCTTGATGGCGCTTATCTGGCGCTTTATAAGCCCGAAAGCAAGACCTTCAAAGGTTTAGGGGTCAAGACTGAATCCATAGGGGTGGATGGCCGCTTCAATCTGTCGGTGGAACCAGGCAACTACGTGGTGACCGCCAGGAGAATCGTCAACGGCAAAGGTAATCGCCCCCTGCAGAAGGGTGATCTGTATTGCTACTACTCCCAAAACCCCGTAGAGGTTAAGGATGGTCTGACTGCCAAAATCGAATTTTCCTGCTATCCGAAGATTGACCGAAACGACTTCGTCGCAACCCCGACAGTAAAATCAGATGCCATCAAAACCGTGGCAGAACTATCTGCATCATCAAAATCCGGTATCCGCGGAAAAGTCACTGATTCCAACGGTCGCCCGATGGCGGGTATGAGTGTACTGGCGTACCGCCTTACATCTCCCGTTTTCATGATGTATCATGTCTATCACGGTAGCGAGTATTCTACGGAAACGGATGAGCGCGGTATGTTTTTCATCCCCATTGATAGTGATGGGGATTATGGTGTTGTTGCACGGGACATACTGGGTGATGGCCCCCACCGCGGTGAGCTGTACGGACTTTATCAGGGCAATGTTCGACATGCGGTTGCCCTCAAACAAGGCGAGCTTGTTGAAAACATCAACATTACTGTTGGCAAGGTTATGGACACTTCTGCCAAAGTTGAAGCGCGCGTTCAGCAGGAGACCATTGTCGGCACTCCAGCCGGAACTCCGGTGATTCTGGACGATACCATTATTTCACATGATACGATCTGGCAGGGTGAGATCATCATACAGGGAGTCATCTCGGTCAGGCGAGGCGCGACATTAACCATAAGGCCCGGTACGACAATCAGATTCAAAAAGGTTGACCGGGACAAAAATGATGTCGGCGACGGCGAAATTTTAGTCGAAGGGCGTCTGATTGCCCGTGGTACCGCTGAAAGCAGGATTCTCTTCACTTCTGCCCAGAAAAAGCCAGCTATCAATGACTGGTCGTATGTCCAGTTTCTTGCGGCTGACCATGGCAATGTCATAGAAAACTGCCGCTTTGAATACGCATTTGCCGGGGTCATGATCCATTATGCCGATGTAAAGATCAGTGATACCATTTTTCAGAATAACAATCGGGGGGTACATTATAATACGGCTGATCTGAGCATTGATCATTGCAGTTTTATTGACAACAGAATCGGTATCCGGTTCATGCGGTTAGAAGGCATCGTACTGATAACCAACAACGATATTTCCAGGAATGATATCGGTGTGCTGTTTGTGCGCCAACATGTGAATGCGGTTGATTTTGATCTTCTCAACCGTGGCAAGGAAATGCCCCGTTTCGAAGGAAACAATATTCTGGCCAATCGTACCTACAACTTTTCCCTGGGCGAGGGACAGGAACGCGATGTTATGGTCGAAGGTAACTGGTGGGGGACAACCAAAAGTGAAACCATCGCGGAAATGATCTATGACCGCAGCAAAGATAAAAGCCTTAGCAAGATAATCTATGAACCGTTTTTGTCCGAACCGGTGAGGAACACTGGGGCCAGGGGACTTCGTTCGCCGGCAATCGGTCAGGACGCTACAAGGGGGGCGCAACCATGAAAAAACTGTGTGCCGTAATACTCGTAGTAATGGCGGTTTTGTCGGCCGCCATCAGTTTTGGCGCGGAAGATCAAAAAAACACCTCCCTGAGAGGTACGTTTCTGATCAAGGCCGGTCTGCCAATGTCCGGAGCCCTGTATTACGTATATAATCTGTCTTCTGGGCCTGCCCCTTCCCGCGATAAATACTGGCGGGTACCTGATCATCTGGGAACCCTGAAGGAAGACGGCAGTTTCAGCATCGAACTTACTGAAGGTACTTATTGCGTCGGGGCTGTCCAGAGGATGCGAGGGACAAAACGTATTGGGCCTCCTGAGGACGGCGATTTTTTCCTGCTCAGCCTTGATGAAAAAGGACAACCTAAGAAATATCAGGTAAAAAAGGGTGAATCTCTCGACGTTGGAATCATAAGTGGCGCACGCCAGATCAAAACGCCTTTCCTGATTGCCGGAACAACAGCCATTGAAGGCTCTATTCAAGATGCTGCTGGAAAGCCTGTTGAAGGGGCGATGGCCTTTGCATTTCTAACCCCGACGATCATCGGTAAACCGCTTTTTGTCTCGGAGCGCAGCTGCAAGGCAGGCAAGTTTGTCCTGCGTGTTTCTGAGGGTGGCACCTACTATATCAAGATCAGGGATGATTTTGGCGGTGGGCCACCGCGCGCAGGCAAGATGCTGGACGGCAACAGGGAAGAGCCGCTCATGCAGGTAACGGTTAAAACCGGAGAGACGGCCAACATCGGCATAATCAAGGTTAAGAAATTTCCAGGGCGTGGACCGAGTCAGGAATAATTAGCCATAACCTTTATACAAATGGCGCACATTTTGCTTTATTCAGAAACAACAGAAATGAAAGGGGGTGAGGACAGGTGAAAAAAGCTAAATACGCTCGTCCCAGAATCGTGGGAAGTGCAGTGGTACATCCATGCTAATAATAGTGGACGGGAGGCATCGGTGCAAGTCGGTGCCTCTCTTTGTGTATTCAGTGATATCAAATAGTTCCGGATGGTTTCCCCGATGGTGAAACACCTTCATATACAGCCGATCCTCCATAGCATCATCCTTGTCCTCCTCCTATATTCCACAGCACATACTGCCGTATTAACAACGGATACCGTCTGGAATGGCAATGTCGTTGTTAATGAAGATGTTCTGGTGCCTTCGGGCATTACACTGACCGTCCTCGCGGGAACACGTATCACGGTACAGGTCGCTGAAAATACCAAGACAGATCCTGAATACCTTTCTCCCCTTACCGAAATCACGGTTCGAGGGATCTTGCGGATCCAGGGAAACAAAAAATCACCGGTTGAATTCGTCTCATCTGATGGAAAAACCGGGGGATGGGCCGGGATAATCGTTGATAACGGGAGTGCCGAGATTTCCAGCTGCCGCATCACAAATGCCGATACTGCGGTGTATCAGAGAGGCGGTACTGCGCGGCTTACGGCAGCAAACCTGACCGGTAATCGCTACGGACTTGTTTTGCAGGGCGCGACGTCTTCGATGATGCTTGATAACAGCATGATAACCGGCAATGACTATGGTCTGCTTATCTACTCCGGAGCTTCTTTAACAAGGCAGGATACGCAGGTCACGGGAAACGCTAAGCGAGATCTGTACGAACTGTCTGCCATTGCGGCACCGGCCATGCAAGAGTATCCCCTCGCTGAGTTGCCGGTTGCCAGGGAATATGGTGATGAAGCACTGACAGGAGAGACAGTCTGGCAGGGGAGGATCCGGGTGAACGGACTGATCCGGGTTCCCGATGGGGGGCGACTGATTATCCTCCCAGGCACGGTCGTTGAGTTCAGGAAAAAAGATACCAATGGTGACGGCATCGGTGAAAACGGCCTGTTTATTCAGGGACGCCTGCTTGCCAAAGGAACTCGCGAGGCACCTATTTTTTTCCGTTCAGCTGAAATAGACCGGAAAATGGGTGATTGGGACGCCATCAATATCATGAACAGCGACGGCAGCCAGAACCTGATCGAATACTGCCAGGTCGAGGACGCCTACAGGGGTGCACACTTCCACTTTTCCAATCTTGCCATCACCAACACGGTATTCCGTAACAACTACCGGGGTATCCAGTTCCAGGAGTCGGCTGTAAATATACGAAACAGCTGGTTGTACGGCAACAAAAACGGTGTGCAGGGACGAGATTCAACCATCGTCTTCAACAATAATCAGGTGGCCGGTAATTATGACGGCGCCAACTTTTTCAGGGTTCATCTGACTGCCAGGGGAAACCGGTTTCAGCGAAACCTTAAGGAGGGACTGCGGATACGGGAAAGTACATCAACGCTAACAGAAAATATCGTGGATGGAAACCGCTTCGGGGTCATGATCGCAGATACATTTCACAGCAGCTTCAGCCGCAATGTCATCTCCGCCAACAACGAGATCGGTGTCTCCCTGAAAAATTCCGATAATCTGGAATTGTCGGGCAATTTCTTTACCAACAATGGAATTAATGGCCTGAATATCCAAGAATCCGGGGCAACCGTGCGGGGCAACCTGTTTGCCGGCAATGGCGAACGGGGAATCGGCATCCTTTCTTTCAGCGGACTGCTGTCCGGCAATAATTTTACCGCTAACGGCCTGTATGCGATTGATTATGAAGGTACTGCCGATCTTGCTGCGCAAGACAATTGGTGGGGCGGAGTTGCCCCTGAAAAGGTTATCGGCGATAAGCGGGTTGATCCGAAACGTGGCAGTGTTGGATACTACCCGGCAAGCTCAGTACCGCACCCGATCAGCTGGCCTCTCAGCGAGGTTTCGCCAGATACATCCTGGCACGGCACCGTCCTGGTAAACTCAACAGTGACCGTTCTCAAAGGAAACAAGCTGGTCATTGCTCCAGGCACCAGGGTTCTGTTCGCCAAGGGTACCGGCTTAACGGTACAAGGGAAACTGGAGGCGGACGGAAATAAGGCACAGAAAATAACTTTTAGCGCACAAGAGCAGCATGAAGATTATTTGTGGGATGAGATCATGCTGGAATATGCGGAGGGGAGCCGGATTGCCCACTGTATATTCGAGTACGCCACCTGGGGTCTGCACAGCCACTTCACCAATCTCACCGTAACCGACAGCCTTTTTCGTAAAAATTCCGGTGGCATGCGCTTCCGGAGCGGTCCGATGCTTATTACCCGCTCGGTCTTTACCGGAAACGGTATCGGTATCAGATCGTATCGCGGTAATGCCGTCATAAGGGAAAACCTGATAACCGATAATGACACCGGCATTTTTGTCCGGGAAAAGGGTAGCGGCCTGAATATCACCAACAACAATCTGGCTGCCAATCGCGGCTATGGCGTCAGGATCGGCGACTTCAACGATGAAGATGTATCTGCCAGGGAAAACTGGTGGGGACCTGGTGAACCGCAGCAGTATTTTTTCGATGGCCGCAGCGAACCGGGAATCGGTACGATCCTGTATGAACCGTACCGCCGGGAGCCGGTCAAGCTCGAAGGTGTCGAACCATGAGAGAAGTAACCCGGCACATTTCTCTGGCACTGCTCTTACTTGTCCTGCTGAGCATATTTATCCCAACGACCGGATCATCGTCGGAGACGTTTGTATTGACAGGCCAGATCATGGACATTGACGGTAAACCGGTTACCGGGGCAGAACTGTTTGTCTACGACAGTGCGATCATACGACGGCCGGCAGATTTTATTTCTGCCCGCACCGGGCAGGACGGCCGCTACAGCCTTATACTGCCGCGTCAGAAGTTCTGGGCCGTGGCCCGTGTACGCAGCGGTGATAAATTCGGCCCTCTGCTCCCTGGGGATCGCCATTCAGGAGAAGCGCTGCTTCTGGAGCCTGACGACAACGCAAAACTGCAGCAGGATTTTACGGTCGTCAACATCCTGGAAGCGGTACGCCAGAAACAGAAGGTCCGCACAGACCACCAGAATGTGACCGGGAAGATACTGGACCAGCACGGCAAACCGGTTGTCAATGCCTACGTCTTTGCTCAAACGGACCGAATTGTGCGGGGTGTACCCGAGTATATCTCCGCCTGGTCTGATGAAAGCGGCATCTACAGCCTGTACCTTCCTTCCGGCAGTTATTTCCTGGGAGCAAGTGTAATCTTTCCACCTGTTCCGGGATCAGCCGCCAAACTTGAGTTGTTACTGGAATCCGTCAAAAAGGCTTTTGTTCAGGATATTATTATTGATCAAAAACAACTCCCGTTGCCTGCCATATTGAGATTAGATTCATTACCTTAGGGCTTACTTAACAGCAAGCCACTAAGTTGCGTATGATTTGCAAATTGCACTACATAGCCCGGAAGCATTGAACACTATTGCTAAAAGCTGAACTATTCTTTTTAATGAAATAATCGTGGACATATGCTAACTTTAAAAATCGTATATAAGCAATGTCCAGTCAAAACTAAATTGCTAATCAAACTCCGTCCGGAGTGAAAGGAGGTGCAAGGTTATGAAAAAAGCTAAATATGTAGCTCCAAAGGTAGTTGGCAGTGCTTCGGTACATCCTTGCTGAGATGGGTAAATCCAGTTGTACGGCAGGCGCTGGGTACAAGCCAATTGAGTTGTACCCAATGCCTGCTGCCGGTGTAGTCTTGAATTTCCTACGGTTTAATCATTGCATTTTTTGGTTTCCCTGCTTTCCACAGATGATGTGATAGCTAAAGCAATAGATGTTGCAATGGATTAATGTTCTTGTGAATATGCATTTTGTTGCGATGGTTGCGGACACTATGAACAATTATGACTAATGACAACATTAGCGAGATGTTAATATTTCCAGGGTAAGGGAGGATGAACCGATGACGACGAAACAATGGGCAACGCTTTTTTCATTATTTGCGCTGTTAACCATGTTCGCGGCTGGTCTGGCGGAAGCTGCAGGTACTGGTACGGTAAGGTATGCCTTCAAATATAAGGATACTGCAACAGGTGTTGAAAAGAAGCTGCTTAATGGGCATATGTACCTCCATGACGCATCAAAACCACCACCCATGGAGAAATTCTATTCCAGGGCCGATTTTATTGGCAGAAACTCCCCATATGCTGATGGCAACTATTTCAACGAAGTTCCTGCCGGCACCTATTACATTCGAATCACTGAAAGAAAAGTCGTTGGAAACACCACGGCATTCAACCGTCAGGGGCCACCGCAGTATGGTGATTACACCTGGTTTCAGACCACTCCCATTACAGTCATCGCCGGACAAACATTGGACCTCGGCACTAAATACGCGTATCCGTATTCATCATCGCCGATCACCATTTCCGGGACCGTCAAGACCCAGAAAGGGATCCCTCTAACGGGCCGCTTTGTAAGGGCACAGACGGAGCCATGTTATGATGATGGATATAATAATAATATTAATCAATGCGGTCCGAACAAGTTCATAGCACTTCAACCCACCGACGCTGCCGGCAAGTATACCCTTGAGTTGAGAGAGCCGGGCACATATTATCTTTACACCTCTGCCTGCCTTACCCCTGATCACTTCGAATATAGCGGAAACCGTTGCGCATACACGCAGGCAGCGGCTCCCTTAACCGTACAGGTGGGGGATAAAAAAACCACAGACTTTGTTGTCCCTACTTACCCTTGATTTATCAGAAGTTATTGGGTGCCGCCCTCCAGTGGCACCCAATAACTTCTGATTTACAGTATCTTGAACGAGGCAGTAATGAAAATTTTGATTTTATTCGTAATTCTTCTTTTGGCGACCCTTGCTTCTGCGGAAACCGTCATCATAGAATATCCTGACCATTTTTATGTTGAGTCGACCGGCTCCCCCAACGAAAAATCAGCGGTATCCCTCGAAAACAATGCTCCTGCTTCTCGCCCACCGGCAGCCCCATTCCATGAAAGCGTCTCATCTGTCGAAAAACCATCAGATACCGAGGAGCGGATAAAGGCATTATCAGAAGGAATAGAGCGACTACAAAGGGAGCAGAAGGATTTGGCCTCCTCACGAGAAGGGGAGACCCCCGATCAGGTTAACCGCAGGGAACAGGAAGCTTATGGGAAACTTAAGAGGATCAAACGGATGTCGTCGGAACTGCAAAAATTAACGGAACAGAGTAAGGAAGAAAGACAAGAAGAATAGGTCAATCCCTCTTCGCCAAGAAATTTAAGCCATTTTTGGAGATATCAACCTTCCCAACTTGGCCTCGGCACTGCTATCTACTTCCAGGTACTATATTTGATTATTTTGATGATATGTTACTAAGTTAGTTAACTATTGCTTTTCCATAATATGCTAAAAAGCTGTTGCTATTGATATTCGACTTCCCTATACTTTTACTAAACTAATAGGGATACAATCCAGACTAAGACTGTCGGCAGAGCGTGCCTGTGCCTGCAGGAGGTTAAGTGAAAAATCTATTCGCACTACTGCTGTTAGTACTTATTGCAATGTCCAACCCGGCCCATGCCTGTGTGGGAAAAACACTCTTCGTGGGGATATCCGGCCCACCTCAGGACATGCTGTTCGCCGAGATTATTTCCCAGCTGGTTACGGAGCGTACCGGTACGACAGTGAAAATCCTGCAATTCAAAGACAGCACAGAACTCTACAATGCAATCAGAAAAGGTGAGGTCGGTATGCTGGTTGAGGGCACTGATCGCGCCCTCCAAATAATTAAACGCAAGGAAAGCAATTCCAGGCTGGCCTACGACCTGGTAAAAAAAGAGTATCGCAAGAGCCTGAACCTGGTATGGCTTGATCCGTTCGGCACCAGCCAACTGCTTGCCCCGGTCATCTCGGTTGATACCATAGGACATCTGCCGGCCCTCCCAAAACTCCTTAACAAGCTGGCCGTCGTACTGAATGAAGACAGTTACAATAAGCTGTTAAAGTCTTTCAAGCCTGACGAAAAACCGCGCAAGATTGCCCGCGACTTTTTGAAGGCAAAGAAGCTTATCTGAAAAGCGTGGAGCCACAGGCATCGCAACCCATGTATGAGCGACTGTACCGTTTCCTTGGTGGGACCGGTCTGGCGCTCATTCTTTTCGGCACCATTACACTGCTGTCGATTCCGGGAACCTTTGGAATCGGCCGGTCCCTGTATGCCAATCCGCTCTTCAAGTTCATACTCGGCCTTTTGATGGTGAATCTGCTTGTCTGCACCGTACAGCACTGGAAAAGGCTGAAGTGGCCGGTCCTGCTCCTGCACGGCGGAATCTTGGTTGTCATGTCTGGTGCGTTCCTCACCTCTTTGGGTTATGTCGCCACGGTCAACATCTTTGAGGGGGGTAAGACGGAACTGGCATATCGCTGGGACCAGGAGCAGGATATGCCCCTCGGTTTTGATTTGGCGGTGGAAAAGATCCATCGTGAATATCTGCCGCTTCCGGTCAAGGTAGGTGTACTGCAGGGAGAGGAAAAGGTCGGTCTGTTTACCCTCAAAACCGGTGAAAGCTTCACCATGGGTAACTATCGTGTCCGGGTCGATTCCATCGACCTCCAATCAGAAACATTGTTCCTGACGATCCTCCAGGGAGAACGCATCTTCGGCACAACCACAACAGCAGATGAATCAAACCTGCCGGCAGGCTTTCCCTACGCCTTCAAACTTGTGGCCTTTCAGAACCCGATTCTCAAGCGAACCTGGGTAGACCTGAAACTCGTACGGGATGCGGTGGTACTTGCACAAGGCAGCACAGAAATAAACAGCCCCTTTCAGTGGGGCGGTCTCTACTTTTACTCCACATTGCTGGACAGAACACCCAGTGGAGAGCCCTTTGCCGGTATTCAGATTGTCAAGGATCCGGGACGTCCCGTGGTATTCGCCGGTTTTACCCTGGCAGGAATTGGCGCAGTGGCGCTTTTTGTACGAAGACTTTATGGAAACAGGTAGTTCAGGGGTGAAATTTGTTCAGATCTAAACGTCCCGAGGCATGCCAGATTCACGGAAACCACGGAAGTCATGGCAACTGGATGCTCATCGGCATGACCGTGGCGTCTCTTGCCCTCATCATGTGGCACGTGTGGGCCTATGGACCCAGCAACCACACTACGCCAGCCGGTGATACCACAGGGGCATTCCCCGTCAATGTGGGGAGAGAGTTGTGGGATCTGCTCGTAAACAAGCACGGCATCCTGGCTGAACTCTGGGATGTGCTGCCGTACTTCCTCGCCGGCATTCTGATTGCCGGTTACCTGCGCACCTTCAAGATAGCCGTAAAACTGCAGGCCTACCTGAGGAAATACGGAGTGCTCAGCGTTTTCCTGGCATCTTTGGTCGGGATTATCACCCCGCTCTGTGCCTGCGGCACTCTGACCACTGCCATAAGCCTTCTGTTTGCTGGCATTCCACTGGCGCCGGTCATGGCCCTGATGGTCACTTCACCACTGCTGAGCCCCTCCACCTATCTGCTTACCCTGAACGACCTTGGTCCGGAATGGACTGTCATCAGAACCGTCTCTGCTTACGCCATGGGATGCTTCGCAGGGTTGGTGACTCACTACATGAGTAAACATGGGAGCTTCAACAACAACAACATCTTCATCGAAGGAGCAATCATCAGGGGCGACTTCCATGACGACGATTATCCTGATGAACGCCTGCGCTGCAACTGCAGGAGGAATTTCGGCAACCAGGTGGCTGTTAAAACAGGAAACAAGTTCCTCGTATTTCTGGCAAAGTCCTATGAAATGCTCTGGGTAGTTGGAAAATATGTCCTTGTCGGCGTTATTGTCGGGGCGGTTGTCGAGCGCTACATGCCTACCGAATGGATCTATCGCTTCTTTGGTCAGAAAGACCCGCTGAATATTGTCTGGATTACACTCGCCTCGGTTCCGCTGTTCCTCCACCAGATCAGTGTCTCAAGTATTCTCTTTCACATCAAGAGCGCCCTGGGCGGCACACTGGACAGCAGTGCAGCCCTGGCATTCATGATTGGCGGCCCGGTAACGGCGGTGCCCACCATGGTGCTTTTTTGGACCTTTTTCAAAAAACGGGTTTTCGTCCTTTATATGCTGATCTGCTTTTCCGGAACCCTGTTGATAGCCTACACATTCCAATTTCTGATCTTCGCACCGGGAGTCGATCTGGGCAATCCGCTTCTGAAAGCGGTCAATTCCCTTTCAGGTGGGATCTCAACGGTTATACGGAAAAACGGACCTAACGTGCGAATGGTCATGGACCCATCCGGAAAGGGTATTATTGCCACCTACACCAACGACCTGGATGGTCAGGGAGGCATCGTATTCGATGCCTCGCCCCTCCGTTTCGGTACCCCTTTGGCAGACAGCTATGACAACCGCACATACATCCTGAATGTTGCTACATGGCTGGAAGAAAATTCCAGCGCGCCGGTGCAGAAACAGATCCTGGTCTACAGCATGGCAGACAATGCCGCTGACAAAGCGTCAATGCCTCTGGGAGATGCGGCTTTGGCTGACCTCGCAAAAGAAGGCTTCACCGTAAAAATTGTCCGGCGCAAAGATATTCCTCAGATTTCCAAGCAGCTGCTGGCTGAGTGCGGACAGCTCTGGCTGTTCTTTGACCGCCAGGCAAAAAACGAATTGAGCAGCGAAGAAACGCAAATACTGGCAGACTATAATGCCAATAACAGGGGAACTTTGGTTGTTGCTGCTGCTCCGCAACCTGGTGGCGATGGTGAACAAGCGGCAAACCGCCTGTCATCGCCTTACGGTGTCCAGTTCTCCGGGATGGTGCAAAATCCCGATAAATTGGATGTCTCAGTTGCATCAAGCTTTCTCAACCGGGCCTCGGAGTTGCTCGGCACAGCTCTGAAAATTGTAAAGAAGGCATAACGAGTTAGCGGCATAAACCCCAATAACCAGGGGAGTCATACTTATCTCAGGAGGAAGACATGAAATCACAGGTTTTTGACGTACAGAACATCAAGAAATTCAACGATGAAAAACGCCATATGGAAACCATCTGGTCCGATGATCATGCCAAGATCAGCCTGATCTGCATGAAACCCGGACAGGAAATCATCACCCACACCCACCACGGCAGCCACATCTGGACGGTCATGGAAGGCACTGGTGAACTTGTCTCCGGCAAGCAATCCCAGACCATAACAATGGGTCAGATCGTTGTCGTCCCTGCTTTTGAGGATCACGGCATTCGGAATTCATCAACCGAGAACCTAGTAATCGCTTCGATTACAGGACAAGGCGACTAACCACCCCCAACCCTTTAGGCCCGTAGTTTGGGTCCTCCTTATCAAGGAGGGGAGCTCTCAAGTCCCCCTCCTATTTTAGGAGGGGCTAGGGGTGGTAAGGTGTTAGCGAGAAATAAACATGGTGAATCATATGCAAAGAATCCAGCGCAATCCCGATGTGCTCTGGCGCGAGGAAGACGAACAGCGCGATCAGGCCCGCAGCGCCCTCGAACAGGGTGATGATGCCGAAGATATCGCTACTTCCCTTTTGTTCAACAATGGCGTTATGCTTTCCCTCAATATCCTTGGCACCGAGATCTGGAAGTTGTGCGATGGCCGCACTACTTCCGAAATCGTAGCTGAACTGCTTACCTGCTTCGAAGTGGAGGAGGAAGAGCTGCGGTCTGATGTGACGGCCTTTTTGAATGAGCTGGCAGATAAGGGGTTTATCCGTTATGGGGAATGAATGGCTGGTCAAGGCGCCGCTCACCATCAACTGGGCCCTGAACAATAGTTGCAACTTTGCCTGCCGCCACTGCTACAGCCGGGTGGAGACAGGTGAGGAGCTGGATGGCGCCACCCTTCGTGCTTGTTTCGACAAGGTTGCCAGGCTGGGTGTCATGGCGGTCAATTTCGGCGGCGGCGAGCCGCTGCTGCGCAGTGATCTGCTGGAGTTGGCCAGCCATGCCGCCAGCCTGAAGATGCGGGTCTCCATGAACAGCAACGGTTACCTCCTCGATCAGGCAAAGGCCCTGGAATTGAAACAGGCCGGCTTTGCCGCCGTGGGAATCAGCCTGGACAGCCATGATGCCGCGGTACACGACAGATTCCGCGGGGTCGAAGGGAGCCATGTCCGGGCTTTGGCAGCCCTGGGTTTCCTGAAGGGTGCCGGCATCAGAACATCCCTTTCTACGGTGATCTGCACCATCAATCAGGATTCATTGGACGAGATCATCACCCTGGCCCGACAGCATGGCGTCAGCCGGCTCAATCTGCACAACTTCAAATGCGCCGGCCACGGTCTGGCCAACAAGGATGAACTCGATCTTTCCCCTGCACAGTGGCAGGCCTTTTACCGGCGGGCAATGGCAGCAAAGGAAAGGTGCGGGGATCTGGAGTTGTCGTTTGACGACCCGGTGATCGCCTCCCTTGGTCTGCCCACTGAAAGTTCCCTTGTGAAGGGAAGTGTCTGCGGCAAGCTCTCCCTGGCCATCAAGGCCAACGGCGACATAACCCCCTGCGGCTTCATCCCGGTGGTGATCGGCAACATCGTCATGGATGACCTGGGTGATGTATGGCGCAATGCGCCGCTGTTGGCCAAGATGCGTCACAAGGAACCGCACGGAAAATGCGGCACCTGCGATCACTACAGCGACTGTCTTGGCGGTTGCAGCGCCCGCGCCCTGGCGCTTACCGGCGACATCAACAACCCGGACCCCCACTGCTGGGTAGAACCGTGAGCCTGGGAGAGCTTGCCAGGCCAATCACCATCTACTGGGATCTCACACCGCTCCCCCCGATCGCTCCCGACTACGGACAGATCTGCCTCCAGATCGCCGCCGTCAAGCCGCTTCAGTTGCACCTTCTGGATTGCAGCCCCACACTTGACCAGCCCTGTTTTACCATTCTTGAACAGATGCAGGGCACTCCATTGGCCATTGTCCTGACAACGGTTCCGGCCAATATCTCAAAAGCCTGCCTTGACCGTCTCCACAACCTGCGTTTGCGGGGTCTACTGCTGCGTGTATCTTCATACGCCGAACTGGCGGAGATACCGGCCATGCGGGATGCAGTTGGCGGACGCTTTGCCACTGGCATTGCCTTCCAGGTAAACCAGAGCAACTGGCAGGAGTTGCCCAGCGTCGTGTCCTTCTGCCTTGAACACGGCATCTCCTCCCTGACCCTGCCGATGCAGCGTTTGTATGGTGACGAGTCGCCGTTCATCCCCGCAGCGCAGGAACAATCCAGGCTTAGGGAACTTTTGGCAGAGCTGGATTACAGCGCCCTGCGTCTGACCATACACGACCCGTTCCTGTGGCGTGCCTTCAACCCGACTGCACCCTTTCCCGGCGGCGGCTGTCAGGCCGCTAATACCATGCTTGCCATAAGTCCGGATGGAACGGTCTATCCTTGCCCGACTCTGCCGCTGGCGCTTG
>JBGSQD010000288.1:0-7594 GCA_041738275.1 Geobacterales bacterium
CCGTCCTGCAAAAGTCTTATAAACATACTCCCCCTCCCTTGACGGGAGGACCCACTGGGGCCTAAAGGGGTTCGGGGGTGGGTGAAGCTGCAACTTACTGATTGCCAGGTTCTTTTGGGCATTACTTGCCTTTGAATTCAGCCTGTTTTTTTGCGACAAAAGCCCCCATCCCTTCCCGCTGGTCCCCGGTGGCAAACAGCACCCCGAACAGGGATGCCTCGTAACGGAAGCCGTCCTCCCTGGCCATATCCAGACCATTGGCAATAGCATCCTTGGCATAGGCGACCCCGATCGGGGCGTTCCGGGAGATGATTGCGGCGATCTCCATGACCTTCGGCAGCAGTTCTTCGGGGCCGAATACCTCATTGACGATCCCCCAGGCGCATGCTTTCCCGGCATCGATCATCCTGCCGCTGAATATGAGCTCATTGGCCTTGGACAGGCCGATGAGGCGCGCCAGGTTCTGGGTGCCGCCGAAACCGGGCATGATCCCGAGGGTTACTTCCGGGAATCCCACTTTTGCCTTCCCGGAAGCGTAGATGAAGTCACAGGCAAGGGCCAGTTCCAGGCCTCCGCCAAGGGCAAAACCGTTAACCGCGGCAATCACCGGCTTTTGCATGCCCTGGATCATGGACATGACCCGCTGCCCTTTCAGGGCAAAGGCATGCCCCTCATGGGAGGTCATCTCCGCCATCTCCTTGATGTCGGCCCCGGCGACAAACGCCTTTTCCCCGGCACCGGTCACCACAACCACCCGGACGGCACTGTTCCTGCCGAGTTCATAAAGCGCGCATTCAAGCTCATGGAGCAGCTCGCTGTTCAGGGCATTAAGGCTTTGGGGGCGGTTGACTGTCAGGGTGGCGATGCCGTCAATGGTTTCAACAAGCAGGTTTTTGTAATCCATCCGGGTATCTCCTGTAGATCTTCGGGCGTCAGAAATAAGTGACCGTCAGCAAGGGTGCCCGGTTGATTGTTGTGTCGTCTATTTCGATAAGCCCCGGATTAACGAACCCGAAATCCTCCAGTATTCGGACCTGGAAGTCGACCAGTCCCCTGCGCTGTGCCTCTATCATCAATGGCGTCACATCAATTGCAACATGGCGCCCGACATCGGCTCGGAATATAGGTATGTTCGCCGTGAACGCCAGAGGCGGCAGGATTGTGCGGTCGTAATCCGTTGCCTGCAAGGTCGGGGGTGAAAAAGAGACCAGTTCGATGCGAATCGGAATTGAATTGGCCGCCGGCAGGATAGAAATGCTGGTGATGAAGATATCCAGTGTCGCCGAATCAATAAATGCGTTGCCGGGAACAGTTGCCAAAGGAAAATCCAGAAAGGCACGGAATTCGGATTCCGTGACTGGATCTATGCCCGCAAGCACGCTTGGAACGTTGCCCTGTGTTACAGTGTAAACGTTCGCGAGATTGAGCTCGATATCACCATCGAACCTTGAGTCGCTGAGAATCTGGGTCTCAAAAACAGGCGCATGGTCTCTACCGCTGTCTCCGCACCCTGACATTGCCAGCATGATGGACATTGTTACCGCTGCAAAAAGTATCCTGTACATAGCCACCTCCCGATTTCTTCAAATTTATGTGCCAGCCATCCTTCCTGCGCTGCTTTGGTAATAGTACCAAACATACGGCAAAACAAAAGGACGATACTGGACAATGGTGGTGAAGCGCAGCAGTGCGGGTTCTTATGCGCGGCCCTTCTGTTGCACGTCCTAAATCAATCCGCTTCTGGAGAGAAAAACGATGGCCACCAGGATCGGGCTGACATATTTGATCAGAAAGTGCCAGACCGGGTAGTAGTGAAAATGCACGGCCCCCTTCTCGATCTCACCGCGTGCCAACCGGGTGGTCATTACCCAGCCGGTAAAGACGGCAATTAACAGGCCTCCCAGGGGCAGGATGTAGTTCGTGGCCAGCAGGTCGATGGAGTCGAGGAAATTGCGATCGCCGATGAAATGAACATCGGCAAGCAAGTGGTTGGAGAGTGCCGAGGGGACGCCGAGGAGAAAGATCAGTCCCCCCATGACCAGCGTTGCATTGCGACGCTGCCACTTTTTCTCATCGCAGTAATAGGCCACTACGACCTCCAGCAGGGAGATGCCGGATGTGAGGGCGGCAAAGACCAGCAGCAGGAAGAACAGGATCGCGATGAACGTCCCCCCCGGCATCTGGCTGAAGATTATGGGGAGTGTTTTGAAGACCAGTCCTGGCCCAGCAGCAGGCTCCATACCATAGGTGAAGACGATGGGGAAGATGGCTATTCCGGACAGCAGCGCCACGCAGGTATCCATGACCGATACAGTGATGGCAACATTGGGGATATTGGTGCCATCGTCGGCATAACTGCCATAGGTGAGCATGGCGCCCATCCCCAGGGATAACGAGAAGAAGGCGTGACCCATGGCTTCAAGCATTGCGGCGGCATCCAGTTTTTCCCAATCCGGGGTGAACAGGAAGGAAAGTGCCTGGGGACCAGCGGGAGATAAAAGCCCCCGCACCGCCAGGACGATTAGAATCAGGAGCAGGACCGGCATCATCAGCTTGTTGGCCCGTTCCAGGCCTTTACTGACCCCTCCCAGAACGATCCAGACCGTCAACCCCATAAAGACCGCCTGCCAGAAAAGCTGGGACAGGTCACTGGCCAGGAGTGATGTAAAGAGCCCTGGCACCTCCTGGGTATGTTGGCTGCTGAAGGTTCCCTTGACGGCCAGCCAGAGGTAGTCCACGGCCCAGCCGGCCACCACGGAGTAGTAGGAGAGGATCACGAACCCGGCCGTTACTCCCAGCCAGCCGACCAGGGTCCAGGGTCCGCCGCGCAGCTTGCGGAAGGCACCCACCGGGTCCTTGTGGGTGTGGCGGCCGATGACCATCTCGGCGATCATGATCGGAATCCCGACGGCCACGATGCAGAAGATAAAGAAGAGAACAAAGGCTCCGCCACCGTGCATGCCGGTGATGTAAGGAAACTTCCAGATATTGCCGAGCCCGACCGCCGAGCCGGCCGAAGCCATGATGAAGCCGAGGCGACTGGTCCAGAGTCCGCGTTTCACCTTGTTGTGAGGTTTATCCATGGGAGCCTCTTCTATAAACCCTTTATTTCGGACAGCGGCAGGACGATCATGCCGTCGAGCTGCGGCGTGAATGCAGAGGCATCTAGGGGTGTGTTGACCTCCGGCTCGTCGAGCATCAGCCGGATACGGTCGTCGCGATTATTGCGCATCTCGATCTCAGCGGCGACCGGAACGCCGCCGACAACGGCATACTTACCGTAATAGACCTGATCGCCGTTGGGAGACACCTTGGAAGTCACCAGACCATTCTCGAAGGTAACCTTTTCCGAGAAACCAAGCTTGCTCATGCGGTCCACTGTTCCGTTCAAGCGGCCTGAATTCTCCGGTTCAGCGTCCATAACCCAGCGCATCATGCGCCACCCCTGCAAACCTCCCTTTTCCGGCAGCTCATCGAAACGCCCGCTGAAGGCCGTCATCTGCGATGGATAAACCAGCGTGATCCGGTCGCCCAGGGCAAAGGCCTCCATCATGATCGAACCAAAGGGAGACAGCACCACCAAATGGAGCTGAGCAGGTCTGCGGTAGACCAGATAACCGTTGCCTCCCATACTGCGATCGGATGCATGGATCGAAAGAGAAACAGAAGAGGAGAGCGTCTCCACCACTGCTCCGGGACGATAATCCAGGTGAGGGGCTGAAACGGTTGCGCAGGCAGTGAGCAGCAGAAGCGGCAGCAGTTTTTTAAACAATCGAATAAATGGCATCATGTGAATAGTACTCCCGGTGTAATTTGAAAGGTTATTATTACCGCCAAACGTAAAGTAAGTCCAGTGAGTTGGCGTAATGCAGGCATGCTACTCCCTTGACAAACACACTACGAATAACGTACAAATTTAGTATCTATTCAAAGGGGGTTACTCATGAAAACTTTTTCTCTCGCAAGGCGCTTCATTTCAACTGTCAGACTTACCGTCATCGTCTCACTTGTTGCAATCATGTTTCCGCTGGCAGCCTTCTGTGACTCTGAAATGCTCATCGACAGCAAGGAGTATAAGGAAAAGGATTTTCAGAAAGGTTGTATTTCCGACTACAAGGACCTTGCCAAAGGCGACCGTATCGACTGGGTATGGGTTAATCCCGGAGTGACTCTTGCCGATTACAGCCTGTCGATAGACAAATTCGAAAATAACACCGATGACATCAGAAGTTCTCAGGTAAATGACATTAAAGACGTATTCAAGGAATTTTTTGGAAAACTCAAGGGAAGCAAAGGCACCCTGTCGGCAAACATGTGTATCTATGAGGTACAGAAGTATTCTCCCGGCAAGGCCTGGATTCCGTATGCCGGTGGCCACCTGATGAACGCTGGTCTGGGAGTTGAATTGATCCTGAGCAACAAAGGAAAAACAGTTGCCAAGATCCGTCATTTTGCCCGGCAGGGTTCAAGGCTTGAGGATGCTGCCGAAGAAGTCGCCGCCGATCTGAAGAAATATATATCCAAGCACTGAAACCCTAACCAGATCTGTGAAAAGGCCCGTGGAAATTTCCGCGGGCCTTTTTTTCAACTGTTCAACTGTTCAACTGTTCAACTGTTTTACTGTTTCACCAACTCCGTGTTGATTGTGATAAAAACCTCGTCAGAAATTATCCAGCCCCAGCTGACCCCAAAATCCTGACGATCAGTGGTTGCAGTGGCTACCCACTTCAGCTTGTCACCTTGTTGTTTTTCCGCCATTAAATCAACCTGCTTGGTGATCCCTTTGATCGTCAGGTTGCCGATGACTTTCAGCTTGTCTTTGTCTGTTCCGCCTTCAACCTTGGTCGAAACAAAGGTCATGGCCGGGAATTTTGCAACGTCAAAGAAATCAGCGCTGCGCAGGTGGTTATCACGCTTGTTGATGCCGGTATTGAGCGAGGCGGTCTCAATACTGACGTCCACCTTGGATTTGGCTATGTCAGCTTCATCGATATCCACCGTCCCCTTGAATTTCTCAAACACCCCCTTGACGTACATTAAACCCATGTTTTTGACCTTGAACTCGATAGTCGTATGAGAAGGATCTACAATATAGGTCTGTGCCAGTACATTCAGCGGCGCCAGCAATGCCAGTGCGAGGGTTAGTGCGATTATGCGTTTCATGGTATCCTCCTGAATTAATGACCTGTGAGTCGGTTTGGCGTATATAGTGCTTCTTCTTTTGCACTCATTATACCATAGTTATCCGATCACGCATCAATCCGCAAATGGACGCCTGGCAATAAATCCCACCCTGGGCAACGGCGGGTAGTAATAGTACGGGCCATGGCCGTAAGGTTGCAGGTCGGTGAAGCCGACCGCCTCCAAACATGCCCGCAATTGCTCGGCAGTGCGCAAATACGCTGTGGACACTCCCATCTTCAACAATTTCAGGTTGAGTACCTGCAGATAAACATTCCTGGAGGGTGCGGCCTCCCAGAGGCAAAAGCGGCCACCCGGCTTTAGGACCCGCATGACTTCACAAAGCATTTGCCGGGAAAGCTCGTCTGACAGATGCTTGATGACATAGGTACTCAAAACTACATCCAGGCTGTTGTCGGGGTATGGCAACCTGGTCGCCACCCCTTGACTGATATTGATTTGAGAGTCCAGACCACGCTTCACCATCTCAGCCTGGGCACGCCTGACCATTACAGAGGAGCAATCAAGACCTTCCATAACCTGCGTGAAACCAACCTTGCGGTTCAGGTAGATCAACAGACCACCATAACCGCAGCCGATATCAAGAACCTTGTCCGCAGGTTTTAGTGAAAGCAGTTTCGGCAGTTTGCGTGCCGGGGTATTCAAAAAAAGCGTCTGTTTCGGTGCAAACCAGAACCGCACCCACCGTGCGCCAAAGTTATTCTGCGCCATCCAGCGGTCGTAATCATTAGCCGTGGTGAGCTGCTCATCGTTAACATCCAACGTTTGTTCAAATACATTCATCGTTTAATTTTCCCGCTAGCTGTTTTTGGAAGATATTCTACTGATTGAAATTCTTTCGGCACCTTATACTGCGCCAGCTTCTGATAACAGAATCGCTTCAGATTGTCGAGCACGGCATCAACATTCTCGCCCAGAAGCACAACTTTGGCAACTGGAAGCTCTCCGTACTGGGAATGGGGTGCGCCGTACACCAAGGACTCCTTCACTTGGGGGTGCTGATTAATTACGGATTCCACTTCCTGGGCAAAGATCTTCATCCCGACAAAATTGATTACATCCTTGGACCTGCCGACGATGTAGAGAAAGCCGTCCTGGTCAATTTTTCCAAGATCACCGGTATTGAACCAACCGTTTTGCAGGATTTCCTCCCTCCCCTGCCAGGGAGAAAAATAGGCATCCAGCATCCCCTTGCCTTTGATATGGATTCCACCAACGCCATCCGCATCCATACTGTCAAGCACGAGTTCATAGTCCGGCAGCGCTCGGCCGACCGAACCGCGCTTGTCGCTGCCGCCCGACAGCTTGATGAATGGCAGGCCGACCTCGATAATACCGTAGGCCTCGGTCAGTTCAAAACCAAATTTGCTGTAAAAAGCCGCCGCAATCTGTTCCGGCAGCTTCATGGCGGTCGAGATCGCCATCCTGACCTGTTGCAGGCTGTCACCTGCCAGCAGATCGGTTCGTGACAGCAGGCTGTAGTGAAATGGTGAGGCATAGATGAAGTTACCCCGGTGAGCGACAATCCCCTCGATAAGCGCCTCAGGGAAACGCTGGCTGCAAAGTACTATGGTTGCTCCGCGGCGCAGGAACAGGAGGATCGTCACAACAAAATGATAGCTCATGGACAGGACCCACAGCACGATATCATCAGACGTGATCTGCATCCCCTTGTCGGCGGCGTCGGTTCGATCGATAATCGCTTCATGTGACAGGACTACGCCCTTGCTTGTGCCGGTAGTACCCGAGCTGAAGCGGATAAAGGCGGGGTTGGAACTGAAATATCCGGCCGGTGGTTTCGCGGCGACTGTTCTTTGGGCTATACTGAATTCTTTTTTTATGAATCCGGCGGATGGTAGCTGAACAAGGTCATAACTTGTCAGGAGTCTTGGTTCCGCAACGATAAAATCTACATCGATCCGTTCGATAACCAGGGCAATCTCATCCGCGGTCTGTTCCGGCGAGATCGGCACGATTGCCGCCGAGAGTGAGAGGATGGCCAGGCTCGCAACGATGTAGTCGATACTGTCGTCACATAGCAGGCCGACCCGGTGAAAGCGGCATACCCCCTTGCCTTTCAACGTTTCAGCCACCTGCTCCGCAGCAGCGATCAGCTCGCCGTAGCTGACGCGTTCCTGCCCCTCGATCACCGCGGTACGGTGATGGTGTATGTTTGTCTCTTTTTTTATGGTCTCGAAGATATTCATGGATTTACTCACTTGTTGGAAAGTCTTTTCAACCTTGCAATCAAAATGGCCTTAATTGGGCGCAGGCATCTTGCCTGTGTTTCAAGCGGAGTTTAACCCTCCAGAGTTTTCAGAAAATCCGAAATTGCGGTCACATCGTACAACTCCCGGAATTCCCGGTAGCCATCGATACCGTCGGGGTCAAT
>JBGSQD010000295.1:0-4408 GCA_041738275.1 Geobacterales bacterium
TCATGCTGTACAGGGTCGAGCAGAGCATATCGGCAAAGCAGTCGGAATGCAGGAACCCGCGCACTGCCCGGTCCGAAGTTTCATAGTAGAAACCTCGCTCTTCCGGATGCTCGGTCAATAATGCGCCGCAGATCAGGCAGCGCTCGGCCAGTCCCTCCAGGCGCGCCAGGTAGGACTCCTTCTTTTTCCCCTCCTTCTCGGCAAGCCAGCGGGCGTAAAGACAGGAGCGCGTCTCCGGGGTAGCATCGACGTTGCGCAGCACTTCGCGCGTTATGCTGGTGAACTGGTTGTGCACTTCGGTTCCCCGGGCATGGGTCAGGATGGGATATATTTTGCCGTCAGGGTTGGTGTTAAGGATTTCCACCTTGGGACTCTTGGAGATGAAGGTGTCCATGCAGCGGTAGCCGCGGTTGGTCGCGTATGCACGCAGCAGGGTCTTCTGATCCCTGAAGATCCCTTCGAATTTGATGCGCGAATCGATCAGGCAGGGGATCAGAACAAGAGACTTTTTATCGATGCCGCGCTGATCAAAAAGGCCGAAGATATTCCGGCAGTTTTCCAGACTGGGCATATCCTTGATCGGGATCAGCACGCTGTCGGCGGCATAAAGGGCGTTCTGGGTCAGGATGTTGAGTTCAGGGCGGGTGTCGATAATCACGATGCCGGACAGCCCTGACTCAGCCAGCATGCGGGCCAGTGTCATGGGGCCCTTGAAACGCTCGTGGATATCCCCCAGTTCATTTGAGGAGGGAATGTAGCCAACGCCGTACTGGCCTGTACGCACCAGATCGACCGCATTTTCGCCCATTAATAATTCATGAACAGTACCATTGAGTTTCTGGCCCTTGTGTTCAAACATGCGATCGATGGTGAAATGGTTGTCAAAGGAGAGGATCGTGACCGGCAGATCCTCCCGCATGGCCTTGAGGTAGATGGCCAGATTGGTGGCCAGGGTGGTCTTGCCGACCCCCCCCTTTTCCGATGAGATGGTAATTATGTAAGGGTAATTCTGCATGTAGTCTGTCCGCCGATAAGTCGTATTATTGAATTGCGGCATGCCGCCGCGTTAACGCACTTATCCTGATTATCAGGCTAAGGGAAATGAGATAGTAGTCAATTTGACTCTATCGGTCAAGGATATCGGCTCCAGGTCCAGGCAGTAGTTGTTGAAACGTAACAGCACAAGAGCGCTCATACGCATCGGCACGGATGATGTCAACACCCTGTCAGCGGTTTTGGTCGGCTTCAGCCAGCGGCGCCAGCTGTTCCACGATCTCCAGCAACACAGCTGCCTGCTGCCTGATTTCCTTCCCTTTTCCTGCATCTGCGGCCATATCCGCAAGAAATTTCAGCTGCTCGATCACCGAGCCGGACTCCCTGGGGCTTGCGCCGTGTTTCATGGCATGTCGATAGGCATCGACAATCAATCGCTTCTGCTCGTTGAGGGTATTGTTGACCAATGCCAGAATCAGATCGCATTCAGGTATGGTTATGATGTTCCGGAAATTCGGCTCCTGCTGACACATCTCAACGGCATAAGATCTGAGTTGTTCGCACAAACCCTTTATCTCTGCCGGTGAAACCTCCGGAGTACCTCCGTACCAACCCAAAAGTATTTCAACCGCAAGCCGGTTGAGGGTGGGGGAACTGTCGAGCACCCTGTGCTTTTCATTGCATATGTGGGCTTCGCGGTAATATTTTGCCATTATTGCCAGAGATTCTTTGCGTTGGGGACCAGGTGTTATCCATGTCTTACGCTTGTAGGCGCTCCCCAGGAGGCAGAGGCGCTCAGCGCTTTTGTTGAACTTCAGAAGCCTGTCCAGATCATTGATTGCCTCCTGAATCAGTTGTTCAGGGGGCTTGCCGGTTATTGCCGTTCCGTCCAGTTTCAGCTTCACCGCCCAGCAGCTTTTGAAGTTGGCCCTTTCATCAACGATACGCATCGGGAATTCCGCTCTTTCCCCCTCGATGGCCTCGTCCAGGTGCTTGATGGCTTGCTGGAACATGTTGAGCTCACCGTAGGTCAGACCCAGGGCCGCCGCTACTTCAGGAAGACAAAGCCAGCTTGCATCCTTGTCCTTTATTGCCTGCACGACCCCATCCACCTCATTTCTGCAGTCATCGCCCGAACGGGCGCGGCTTGACAGGCTCTCAAGGTCAATTACCGCCTGTATGGATGAAAGATAGTTCGGGCGCGGGGTGCTCTTTATGCCCGGCTTGCGGGGGCGGAGGCGAAAGGCCGGATCGCCGTAGCACTGGTAGGCACCCCAGGTGTTGCTGGTGCCGTGCCGTTCAAAGGTCTCCTCGCGGGCGGCGCGTACTGCATCGCCGAACTTTTCGGCGGCCAGAAGGTGCCGGTAGAAGCTGGTGGCAAAGGTCTCGGCAGCGGCGTCATCCACTGCCCAGCCTGCAGCCACCACCGCCTTCACCCCCATGCGGATGAACTGGGCGGCGATGTTGGCGGCGAGCTTGTGGAAGTCTGTTCGGCGCTCCGACGCGTCACGCGATGCTACGCTTCCCAGGTGGCAGCAGTTGATAAAGACCAGCTCGGGAACCCAGCGCATCTGCTCCACGTCCCCAGGGGTGAGGAACACCCTGTCACCGATGACCATGCCGGAGACCTTCCTGGTTTGCCGGATATACGGCTGGCTGCACGCTTCGCAGGCGCCTGGCGGGCCGATTGCCGGGAGTTCCTCCTCATGCACCCCGTGGCCCGCCAGGTGCAGGACCCGATAGCCGTCATCGTGGAGCCCTGCCAGGATCGACCTGGCATCCGAGCGGATCTGGCGGGTGACAATGAAGCCGTTCTGTTCCAGGAAGTTTGCCACTGCCACTGCCTCCCTGCGCGCCCCCTCCAGGCTGGGGAATATCCGGGAAGCTTCACCTGAAATAATCGGGTCGCCCACCACATATACGGTGTCCTCCAGGGTGGTGACCGGGCGTTCGCGGAAGTCCCCGGTCTTGAACTGGCGCAACATGCCGGAGGTGACCGCCACCGGGCGATCGCTGCAGCTCCAGCGATCCTCCAGAAGCTCCCAGGGATAGCTTCCCGACAGCTCGTCCACTACCAGGACAACGTCGAGCTGGTTGGGTGCCGACTCCTTGAGGCGGTTGGGGATCAACATCTCGAACAGGGCGTGGGTAACCTTGGTGTCACGAACGGTGTCGGCGATGGTCTGGCGGATCAGGTCCTCAGCCAGGCGCAGCTGTCCTGTGACGGTGCTCTCTTCAGCCCGGGCTCGGTCGGTAAGGGAGATGAAGCGGAGTTCGTCCTTCTTGCTGTCATGGACAATCTCCAGCCGGTGCCACCAGTTCGGCGCCTCTTCGAAGCGGACCCGCCGCAGTCCGCCTGTGCCCGATTTTACGATCGGCTCCTGCCAGACAAATTGATCGGCCAGCGCACCGTCCAGCATTACCCGCTCCAGCTCGATTGCCCCGTGGATGGCGATATCCTGCCATAACTCGATCAATTCCACGGCATCGATGAACACCCTGTTGCTCAGCTTCTGGTCATGGAGCAGCTTGTTGGCTGCCGCCACCCCCCTCAGTATTGCCTCGATGGCGTCGCGTGTTGTCACGCCGCCGGCTCCGGTGCCGATGAGGAGGCTGGTGATTTTTGCGGAACGGGGCACCCCGTCAAGGTTGCCGAAACGTTCATCCGGGCATTCAGCCACATGGACCGCATACTGCAACGCCGCCTGGGCAACGGCTGCCTGCAGGCTGCCGGGAGATAACTCGCCGACCCGCCCCAGGCCGATGACAATCGCCCCGGCAGGCCTTTCGCCGCGGTCCGGGTTGAGCACCACGGTGCAGGTTCCAATTTTGCCGGGATAGAGCCCCAGCTGGTGGCGCTGCCGCAGGCGTCCGTCAAGGGCCTTGTCCAGATAGTCCTCAGCGCTGACAATGGTGTCGCCGGCGTAATGGCCGACGAGGATCGGGTGCCGCGCGTAGCCCAGGTCGCCATGGACCATGGAGACCGTCACCTTTGGCAGACGTACGGCGGGCTTCTTCCTCCTGCGGCTGTCGCTGCCCAGGACACTGCGGGCCAGCTCAAGTTCATCCGGCAGGGTTTGCGGGATCTCGCGGGGGATAAGCGTCCGCTGCTCCAGCACCGCAGCACGGATCCCTGACGGCGGAGTCGTGGCCAGACGGGTTGTGGCGCCGTTCTGCAGGAGTTCCAGGTAGGCGGGGAAGGCTTCCTCATGGGACGGCAGATCACCATGCTCTACGTCAGGCAGGTACCAAACCCTGATGTTCTGAGGGATTCCGGTATCCCAGGGGACCTTGCCGTCACCGCGAGCAGTGGCTTCGAAGGATATGATATGACGGTCCGGCTGGATCTGCTCCGGGTCCTGTTCTGTCTCCAGGCGCCAGGCGATCGGGGTTTGCCTGGCCTGGCCGGCAACAT
>JBGSQD010000305.1:0-2919 GCA_041738275.1 Geobacterales bacterium
TTCCCTGTTGTCTGAATATTGACCACATCACTATTAGCTGGTCCGGTTAATGGCGCGTCCATAGCGGTCAAATTTTGAACTTTGATTAGGACAATCCCAGGTTTTTTACGAGTTATTCCAGCTGACGATACTTACAGCACCCGCATAAAGGCCACGAGATCCATCTTTTCCTGTGCATTCGGTTTCAATTGCAGAACCAGGCTGAAAAACTCCACCGTGTCCTCCAGCGTTAGCAACCGGTCAGCATGCAGATATGGCGGTGAGTCCTTTGAAATACTGACAACAATCATCGCCATGATGACCATTACTAATCTCGCACCCAGGTACTTTGTGATTTTCTATCTCATTCCACTCTTCCTTTCTCTGGCTTCATTTGCGATCTGATTCCAGCCGCTGGATGTCGCACTCAAGGACACTGACAAAATGGTGCGGAATGTGGGCAAGGTTTTGACGGTGACTTGAATTCGAGTCTGAACAGGTTATAATGTGACTCATCATATTTGGTGGTAATGTTAAACATGACGGCTACCGTTGCGGCAGTCCAAACCTGCCAGGCGAAAACAGTTAACTGGATCTGCGCAGTTTTAAAGGAAAACTATGAACTGGCATCAGCTAAAAACAGATGAAGTGATGGAGAAACTGCGGTCGTCTGACCAAGGCCTTTGCGAGGACGAAATCCGGAAGCGTCTGCTGGAGCACGGTCCCAACGAATTGACCGAAAGTGCCAGAAAAACCGTGTTCATGATGTTCCTGGACCAGTTCAAGGACTTTATGATCCTGGTGTTGATTGCCGCCGCTGTCATCGCTGGAATCGTCGGGGAGGCCTCAGACACGATTGCCATCTTTGTGATTGTTGCTCTGAATGCTGTGATCGGGTTTGTGCAGGAATATAGAGCTGAAAAGGCCGTTCAGCTGCTCATGAAAATGTCAGCCCAATCGGCCCTGGTGATCAGAGATGGCAAGCACGCAACTATTCCTGCAAGTCAACTGGTTCCCGGCGATGTTGTAATTCTGGAAACCGGCAGGATCATTCCCGCCGATATGAGGCTGATCGAAGCTGCCCGGATGAAGGTCGAGGAAGCTACTCTGACCGGCGAATCCCTGCCGACTGAAAAACATATCGACCCGCTCGCCGACGAACATCTGCCGCTGGGTGACCGGAAGAATATAGCCTACAAAGGAACAATCGTGACGTATGGCCGAGGCACCGGAGTTGTCACGGCGACCGGAATGGATACCGAGCTGGGAAAAATCGCCACTTTGCTGCAAAAAGGTGAGGAGGTGCGGACTCCACTCCAGAAAAGGCTCGCCACATTCAGCCAGAAACTTGCACTGGCGGTGCTTGCCATTTGCGTGGTCATCTTTACAGTCGGCCTTCTGCGTGGAGAACCTCCATTAGTGATGCTTCTGACGGCAATCTCACTGGCCGTTGCGGCAATTCCGGAGGCACTGCCCGCAGTGATTACCATTTCCCTTGCCCTGGGCGCCAAGAAGATGGTTGCGCAAAACGCCCTTATCCGGAAACTTCCTGCGGTAGAAACCCTCGGGTCCGTAACCTATGTCTGCTCCGACAAAACCGGAACCCTGACGCTGAACAAAATGACCGTGGAAGAGGTCTATACCGGCGGAATGCTGCTGCCTGCGGATAAGGTGGAACCGGGCAGCAACCCGCAACTCTTCACAGCCCTTGCCCTGAGTAATGACGCAAACGCCGACGCATCCGGCACGGTGCTAGGAGATCCTACGGAAGTTGCCTTGCATGCCGTTGCCAAGCTGTATGGTTTCGATAAAAAAGTTCTGGAACAGGATTACCCCAGAATTGCCGAAATTCCCTTCGATTCCGACAGGAAATGTATGACCACCTTTCACAGCATCCCTGCCGATTCCCCTTTTAAAGCATTGGGAGAGGGTTCCTGTGTTTCTTTTACCAAGGGAGCCATTGATGTTCTGCTGGACAAGGCGGCGTCCCTGGTTACGATGGAGGGGACTGCACCCTTTGACAGCGCTGAGATGGAGAAAGTTAACGACCGCATGGCCGCCGATGGACTGAGGGTCCTTGGGATTGCCATGAGGAGTTGGGAGGAGCTGCCAACGGACATGTCACCGGGGTATGTGGAAACCGAACTCACCATCCTGGGTCTGCTGGGCATGATGGACCCGCCCAGGGAAGAGGCCCGGGAAGCGGTACGGCTCTGCAAGTCCGCAGGCATAAGGCCGGTCATGATTACCGGCGATCACCCGTTGACTGCACAGAGTATTGCAACGCGGCTCGGCATTCTGGAAGATGGTGACGAAGGTGTAATGGTCGGCCGCGAGCTTGAACAGCTTTCGGAGCAGGAGTTTGAAAAACGGGTCGAAAGTATCCGTGTTTACGCCAGGGTAGCGCCGGAACAGAAGCTGAAAATTATCATGGCGTTGCAGGACAGGGGACAATTCGTTGCCATGACCGGCGACGGCGTCAATGATGCTCCCGCCCTCAAACGGGCAGATATAGGCGTAGCCATGGGAATCACCGGCACTGATGTTTCCAAGGAAGCGGCCGCCATGATACTTCTGGACGACAACTTTGCTACCATTGTCAAGGCCGTCAAGGAAGGGCGACGGATCTTCGACAACATCCGCAAGTTCATCAAATACACCATGACCAGCAATTCCGGCGAAATCTGGACCATCGCCCTCGCCCCGCTGCTGGGGCTCCCGATCCCCCTGCTACCCATTCATATCCTCTGGATCAATCTGGTTACCGACGGGCTGCCAGGACTGGCTCTGGCTGCGGAGCCATCGGAAAAAGGGATCATGGAACGCCCGCCGAGGCATCCGACGGAAAGTATCTTCGCCCAGGGCCTGGGCGTACATATCATCTGGGTGGGGCTGCTGATGGGAGCGGTATCACTCCTTACCCAAACCTGGTTTTTAGAG
>JBGSQD010000338.1:0-5231 GCA_041738275.1 Geobacterales bacterium
AGAAAGGGATCTAATCTCAATCACAGGCTCAAAGCCGGTGGGGGGTTCCAGATTCACCTTTCTCAATTACTCCAGCGTCCCGGAGTAAACAGTGGTAACAGCTTACAACAAAAACCTACCCTGATCATACAAGGGGGGTTAAGTTTTTATCAGAACTGGTACTTCACCTTGAAATGAAGGTTTAAATCCCCAACAGAGGTGAGGTTGGTATCCTGCAAGGCAAAACCGAGGTCCGTCTGGAAGTCGAGGCTGCCAAACAATGTGCCCCGCAGACCTAAACCGCTTCCCTGCAGGTCAACATATGGCTCCTGGCCAGGAAGCGGATCCTTCACCCACAAGGCAGCTGCGTCATAGAAAACATAAGGAGTCAGGCTGAAGCGCTCCTTGCCGATTGTCTTGAGCAGATCAGGCGCCGCCAGCTCAATTACCCCATGGATGGCATTGTCGCCACTGGCCTCGCTCACGTGGTAACCCCTGACACTCTCCACGCCACCGGACATATATTGCTCGTTGGAAATCAGTGGTTGATCGGCCAGTTGACCGTCCACCCGGGCCAGCAGAGAAAAATCGCCGGGAAGTTTCTGGTTCCGGTCCAGACCTGCCGTCATGAAGATGTAATTACCGCGGGCCTTGTAACGCTTGTCCTCGAACTGGCGAGGATCAGTCACCGCACCGCGGAAAGCCAGATTGACCCCTGCGTTGAACGAGGTAAAGCCGCCTTTGTCGCGGAGCATGGCGTTGTAGGCCAAAGAAAAAGGGAAATAGCTGATCGGGGATTTGATTTTCTCTGAACCGGACATCCCGGTGGTTTCCTCGAAATCCTTGTAGTCAAAGCCCAGCACTGCCGTGTGATTGAAGTCGTCCATGCCGCGCAACGGAATAATTACCCGGGTCCCGATAATGCTCCCCTTGCCGAGGTTGTTGAATCCGGCAGCCGAAGCGGTCTCGGTATTGGACAACACCCCGTATACCACCACCTTGTCGTCACGGTCCCAAGGCGCCGGGAGTGTATAGGAACCGGACACAACCTGCACTTCACTCAGCTTTTCCGGTGAAATCTGGTACTGGGCCGAGATGGAGTGTTCCCGCTGCCAGAGATTGTCGTAACGCAGCGCGGCGTTGATTCTGAGGTCAGTGGTATCGTGGCTGGAACGATTGTTCAGCTCCAGGCTGCCATGAAACGGGATCTGGTCGGTAACCTTGATGGTAATGTCAACCGATTCAGGCTCCTTGCCCGGCTGCATCTCGGGAACCATCTTGAAATCGGGGTTGCGGTTGATCCGGTTCGCTTCCTGCTGCAGCTTCCGGAGCTTGATAACTTGCCCGGGGGCGATGGAGGGGAGCTCGCTCAGTATCTTCTCCGTTGAAAACCAGCGGTTTCCGGTCACCGTAACCGTCCCCACCCGGTTCTCAATGATATCCAGCCTGATAACCTTGTTCTGCACCGCTTGTTCGGGGATGTTAACCATCACCGTCGGATAACCCTGGTCGTGAAAGTAACGTTCCAGTGCATCCCGCGCCCCCTCCACGTCGGCTGCTGTTTTGTGCCGGCCAACAAAGCTTCTTACCTGCCTGGCAAGTTCCTCGGCACTGAACAGGGCACTTCCTTCAATGATAAAGCGCCTGATGGTGAAGGTCTGGTCCTGCTGCTCCGCGGCCGGGGCATTTCCGGACGGAGCCGGCGTATCATCGAAGGTTGCCATGGGTTCATCCGGCAGCGGGGCATCTTCGGCCATAGCAAGAGGAGCGAACATAAGTATGCTGCCGAGGGCAAGCGGGAGCAGTTGAACAAATCCGGATGTCGGAAGGTATCGGCCCATTATCACAGAGCACTTCCGGCATCATGTCCGGCCTGCCGCGTCAGGCTGGAGAGTTCCAGGTCGATGGCCACTATCTTGCCGGCCAGAGGGTTGTTCATGTCCACGGTAAAGCTTGTTGCATCGGCGCCGGTAATAACACCGTACCCGCTTTGTCCGGGAAAGATACTGCCGATGACCGGAGTCAGCGTCGTTGTAATTTTTTCGCCATCGACCTTGATAACAGTTGTGCCGAACGGTTCGGTGATAATTTTGCCATTCCCGGCCAGCAGTTCAAGTTCCACCTCCCGCTCGCTGACCGCAGAAACCCTGGCCGGGAAATAGGGGGTCAGGGGGATTTCCTGACCGGCAACCGGAGATGAATTGAAGCGTTTGGCATACTCTTCAGCAGAAACCCTGATTGTGCTGGGCATGGTCCGCTCCAGCGGCAGCTTCTCGAGTTTTAGCGGATCGGTGGGACCGAACGCCTTTTCCGGAGGAAGCACCAGACGCATCTCGCCACCCACCGACATACCGTCCAGCGCCTCACCGATACCGGGGAACAGCGCTGCCTTGCCGACCGTTACACTCTCGCCGGCAAAACCGGCTGGTGCGGAAAACCAGGCAGCCTTTTTTACGGATGTGTCCTCAGCCACCGATTTACGGGTTGTGTAGAAGACGGTCCCATCTTCCAGCATGGCTGTATAGTTGACAACGGCAAGATCGCCGATTGCCGCCGTTAAAACTGTTTCCATTTTATGTGCGCCTGATTCCGTCTGTTTTTCATTGTTTATAGTGCGCAACGCCTCTTCAATTTGCCGGGAAACATCGGGGTCGGGCGCCGGGATTGCCAACACGTCGGAAGGCTTTGCCGCATCCTGCTGTGGTGGCGACAACTGAGCCGGAGCAGCTTCCTCACGTTTCCTCGGTTCTACCGATTCAACTTTTACCTCGCATTTCAGTTTTTCACCGGCGAACGGGTGTCCGTAATCTATGGTAAAGGAGTCCTTATCCACGGCACTGATCCGACCGACCATGCCACCGGTTCGTATCAGCCGCCCTGTTTCGGCGCCTATCTCCAGGTCGTACTGGTCCGCTGCCTCCCTCACCGTGACCGGTCCGAAGGGAGTTACAAGATCTTTCCCCTGCATTGGACTGAAGCGGATCACTACCTCTTTTTCGGTTACCTCGCTCACCTTTCCGGGAACCAGTTTGTCCAGAACAAACAATTGTCCCGCCTCCGGGTTCCTGCCGGTCTTGTTCGTATATTCCTCAATGCTCAGACGCATCTCCTTCTGGCGCTTCCTTGTTTTTGCCATCTTCACCAGTTTTTCATTCGGTGAAGAAACCGGGTAGCGGTCCGCTTCAAGAATGCATTGAACCTGCCCACCCTCTTTGAGACCGGGAATCAGCGTTGCAAGACGCTGTAGGATCTCCTGCTCGAAGGGCTGACGTAGAGGAGTTTTTGATTCGGGCGACTGTATGCCGGCCATTACTGAAACCGTGTCGGGACCGGTTCGGGGCAGATAGAACGGCGACTTGGCCTCGCCGGTCACTGATGCGTCCGGAAAGGTGGTGACTGCCAGCCCGCCATCAGGCAGACGGCAAGTGAAACTCATATCTACCTTGTCACCCTGCCGGACTATTGCAGGAGGACCGGCGCACGCAACCAGAGGCACGGTGAGCAGTGCGGTGAGAGACATCTTCTTGAAAAGCAGTAAATGTTGCATGGTTTAAATTCCTTTGCCAGGGACGATTTCATATGTGGTTGAACCGGATCAATAGCAAAGCAATCTAGCACAGCTTTGTTACAAACAAAGCTCAGTAGCATAAATTTCTGGTAACATTTTTGACTACCTGGTTTCCACAACTGACAGTGTCTATTGATATACAGATGCTTTATATATTTTTTCCTGTTTTGGAGTCCAATGAGCAACGAGCAACCAGGGAGTTACGTCAGAAAATGTCGTTTTCAAATAATCAATAATCAGAAAAATATTCGATAAAATCATTTAACAAAAATTTATCCAATTCGACCTTTGATTGTAACAATCATATGCTAAGGTGCCTGTCATCATTGAAGCTAAAAATAATTGAGCGGCGTTCTGAGTAATCATGAAAACGGTTGAAGGGAATAAGACAATACCGGCAATAAATGGCTATCGCCCCAAAGGGATCAACAGCAGAATGGCCCGCTTGGAGGATCTGGTGAATGTAATTCAGGAGATGAACGAAAGACAATTCACCGGCTACATCAAGATCAACTTCACCCAGGGGGGAATAGGCCGGATAGAGAAATACGAGGAGATACTGCGCAATACGCCTCAAGCAGAATGAACCCGGCGGTACAGCAGGAAGTACGTAGCTGACAACAACTCAATATAGTAAATACCACAATTGAATATCAGGGAACTTTAGCTGACCTGGCTTTTACCAGGGACCGGAAAGCCCACTTACAGAGAGCAAATGCGGATCAGGACCACTGGCCGATCTGCAAATCATCTCATGGAAGTGGGCATTTTTGTTTTTATTCGGCAGCAGCCTGCCGGGAAAAGGGGGTGAACGGAATAAATATTCCTGACAAAACTTCAAAGAACGGCTGACAGTACTTTTATCAGCCACTCTTCAGAAAAAGCCAAAACCATGGGTAACCTGGTGACGGAAAGCCGACGGGTCCTGAAAATGGATGGCCGGGCCGTCTGGGGGGAAATTGAGAAGGAAGCAATCACACCATCAATTTCAAACCAAAAGGAAGAAAAGGAGATTTACCATGTTTAAAAAGAAAATCGTCATGCTCATCGCCGCAGCCCTGATGACCCTCTCCGCCAGCAGCGCCTTTGCTGCTTTTGCTGACTCGCATCTGATCCGGGTAGTATATGACCGTTCCGGTGCTGAATACGCTACTGACCTGGGCCTGGTCAGTGAATTAACAGCGGCTGGTGCCAACAACACCATCGCCGGTGCTTTCACCGGTGTAAACGGTGCAGCTACTTTTGTATCCTATTTTGCCCTTGATCGCCTCAACAACGACCTCTGGGCCAGCAACAGCACAACCACCGCCCCCCTCGTTATCGGCGGTTCCCTCGGTCTGACATCCATAAATTCCGGTACAACAGTTATGTATAATCTCTTCAACACTCAGGGAGGCACTGATTATGCCGGCCTGGCATCGGCCAGTAACTCCTATAAAAACAAGCTCTCCTCGGTACAGGGATGGCTCGCCAACACCATCACCGGAGTTGCTGCCCGCGCAGCAACCGAGTTGAGCCTCGCCACACTGGCAACTAATAATACCCAGACCCTCTACTTCTGGGACAATGCAAAAGCAACCGACACACTTGGTAAAACCGGCGTGGCCGTGGCCTCTATCACCACCAATGCCGACGGCTCAACCACCATCACTGCTAATACTCCGATCCCACCGGCATTCTTCCT
>JBGSQD010000021.1:0-3204 GCA_041738275.1 Geobacterales bacterium
CTGCGGCTGCTGCTGGGGGAAATGTTGCCCCAAAGCGGTGATATCAAGCTTGGCAGCCGCCTGGAGGTGTTGTACTTCGACCAGATGCGCGAACAGCTGGACCTGACCAAGAGTGTCCAGGAGAATGTGGGTGAAGGGAACGACACCCTGACCATCAACGGTAAGCCGCGACATATAATCGGCTATCTTCAGGATTTCCTGTTCTCTCCGGAGCGGGCCCGCAGCCCGGTCAGCATCCTTTCCGGTGGTGAGCGCAATCGACTGCTGCTGGCCAAACTGTTCACCAAGCCGTCCAATGTGCTGGTGATGGACGAACCGACCAATGACCTGGACGCCGAGACCCTTGATCTGCTGGAGGATCTGCTGCTGGAATATACCGGTACCCTGCTGCTGGTGAGCCATGACCGGGAATTCCTCAACAATGTGGTCACCAGCACTCTGGTTGTTGGTGCTGACGGGCGGGTCAGGGAGTTTGTCGGCGGATACGACGACTGGCTGCGCCAGGCAACGGCAGAGGATACTCCAGCCGTTGCCGGCATTAAGCCGGTGCCGGACAGATCAAGGCGCCAGGCCGAGCGTGCCCGCAAGCTGAGCTTCAAGGAGGAGCGGGAATTGACGGCCATCCCGGACCTCATCGCCGCTCTGGAGGCGGAACAGGACGCTCTGCATGCCACCCTGGCTGATCCGGGTTTCTACAAAAGCGCCGGTGCCGAGGTGCTGACCTTGAATAACCGGCTGGAGACGCTGGAAGCGGAGTTGGTTCAGGCTTACCGCAGGTGGGAGGAGTTGGAGGCGCTGAAGTAGCATGGTCGAGCTTGTGCAAATCAATGCTATTATTTGCACGAGAATCTAATGAAACCGATGGTTTCTCTCCAGCGGCAGAAACTGTTATTTTCTATTTATTTACATGAAAAAATCTTTCATGCCCCTCGACTCGATTGACATGTTCCCATTCTTGAAGTAATTGTATACAACTTTTTTGCAGTAATGGAATATGCTGCTATACCGCATGTGCGGAAGATTAATTGATGAGAGGGCTTATGCAAAGTTCAAGACGTATCACCGTAAAGAAGATTCTGGCAGCGGCAATGCTCACCATGGCACTTGCGGGGGCGTCTGCTGCCGCGCCGCAAGGGGGCAAGATTGCTACGGTTACAATACCGCAGACCCCATCACAATACGCCACTGAGCCTGTGCCGCTCACGGCAAGCCAATGCGGCCAGTGCCACCCGGGGCTGTTCCGCAACCTCAAGGATGACGGCGGTAAGCACCGTTTTTCCTGCCAGGATTGCCATAACAGCTTTCATGCTTATAGCCCGAAGAAGGGGAACTGGGATGCGATCATGCCCAAATGTTCCTCCTGTCATGCCGCGCCCCATGGCCCGAAAGTCGCCAACTGCATCGCCTGTCATTCAAATCCTCACGCACCGAAGAAGATCGCCGCCTCGGCCCAACTGGCGACAGCATGCTTCGATTGCCATGGATCGGTCCGTGATCAGCTTGTGAAAAGTCCGAGCAAGCATACGAAGGTACCATGTATGACGTGTCATACGTCCCATGGCTTTATACCTTCCTGTTTCAACTGCCATAAACCGCATTCTGAAGGGCAGGCATTGTCGACCTGTATTCCCTGCCATCCGGTTCACCAGCCGTTAAAGATCACCTACGGCAGGGATGTGCCTTCCCGCACCTGCGGTGCCTGCCATGCCAAAGAATTCAACGCCGTGGCAAAGGACACCAGTAAGCACAAGAAGGTAGCCTGCGTTACTTGCCACAAGGATCGCCACCGCTTTATCCCGCAGTGTTCCGGTTGCCATGGCAAGCCGCACCTGAAAATGATTCACGATAAATTCCCGCTATGTCTGACCTGCCACATTGACGTTCACGACATGCCGGTTATGGCGTCACCGGCAATCAAGAAATAACGTAACTAGGAAATATACCGACGCACAAAAAAAGCCCCCGGCAATTCGTCGGGGGCTTTTTACATCTTTGTTTGCGCACTTACGCTGTTTACGAGGGCTGTCCTCTACTGATACCAAAGCGGATGCTTCTTGAAAAAGCATTGACTCACACAAAGAACTAAGAACACAAAGAGATCACAATCATATTATGTTTCAGCAGTGTCAAAAATAGCCCTTTTTGAATGATTATTTTCCTACGCTGAGCAGTTCCACATCAAACAGGAGCGTTGCATTGGGAGGGATGACACCGCCTGCGCCCCTGGTGCCGTAGCCCAACTTGGCAGGAATGATCAGCTTGCGCTTGCCGCCAACCTTCATGGTCATGACCCCTTCATCCCAGCCAGGGATAACCTGGCCCACGCCGATCACAAAATCGAATGGCTGCTTGCGATCAACGGAGCTGTCGAACTTGGTGCCGTTCTCCAGGGTGCCGGTGTAGTGCACCTTGACCTGTTTGCCGGCCACCGGTGAAGCACCTTTGCCGACAACCTGGTCGATGTACTTGAGCCCAGAAGCCGTTGTAACGGTCTTGCCGGCCTTAATCCCGTCCTTTGCGGCAAACGCCGGTACTGCTAACAGTGTTGCCAAAACAACCATCAACATCATCTTCATCATGTTATTCATTTCCTGTCGCCTCCTGAGATGGTTTTGTCTTATTTCTTCTGCATGGTTTCGTTGATCAGCTTCACAACACCTTCCGTGACATCCTGAGGTGTCACATTACCGGCAAGATAGATCAGATCACGTTTGACAGTCACAAGCGACAGGCCGCTGCTTTTGCCGTACTCCGAGGCAGCCTTCTCAATCATTTCAAAAAGGGCGCGACTCAATTCCTGTTGCAGATCCTGGAGTTCTTTTTCGGCCTTTTCGACGAAGTTCTGGTACTCGGCAACCTTCTTCTGGAACTCTTTGGCTTTGGACTCCCTCTGACCAGGGGTGAGTGTGGGAAGTTTGGCTTCTATTGCGGCCTTTTGTTTATCAAGCTGCTTTCTTTTAGCTTCGATCTGGGTCTGGAGTTTCTGTTTCTTTCCAATGAGCTTGATCTGCCCGGACTTGCCGGGCTCCGACTCGGTGCTGACCCGGACCAGATCTACATAGCCGATCATTATTGCCGGCTGTTGTTTTGGGGCTTCCGGAGTTTTGGGCGCGGTTTCGGTTGCTGTTTGCTGTGCAGGTTGGGAAGGTGGTGCTGTACTTTTCTCACCAGCGGCGTTCTCCGCTGCGAATGCCAGGGTTGGCA
>JBGSQD010000097.1:0-4227 GCA_041738275.1 Geobacterales bacterium
ACCTTCTCCCTTGGGGAGAAGGGACTTGCTGTAGATCAGTTCTAATCAGGTAGAGTAAAGACAAGATACCTCCGAGGTTTTAGAAACCTCGGAGGTCTCTGACTTATAAATTTTCCCCTTCAACCTTCAACCTTCATATTTGGCGGTTACGTTAAAAATGACGGTTTTTGTTGACGGCTTCCCATCTCCAGCTCACACCCTCTTTGTATTTTTTCCCGCACAATCAGACCCTTGCACCATCAAAATCCGCAGGACATTTCTGGCACGCTAGTTGCGCTTATCATTCTGGTAGAACTTCAGCACGGTTGTGCATTCTGCTAATCCTGAAATATTGTACATTCAATGGGAGTCCCATGAATATACCTGCCAACACACTGGTAATTAAGACCTTGGGTCGATTCAGCATTTCTATTGCTGGAAGACCTGTCGCGATTGACTGGCCGGACGAAACCATCAAGGAGCTTTTCTGCTCGCTGCTTTCGCCGCTGGATATCTATTTCACCTGGGACCGTCTCTGTCGCGCCCTGCTGGGCGTGCCGGAGACGCGAACCTGCAGGATGCAGCTGGAGGATAGCTACCTCCAGCCCCTCAACAGCTTTCTGATAAAGGAACTGGGCTTCAACCCGATCGTTGCAGGTCAGGAGGGTATCAGCATCGACCAGCATGTCATCCATGTGGATGCCCTGGAGTTTTACCGAACTGTTTTGGATGGGCTCAAGCTGATGTCGCTTACCGACCATACCGAAGCATTAAAGAAGTTCAGCAAGGCTAATTCACTTTATGCCGGCAGCTATCTACCCGGAATGCATGGCAAAATCATTGAAAGTACCCGCAAAGAGCTGGAGTCGCTTTATCGAACTTCAAGCATTTACGATGTGCGGTAGAAGTCTGGAACTAACCCCTCTAAATCTCCCCTTATCCAAGGGGAGACTTAAGGGCATCCCCCCTTAGGTAAGGGGGGACAAGGGGGGTTAGATTTTGATGTTACATGGTCTAGGCAAATCAAAAGGAATTTACCATGAAACAACATGAGAAAACAGATCGGCAGAGACGGTGGTTGCTTCTGGTAACAGCATTTATGCTGATGATTGGAACAGCTTTTGCCCAGGATCCTGTTAAAGAAACTACCGGCTACATTCAGGTTGAGAAAAATGAAATCCCTGATAAAGGCCTGCCGCTTATTAATGCTGCCAATCAAGGAATGGAAAATAAAGACATGGACCTGCTCCAGGAACTTCTTAAACCTGATTCTGATCACAAGGCAGAACCAGCAGCAACAGAAGATCATTGCAGCAGTGATGAGTGTGCTTTTGAGACACAACAGTAAAACAAAGGTAAATATGTGCAGATGAAGGCGGCAAGGTCGATTCTCTGATGCCTGGTAAAATAGGACAGGTGTAAAATCTCAGGTAAAATTGAAAGGGTGGATAAAATGAAAAAATCACTATTACTCAAGTTGTCATTACTGATTCTTACATTCTCGATGCTTATGGGTTGTCTGCTGATACCGGTTGATGACGGGATGGATCGAGGCGGCGGTTCCCATGACAGAAGCCGTGGTGATCGTCACGGAGATCGTCATGTCGTTCCTCCTGGTCATCGCTAACCAAGGTGTTGTTTGATTCGAGTTGGCCCTTCGTGGTTTCCTAGAACCATGGAGGGCCAGACATCGGTTATGGAGAAAATGTTTATGGTGAGAGTAAGGGGAATATTTATCTTATCTGCGGTTCTTGTCGGCATTATCTTTTGTCCTGGCTGGATGAAACAGGGGAATGCCTTTGCCGAGCAAAAGGGTGAGATGTCTGTTTCCCAGGAAGAAAAGGGTGCGGAAAACACCGGCAAGGTTGCGGAATATCATACAGCATTGGCCGGAGAGCCATTGCATACGGTCTTCATGGGCAAAACAATAGATATCCCCCCCCTGGACCGGGGCCGATTGACTGCCCTGTCGCTGGGCGGGGTGTTCTATACCCCAAAACAGGGAGAGACCGCTTTCACCCCCATAGGCGCCCTGTTTGTGAAACGGATGTGGGAAAGTTCCAGGACCCGCAATATAATAAGTATCTTCGTCAATGACCTGGAATATGACAAAAGCTTCGGCAATCTGGAACTGGTCACGCGATTGGAAAACAATACGATCCCGTTTGGCCAGAAGGAAGTGGTAAATAACCGGGAGATCAAGTCGTCCGACGCGAAATGGGGGACTGTGATCGCTTCAATGGGCCCCGGACTTCGCTACAAGGTGTCGCCTTTTCAGGTTGATAATGACCTGAGGCTTCAGCTGCTCGGCAAGGTCGGCTATTTTTATGCCAATCGAACAGATGACACAGGACCAAACCTGGTGCTGCCCCCCAGCACGATGCTGTACGGCGTGAAACTTCGGGGACGTTATGACGGGATGCGCCGTAATCTGCTGGAGCTGCCGCATACCGGCATGGCCGCAGGATTCGACCTGGATTACGTACACCGGGACAAATGGTCAGATTTCGGAACCATCCCTGATGCAATCTTCACCAAGGCCCATACCCAGGACTATGTTCAGTTTAACGGCTATTTCATGGGTGTCGCCGGAATCCCGGGTCTGTCGGAAAAGAACCGGGTTTTCTTCAGCTTCCATGGCGGCGTTACTCCCAGGGAGAGCGCCGACCGCTACAATGCCATCACGATCGGCGGCGGCCCGCTTCCCGGCGAAACGGATGACCTCTTCCGCCCTGATTATCCAGGAGCCATGTTCAACCAGGTTCTCGTATCCAATTATGCCATGACGGCCCTGGAATACCGGCGCGAACTCGCTTTCTTCATATTCCTCCGCCTGCGTGAGACGTTTATATGGGCAGACCGCGCAGCTGTAACGGATACCAACAAATTCCTCTTCAAAAGCTCAAAAGGGGCAGCAACGACCGTTGGCGTGGATACAGGTTTCTTCTGGAACTCCTCGCTGTATCTCGGTTATTCCTGGGATACCGGTTTCATTCGTAACGGCAAGCCTGGAAGCGGCCTGATCCTTTCCTGGAACAAATTATTCTGAGAAACAGCTCACCCAAGCCCGTCATATTTAACAGTTATGTCAAACACGACGGATTCCACTGACGGCCGCGGTCTTGTTCCGCACGCACCCCCTTCATTTAACCCCCAAAAAACAGCATGTTACGCGCACTGACTCCGCATTTGCTGTCTGGCACGTTAGTTGCGATATACTAACGTAGTATGGCTGAATAACAATAGTTGACCATAACCCACAACCGAAGGGAGACACATCATGAAACCAAGTACAAAGGACCAGGTGGAAGGCAAGTTCCACGAAGTGAAGGGCGCTATCAAGGAGAAAGCCGGGAAACTCAGCGATAATCCCGAGTTGGAAGGTGAAGGTATCGGTGAAAAGATAGCCGGTAAGGTTCAGGGCAAGATTGGCCAGATCAAGAAGGTTCTGGAGAAGTAGTGCCGCTTGGCGTGTCATGCACCAGCATGTACTGTGCCCCCCTTACTGCTGTTGTGTGACACGTCGTTATAACGGGTTTGCGTAGAATTTATTATTTTATCAAACATCAACAAAGGAGATCGTGCAATGAAGACAAATTATTCAATGGCAAAAATCCTGGCAGCCGCGGCTCTGGTGGCATTCACCGTCCCAGTACCCGCATTTTCCGCGATGAAGGATATGTCCGGAATGAAGCACCATGAAGGAAATGGGCAGATGATGGAGCATCATGATGGTCACGGCCAGATGATGGACATGGGCAATATGGACAGGATGGGCGATATGATGGGAATGTGCCTGGAACACGCCGACAAGATGGGGCTTACGGATGAACAGATCGCGAAGCTTAAGCCTGTACATCGTGAAATGCAGAAAAAACATGCCCAATTCAAGGCTGACATGAAGATTGCCGAGATCGAACAGATGGAAATCATGGAAGTGAAAGATTTTGATCTGGAGAAGGCAAGCTCGGCCGTTAAGAAAAGTGCCGCGATTAAAACAGCCCATCAATTGGAAATGTTGAAGGCCATGAAAGAAACACGGACAATTTTAACAGACGATCAGTTTAAGGAAATGAAGAAGATGATGCCCATGAAGGCTGGTGAGAAAAAACCGGTAAAGAAAATGATGAAGAAGCATAAATAATCAGTGTAAGGGAGTCTTGCCATGAAAATCGTTTATTCCCTGGTTTTAATGATGGCAGTGCTGGTTCTGCCGGTGATCAGCGTTCCCGTGCATGCGGCCGGCAT
>JBGSQD010000150.1:0-7668 GCA_041738275.1 Geobacterales bacterium
GCCAAAAACCGCCGCTGTTCTGCCAAGCCGTTGAACAGAGAAAAAGGGCAATCATGAAAAAACCATTATTTCTGCTCTTGGCCGTGTTTCTCTTTGTTGTCAGTTGGTTCGAAATTTCGGATGCTTTGAGGAATGATTGCATATCACACCGAATGGCAACGATATGTGATTGGACGAAGTATCTCTGGGCCTTGACACCAGCAGTATTGGGGCTTTATACGATATGGACTGCTTTAAGGAAAAAAGAATGAGAAAATATATCTCACGCTATCCGCGACGATGTTTTTGTTTGACTGAACTCCAATTATTGTATATACATTAATTATGATCTGGGACGAAACTAAACGGCAAAGTAACCTCGAAAAGCATCATATAGACTTTGCTGATGCCGGTCTTGTCTTGTCGAACCGCTACCGGCTGGAGTTTGAAAGTTTACGCAATGGAGAAGTCAGGCGTCAGACGTTTGCATATGTCGCCGAGGTCTTGACAGTGCTTACGGTTATCTGGGTGCCTGGCGAAAAACGAAGAATCATCAGTTTCCGCAGAGCCCACAAAAATGAAAGGGAGGCTTACCATGCCTGGCTTGAAAAAGAATTCAAAGACTGACTGGGAACGAGTACAGCGTGATGCTGCAACCGACGCCCCCATTACATACAATCCCGATACAGACCTGTACGATCCTAACGATCCTGCACAGGTTCAGAATTTCTTTGCGTCGGCAAAGGTTGTTCGCAAACCGGGAAGGCCAAAAGCAGAGACGACCAAGATCCCAACTGCCATCCGTTTATCATCCGATGTAGTCGATTACTTCAAATCAACCGGAGCAGGTTGGCAGTCACGTATTGACGCTGCCCTGCGCGACTGGATGGCCGGACACCCGCTCAAACGAGCATAAGCAGAATTTTCAATGACAGAGTGCATACAACAAAAGGGCCGCGTTTCAACTCCAGAAAATACGAGAGTTGTCATGCGGCCCTTCTGATTATCAGAGTGTGAGAGTCCAACATTCGGCGGCAGACGGACAAACCGCTGCGCCGAAGCCCGGTGGTCGTGACCGAATATACACACCCATAAGGAGATTTCCCGAAATGGACATTCCACGGATCTTCAACGTGGCAGAAAGTGCTCACCGCATCCATGACCCGTTCACACCCGGAAAGCTCGCCACTCTCGGCGCGGCGCTGCGTCTGGAAACGGGGACCCGAGTGCTCGACCTCGGCAGCGGTTCAGGGGAGATGCTGTGCACCTGGGCACGCGATCACGGCGTCATCGGCACCGGCATCGACATGAGCCAGCTGTTCACCGGGCAAGCGAAACTCCGCGCTAAAGAACTAGGCGTCGCCGATCAAGTCAAGTTCATCCATGGCGATGCTGCCGGCTACGTCTCGGACGAGAAGGCCGGTGTGGCAGCCTGTGTCGGTGCCACCTGGATCGGCGGGGGAGTCGCCGGCACCATCGAGCTTCTTGCGCGGAGCCTGCGCCCCGGAGGGATCATCCTCATCGGCGAGCCCTACTGGCGGCAGTTACCGCCGACGGAAGATGTTGCCAAAGGGTGTCTTGCCGGCTCAATCTCCGACTTTCTCCTGCTTCCGGAACTTCTCGCGTCTTTCGGCCACCTTGGCTATGACGTCGTTGAAATGGTTCTGGCTGACCAGGACAGCTGGGACAGATACGAGGCGGCCAAATGGCTCACCATGCGTCGATGGCTTGAAGCCAATCCCGGCGACGAGTTGGCAAAAGATGTTCGAGCCCAACTAAACTCGGAACCCGAGCGCTACGTCGCTTACACGCGTGAATACCTGGGCTGGGGCGTGTTCGCGCTGATGACGCGGTGATGGGGGGATTACCGGACGGGCCAGACGAAGATACCAGCGGCGGCTTCGCGTATGGCGGGTGGTAGGTCAACGCCTGATGATGTTTTTTTGATTAAGCAGCAGGCTCAAAAAAAGTGGTGAGGCCTTTTCATGACGCCCACCACAATTTTCCGAGTCGATTCAGCAGGGATGTACCGTTGCCGAGCCAACTACCCTCGGTTTTACATAGATGCGTCTTTTCATGATTTCACCTCCTTTTGGGCTACCTGCTTGGTGACGATATGCTGGCCGGTGCAGACAGGGCTTGGTTAACTCAGTTTGTGTACGTTATTTCCAGATATGAAGTTGCCCTGGAATACCCTGGGTCCGCATTATATTGATAATCATAATCTTCATTTTCTGCTTTTATCGCAAATCTGGTAACTCCAAGTTTATTTATATAGTCCGGCCTTATGACAAAGGTTGTCAGGCCGAAGCCACGCCCCACCCATACCGGATCAGAAGCCAAAATATTACCCACATTATTGTAGGTATTCCCATCTCCTGGAAACTCCCACGTTGACTCGTGGATATTGGTGACCGTGTCAGTCTCCATGTAGTCACTATTCTGGTAGTTCAGATACAGTTTGGCCGATGTAATCGTTACCCCCGCGCCAAGCGAAGAAGTATCGAACATTACAAAAGAGCGATCCACATCCCAGCCGTCATATGGCCCAGCCCAGATAATATCCCCTTCATCGGGATAAACACCACCCGACTGGGTAATCCCGGTATGATGGGAAATGGGCAAGATAATCGTACCGCCTGCTGCGCTGCCGCCGGTAGCCTGGCTTCCGGAAAGCGGCGCGATGATATTATAGTTCTCGGTTCCACCTGCCCCTGCAGCGAACGCATAGACCTTCACATAATAGGTGGTGCCGGAAGAAAGACCGGTCACGGCAACGCTGGTGCCCGTACCTTTGTACACCACATAATTGCCGCTGCCTGTCTGCGAGCCGCTGCCAAATGCGGCATTGGCCGTATAGTTGACGCCGTCTACCGGATCGGCATTGACTGCCGAACCCGACCTCAACACCACGAGCACATTTTTGGCATTGCCGCTGCTGCCCGTGGCCCAGTTAAGCGTTATCCCGGCAGTCCCCACACTTGTAAAGCTGAGGGAAGCGGGCTGGGCCGGTTCCGTATAGATAGTGCCGCCAGACGAGTAGCCCGTGCCTGCCGAATTTGTCGCATAGCCGCGGTAGTAGATGCGCGACCCTTCGCTTAGACCGGTTCTGACCTGGGTGAATATCCCGGTGGCATGGGAGCCCTGATCGACACAGTTGGTGGTCGGATTCGCGGTCAATCCCCAGCAGGTGCCGTTGGTCGTAATGGCCGCACCGCCGTTTGAGTTCACATTCGCCCCGAGGGTGGCCGTGGTGCTGCCGATTGCCGTTGCTGTCGGTGAGACAAGGGTAGGGGGCGTCAACGCGCCGGTTAACCGGCTCCCTGCAAGCGGGGAGACAACATTGTAGTTTTCGGTACCACCTGCGCCAGCCGCATACGCATAAACCTTGACATAATAGGTGATGCCGGAAGAAAGGCCGGTCACGGCAACGCCGGTGCCAGTACCTTTGTATACGACGTAATTGCCGCTGCCTATCTGCGAGCCGCTGCCAAAGGCGGCATTGGCCGTATAGGTAATGCCATCTGCCGGATCGGCATTGACCGCCGAACCCGATCTCAACACCACGAGCACATTTTTGGCATTGCCGCTGCTGCCCGTGGCCCAGTTAAGCGTCATCCCGGTTGGCCCAATGCCCGTAAAGCTCAGTGAAGCGGGCTGGGCCGGTTCCGTATATATAGTGCCGCCAGGCGAGTAGCCCGTGCCTGCAGAGTTTGTCGCATAGCCGCGGTAGTAGATGCGCGACCCTTCGCTAAGGCCGGTTCTGACCTGTGTGAATACCCCGGTGGCATGGGAGCCCTGATCGACACAATTGGTGGTGGGATTCACGGCCAATCCCCAGCAGGTACCGTTGGCCGTAATGGCCGCGCCGTTGTTTGTGGTTACATTCGCCCCGAGGGTCGCCGTGGTGCTGCCGATTGCCGTTGCTGCGGGAGAGGTCAGGGCCGGAGGAGACGCGGGTGTTACGCTGTACTCCAGGTTGCTCCATGTGATGCCATCTGAATTCATGGCCCCGACCCGGTAGTAGATCGGCGTGCCGTTTGTCAGGCCGGTAATCAAACGAGGTGATACCGCTGAGGCGATGGTGGTTGGGTACGTTCCTGAAACTGTTCCGTACTTGATGAGCGAAGATGTGGCGCCGGTACCGGCTGACCACGTGATTGTTGCCTGTGTATTGCCGGCAGTTGCCGATATTCCTGTCGGCGCCTCCGGAAGTACGGCGGGTGTGCAACTGCCCATAAGGAAGGTGTTATCACCGGAGGTTGCTTCTTTTCCAGCCACACTTTCATATTTGGATCGTACCCTGTAATGATAGGTCGTCTGGCTTGCAAGGTTCGACAGAGTCAGGGTATGTTTCTTGTCCAGCAGGTCGCTCCCGACAGTTGAGCCGTAATCAGCCGTCAAACCATAGTCGACATAAGATGTTGAGCCGATATCGGTGGTCCAGTTGATTGTCGCCTGTACATTGCCGCACGATTCCGTGTAAATCTGCTGGGAATGCAGCATAATTTCAGAAGAGGATAAAGGCCTGTCATAGATTACAACCTCATCCGCCAAGCCTGTGAAATAGCCATAATCTCCGGCGCCTATCACCTGCGGGGCATATACATGCTGCCGTAATGATTGCATACCGGTGCGGACAAGCGTGCCGTTTACATAGATGCTGGGGCGCTTGTTGGTATAGACAACCGCTACATGTGTCCATTGACTGGAGCTGATAGCGCCGCTATAAACTGCCAGTGCCGGCATGTAGTTGTCGCCATGCTCGTAAACAGAGATCCCGTTTGTTCCTGCCGATATGCCGGCGCCACCATCCAACGAACCTTTATGGTCCGCCTTGAACAGATATTTTTGCCCGTAAGTACCGCTGGTGCCACTGTTCGCTTCACTTTCAATCTGGTGGGTAATGGTCGGCTTAATCCATGCCTCCATTGTGAAATTGTCTACAGGCGGTATTCCGGATGCGTAATTAATCATGACGAAGGAGTTGTTCCCAAAACTGCCGGCCCTGCCGCTTTTCCCGCCTGCCGCCGTATTGGCGCCATTATACGAGGTGCCGTTATTATTTCCTCCGGAGCTGTCCAGGACCTGGTTTGGGGTCCCGTTCCAGGAGGTTTCGTCCATATGCATGAATAATCTTTGCCCACCCGAAATGGCAAAGGGGCCGGATGTTATTGCGGGAGTGGCATCTATCCAGCTGGTCACACTGTTCCAGCTCTGGTTTGTGCCGTCCGAGCCGTAGCCGTTGGCCGCAGGACTGTCGTGGCAGGTTATGCTGTAGTCACCCGGGCCGCCATCATAGCCGCTGCCGCTGAAACTACCCGGAATATGACCGCTGCCGCCTCCGCTGTCGCCCGAACTCCATCCCGACGCTACCGGAGACGGATTAAAGCCTGTCCGCCCTTTGTGCTTGCTGTCAAGGCAGTTAGTCACCATCAGCCGGGGCAGGACCGAACTCGTATGGGCCGAGTGGCACTTCGAGCAGGAATAGTTATGTTCCACAGTACCTGTGGAAGTCTTCCACCCTTTGACCGATTCATGGATTCTGTTCTTGCTTTTCCAGGGGTTTGGACTCGCCGGACTTGCCGACGCAGTCAGGCTGCTCTTCGGGTGACAGCCGAGGCACAATCCCGCCGACTGATCGACCGATTGGGTCATGCCGGTTACCGAACCCAGGATAGATGAACCGAAAGTGTTCTGGTCGATATGATACTGCACCCCTTCACCGGTGTAATTGGTCTGCATAACATTATTTGCCGGCGCAACGTCCTCCTTGTAGGGAGAGGTGACCCAGGTGCCCTTCAGCAGAGGCACGGCATACTGCTGGTTGGGGCCAAGAGAGGGACTGACTCCGTGCGGGTCGTGGCAGGGGGTGCAGAGTCCGCCGATGGTTCCCGTCGGGGTGCTGGTCATGCCCATTGAGGCGCCCAGGTGACCGCCTTTTACGTCGCTCTTTTTCTTATAGGGATATCTCTGTTCCGGTCCGCAGGTACTGTAGCTCATAAAAGGCGAATCCCAGTAGCCGAGGACCGGCTGGGTCGCTCCATAGGTGGAGGAGTAGCCCCATGGGGTCTGCACTGCGTTCGGATTCATGTGGCAGTCAAGGCAGAGGCTGGCCCCGGGGTTGCGTTTGTCCTTATTTGCCGCTGATCCGCCGGTATACGGCCTGTAGGCAACGTTATAGCCCCCCTGGCCAGCCACGGTATCCTTCAGTATCCCGCCGTTGGCCGTGGCACTGGCATAGCGCGTGGTTGTTCCGGAAACTGAAGAGCCGTGGGAGTTGTGACAGTCATAGCATTGGACATTAACCGTGCCGCTGGTATTGGCAATGGGCCCGTCAACACCGTTGGCTGTATCCCAGCCGCGCTTGTTTGCCGCGGCGTTGCCGTGGGCCGAGTAGGCCTTGGAGGTCGTCTTCTTGGCGGCGCGGGCCACGCTGGAATATTTGCCCCAGGCCGTTACCCCGCTCTGCGAGTAACGGGCGCCAACACTGGTGCCGTCCCAGGAATATTGTATCGGTGTTTTCCCGTCACCGAACGGCTGGACGGCATTGTTCTGGTCGCTGTGGCAGCCGAGACAGTGGCTGCTGATCTTCTGGATCTCGCTCCTGTCGCCGTTGGCCGTATACTGAACAGCGGTGACACCGGAGCTGTATGTTGTGGGCCTGCTCCCGGCGCCGTATATGACCAGTTCCACCGGCGCACCCGGTGTGGACGAATGGTGATAGGGGGAATTGATGCTGCCGTCGCTGTTGGCTTCCCAGTGGCACTGGTAGCACTTGTCGTCCGTCAGCGTACCCTGGATATGGTGGGAGTTGGCGTTGAACTGTGAGGTAATGGCCGCCCGATTCCCCTGCACAACACTGTGGCAGACGAGGCAGGTGGCCCTTCCTCCCCAGGTGGCGGAAGTATTGCCGTGGCAGGAGATGTTACTGCATGTCCCGCCTGTTCCTGCATATGAGTAGGTGAAGGAAGCCCCGGAACCGCCCTGCAGGTCATAGACCCCATTCATGTGAAGAGCTGTATTGGTGATGGTGGTACCGGTAGCGGTCGTGCCGGAATGGCATGTGCCGCAGCCGGCTTGATGACCGGCGCTGCCGTGGCTGTTGGCTTTCGGCGCGCCATTGGCATAGGCCGGCGGATTGCCGTGGCAGCCGTTGCAGCTTGAGGAAACATCGACCGTTCCATTCATATGCACCGAAGGGTCGGTGTTGTGGCAGAGGCTGCAGTTGGTGTTATCCGGGTGCGCGCTACCGTTATGTTGCACTATTGCGGGCGGAAACCCATGGCAGCCGTTGCACGAAGCAGAGAACGACCCCTTGGCGTTCATGTGGGTATGACAGTTTTTGCAGTCTGTTGGTTGAACACCGGAGTGGGTGCCCGTGGTAGGCGCATCGTGGCATCCCTGACAGACACCGGGTCCTGTTCCGTCTGTATTGACGTATTCCTGCGTGGTTCTGAAGTATATTTTGCCCGGCTGTCCGGATATGGATATGTTTCGCCGGATCAGGCTGACGTTGACGCCTTTTAAACCTGTTGGGTCATTGGAATCGTATTCCACATGGGTGCCATGGCAGTCAACACACTGTATATCCTGCCCTGCGCCGTTGTGATTCATCTTGCCTGCATGGCAGTTTGTGCAGATATTCAGTTTGTCCGTTGATCCGGCGGCAACTTTAGCTCCACGGGG
>JBGSQD010000160.1:0-16527 GCA_041738275.1 Geobacterales bacterium
CGTAAAAAACATAGTTGAGTTTGTCAGCACGGTCAAACAGCTGGAAAAAGCCGATGCCATTCTGCTTCTACCGGATAACGGCGTCATAAACGCTACCGCACTGGAAGAGACATTCCTGCACTCCTTCCGGCGGAGCATACCTCTTCTGGGAATTTCCGAGCGGCACGTCAGGGAAGGGGCTCTGCTGGCGCTGGTGGTGGATATGGTCAATGTCGGCAAGACCATCGGCGAGTACGCCACCAAGGCCTTGAAAAACGGGAATGTCGGGCAGCAGTCGGCATCTCCCCCGCGCAGGTTCGAACTCTATCTGAACATGGATACAGCCCGCAAGATGCGCATCAGTATCCCCGATGATGTCGTGCGCATGGCCAAAAAAGTCTACCCGTGAACATCTTCAAGCCGACAATGACCTTCCGCGTCAAGGCGCTGCTCTTCATGATCCCGCTCCTGCTGGTAATGTCGTTCGTCCATACATGGGAATCGATCCGGGTCGGCAAAGGTGTCATCCGGAGCGAGATAATCAAACGCGCCGAGGCGATCACCACCCTGGCAACCAAGGTAGGCGAACTGCCGATACTGTCCGGCAATCCGGAGCTGTTGAAGAGTACGGCGGACTTCCTCAAATCCAATACCGAGGTGTCGGTAGTCACGTTCTACGACAACAGGATGACACCGCTGATCCATAACGGACAACCGCTTGCCCGCCACCTGACGTCCCCTCCGTCAACCTTGGCACTCTCCATGTCCGAAGACCGGAGCTCCTTCGTCTTTTACGCACCGGTTTTCACAGAAAAGTTGCAGGATGATTTCGACATTCTCAGCGATACGGATAACAGCAAAAATGTAAAAGAGACTATAGGCTGGATCAGGATCGGCTTTTCCAAGGCATCGCTGCACGAAAACGAGAACAGCATCGTGGTGCGAGGTGTGGTGCTGTCGTTGATATTTGCCGTGACAAGCTGTTTTGCGGCCTTTTTCCTCATGGGGGTGGCTACCCGCCCGTTGCGCCATATCGTCAAGATGGCTGACGGCGTGTCCCATGGAGATTTCAGCCGCGAGTTCGAAATTCACCAGCATGACGAGGTTGGTGCTCTGGCAAATTCGTTCTCTGCCATGCGCCACACCATCCGCAAGGTTCTGGATGAGACGGACAGATTGATATCTGCCGTTCAGGAAGGCCATCTGGACAGGCGCAGCGATGCGGGGCAGTTCGAAGGGGAGTGGCGCAATCTGGTTGAGGGGGTTAATGACCTGGCCGGAGTGTTTGCTCAAGGGGTAATAGAACTGCAGGCCGCCAAGAATGCGGCCGAGTCGGCCAATCGCGCCAAGAGTGAGTTTCTCTCCAGCATGAGCCACGAGCTGCGTACGCCGCTTAACGCAATTATGGGGTATGCACAGATCCTCAAGCGTCAGGACAACATGACCAATACACAGCGCCAACAGCTGGAGATCATGCGCAGCAGCGGCGAGCATCTGCTGACGCTGATTAATGATATTCTTGACGTGGGAAAAATCGAAGCACAGAAAATGGATATTGAGGAAATGGCGTTCGACCTCCCTGCCCTTATGCGCCAGGCATTCGACCTGACCCGTCTGAACGCCGAACAGAAGGGACTGATCTTCCTGTACGAAGAGCAGACGGTGTTGCCTCAGTATGTACGCGGAGATGAGCGCAGGCTGCGCCAGATTCTGCTGAACCTGCTCTCCAACGCGGTCAAGAATACCAGTAGTGGAAGCGTAACGTTGCGCGTGGCCTACAACCATGATGAAGATGGAATCTTCCGTTGTGATGTGATCGATACCGGAGTGGGTATCCCGACCGACAAGATGGAATCTATTTTCGAGCCCTTTACCCAGTTGGCCGTCAAGGGACAGATGAGTGAAGGCACCGGGCTGGGGCTGAATATCACCCGAAGCCTGCTTGAATTGATGCATGGCAGGCTGACCGTGGAGAGCGAGGTCGGCAAGGGAAGTATCTTCCATCTGGAACTGGCGTTGACGCCGGTGGCCGACCCGGAGCGCGTTCCGGAGAAGACTGAATTTTCGATCACCAGTTATCGTGGCGTACGCAAACGAATTCTGGTGGTTGACGACAACATGGGCAATACCGCCATGCTGGTATCGCTGCTTGAATTGTTCGGTTTCAAGGTGGACGTTGCTTCGAACGGGGAGGAGGCACTGGTTTTGGCGCATGAGCGGCAACCGGACATGGTGCTGCTGGATCTGGTGATGCCGGTGATGGATGGCCTGGAGACGACCCGTTTGCTGCGCGCCGACCCAAAGTTTGACAGGACCGTGATCATCGGAGCTTCAGCCTCAATAACCGACAGCGGCCACAAAGGTGAATTTATCAGGATCTGCGATGATTTCGTGGCCAAGCCGATCCGCATTGACCTGCTGCTGGAAAAGATCGGGGCCCTGATGGGGCTCGAATGGGAGACCAGGGATAACTTCACACCGGTCAAGGAAGCTTACTCTGACTGGAACAACGTGGAACTTGTGACCCCGCCGTCAACCGAGCTGGATGAACTGCTGGATCTGTCCATGAAGGGTGACATGCAGGGCGTTGAGCTCTGGGCTGCAGAGTTGGAGTCACGGGATGACCGTTACCGCGTTTTTACCTCAAGGCTGAAAGAACTTGCCGGAAGTTTCAAAACCAGGGCAATTCTGGCACTGGTTAAACAATGCCGTGGAGAATAGAGATGAAATTTGAATATCAATTTGCGGCGCATGTCGACGGGCGCAAACCGGTAATCCTGGTTATAGACGATGATGCCAATAACCTGGCCGTGGTACGCGATTGCCTGACCGGTTTCAATTATACCGTTCTTATGGCCGAAGATGGTGAAAGTGCCGTCAGCAGGGCGGATTATGCCCGGCCCGACCTGATCTTGCTGGATATCATGATGCCGGGTATCGATGGCTACAAGACCTGCCGCCTGCTGAAGAACCAGAAGAGCACCCGCGACATACCGGTGATCTTCATGTCGGCTTTGGCCGATACCAGTCACAAGGTGCATGGCCTGGAGGCGGGCGCGGTGGATTATGTCACCAAACCGTTCCAACAGGAGGAACTGCTGGCCAGGGTGGGGGTGCACCTGAGCATCCGCGATCTTAATCGCCGCCTGAAAGAGGCCAATGAGATGCTGGAGGCGCGGGTAGAAGCGCGTACCCTGGATCTGCACATCGCCAACCGAGACCTGGAGGATGAGATTGCCGAGCGTCAGGCCACCCAGGAACAGCTCCAGGAGCAGGCCGCGATCCTGGAAGAAAAGGTTGAAGAACTGCAGACAGCTCATGAGGCGTTGCGCACGAGTGAGGATCAACTCCGGCAGTCACAGAAAATGGAGGCGATCGGTACACTTGCAGGAGGAGTTGCCCACGACTTCAACAATATTCTGACCGCCATAATGGGATTCGGCAGTATCCTGCGCTCCAAACTTGGAGAATCCGCACATGCCCACTATGTCGATGATATCCTGTCTGCTGCCGACAAGGCCGCAAAATTAACCCACGGACTTCTGGCTTTCAGCCGCAAGCAGACCATTGAAACCAAACCGGTTAATATCAATGAAATTGTCTCGACAATCGACAGAATATTACACCGAATAATCGGCGAAGATATCGAATACCATAGCACCATCGCTCCTGAAGATCTTGTTATCATGGGAGACTGCGGCCAGATCGAGCAGGTGCTTATGAATCTGGCGGTCAACGCGCGTGATGCAATGCCGAACGGCGGGAGTCTGAGTCTCACGACGGAACGGATAGAAATCACGAAAAACCAGCCGGACTATTCACTCCATCCTGGCCAGTATGCCAGGATTACCGTTTCCGACACCGGAGTCGGGATCGACAAGGAGACATGCCATAGAATCTTCGAGCCATTCTTTACCACCAAGGGGCTTGGCAAGGGAACCGGATTGGGACTTTCAATAGTGTACGGGATCGTCAAGCAGCATGGCGGCGAAGTGTCCGTATGCAGCGAACCCGGCAGCGGAACTTGCTTCAACATCTATCTGCCTCTTGTGGAATCAAGCACAACGTATCACGAAGTCAAGACAACTTTTCAGACGGTTGGCGGTACGGAGGTAATCCTGGTGGCCGAGGACAATGACAGTGTGAGGAGCTTCATGGTTCATGCACTGGAGGATTTCGGCTATCACGTAATTGAAGCGATGGACGGTGAGGAAGCCCTGAAGAAATATCGAGCTGAAAGCGACCGGATCCAGTTGGTGATACTGGATGTTGTCATGCCTAAGATGAACGGCCGCGAAGTGCATGAAGCAATCAAAAAAGAGGCAAAACAGGTCAAGGTATTGTTCTCCAGCGGCTATACCTCTAATGTAATCGAGGAGAAGGGAGTGCTGGAGGCGGGGGTCAGCTTTATGACAAAACCGGTCACGCTGCAGATACTGCTCAACAAGGTCAGAGAAGCGCTGGAAAATACTGAAAACATGGCCTTGCAGGCGACTTGCCCGCTTTGAGGATGAAGATACATTTCACTGTGCAACTAACAAGGCCGGTCGAGTGGGCTCGAACCGGCCTTGTATTATCTTAGTTTTACATCAGAATCTTCGTAATGGGAAAGAGCTATTTCAGGAGCATCTCTATGACCGCTGTCTTTTTGGCCTCAGCCAAATAGGCATTCACAGCGGCAGAGACCTTTTGCCCTTTCAGAAACTCCTCAATACGCGGCCGGACATCCTTGAAAGGAACCGTTTCCGAGGCCTTCTTTTCCACAAGCTTGATTATGTGGTAGCCAAACTGGGTTTCAACGACGTCGCTCACTTCTCCAGGTTTGAGGGCAAAGGCAGTCTGTTCAAAGGCCGGGACCATCTGCCCCTTGCCGAAAAAACCGAGATCCCCACCCTGCTGACTGCTGGGACAGGTGGAGTTCTCCTTGGCCAAGGCGGCAAAATCGGCACCGCCAGCCAGATCTTTACGTAGTGCCTCAGCTTTCTCACGGGTCTTCTTCTTCTCTTCAGCAGACGCCTTCGAGTCAACACCTAACAGAATGTGGCTGGCCCTGACAGATTCGGGGCGATTGAATTTATCGGTGTTCTGGTCATAGAATTTCTTGCTCTCCTCTTCACTGACAGAAACCTTGGGAACAATGGTCTGTTCAATAAAGTTCGTGATGACCAGATCACGGCGGGTATATTCACGCAGCTCGGTTTCGTCCATCTCAAGTTCCTTGATGGCCTTGACAAAATCCTCCGGATTGGGGAACCGGGTCTTGCTCTGGGCAATTTTGTCATCAACCTTCTTGTCAATATCCTTCACAGCCATTTTCTGTCCTGCTTGATAAAGCAACTCCGCGGAGATCAACTGGGAAAGGGCCTGCTGTTCAAATTCCTTTTGCCGGTCAGGGGGGATTTGCATGCCGGGCTGACCGGACATAATCACCTTTTTTGCCCGACGCAACTCGATTGCCTTAATTGCTGTGCCATTCACCTTGGCAATAATGTCCGGCTGGGCCGCATCAGCAGGTTTGGCAGAAGCAGGTACAGCATTGTTCGCGGGTTGCGCTTTCTGGTCTGAATCTGCGGCCATTGTCACTGACCCGAAACAGAGTATCGCCATGGACAGAACCAGCGAGGCGCATTTTTTAAGTCGTAATTGGTGCATATCAAGTGTTCTCCTTGTAAATGGAATAATTTTTTTTACCATATTCAGACCGCCATGAAAAGACAAACGTAGACAAACACAGATAGTTTTGACTTTTGACTCCACTTCCTATAAACTCCCTTATCGTTAAATGGCTATTTATCCAGCGGAACACATAGTTCCGGTCACAGTTTCATTATACGGGGAGGAATGTACTGATGAAGAAGGTCCTGGTAGTCGACGACAGCCTTTCGGTTGCCCGTCAGCTCGAAAAAATCATCAACGACTCAGGTGAATTCACCTGCGTCGGGCATGCAAAAAATGGCGCCGAAGCCATCAAAATGAACCACACCGAAAACCCGGACATAATCTGCATGGATATGAATATGCCAGGAATGGATGGCCTGACAGCACTGCGGAGCTTGGTGGTTCTGGATAAGGAAGTCAAGGTGGTTATGGTCACTTCGCTGGGCGGTGTGGGAGACAAATTCTCCGAGGCCCTCAAGCTAGGTGCAAAAAATGTCATTTCCAAGCCGTTTGAGACTGAGAACGTCCTGCAGATCCTGCGGGAGCTTTAGTAAGTTACAACTGATTTTCTTCGTCTTACCGGCAGAAAATCTGTTGGTTGACGCAATATACCGGTTTATCCGGATTTTTGACGTTTAGCCACCATACATTACGACACAAGGGGATCTGATATGGCAGTTAAATTCTTCGGACAGTTTCTGGTGGAAAAAGGGATTGTTTCCCGTGAAGCCATTCTCGCGGCAATTGACCTGCAGGAGCAGAAAAATCTAAAGCTGGGCGAAATGGCGGTATCAATGGGCTACATCACCCAGTCAGATATTGACCGTGCCCATAATGCCCAGTTTTCCAAGGATATGAAGCTGGGAGACCTTTTGGTTGAGATGGGAATAATGACCCTCAATCAGTTACAAGAGGTCATTACCCGCCAGAAGGACACCCACCTCTACATCGGTGAGGCACTGGTATTGGTTGGTTCCCTTACCAATGAGCAGTTACAGCAGCACTTGAATGAATTCAAGCTCGACCAGGCCCCCTATGTGTCCGACAGGATCGAACTTCCAGAAGGGGTGGCAAACAGAAAAACATGGGAAATAACTGCTGACCTGACCTACAAAATGATTACCCGTGTCCTTGACCTGCAGTTTAGAGCTGAAAAATGCCGCACAGTCAAGACATTAGAAACCAATCACATGATGGCCGCCCTGGATTTCAGTGGTGATGTGGAGGCACGCTACATCCTGTCAGTATCGGCCGGGGCCCAAAAAATGGTGGCCAAGGCAATCCTGCGTGAAGAATCAGTGGAGAATGAAACCGTCGAGATACTGGAAGACACCGTCATGGAGTTCGTCAATGTTGTCTGCGGCAATGTGGCCGCCAAGGCCTCGCAGATGGGTCAGGTAATCAACATCAATCCTCCGGTAACGATCCATCCTCCAGCAAGCGGTATCCCTGTACCTGGGCATACTGCACTCAGTTTTCCGATCCACATTGGTGAGGGCGAAAAGATGGAGCTGATACTGCTGATAAAACCTTAGGGTGTCGATTAGTAGCAACACAAGGGCGCTTGCATCAAGCGCCCTTTTTTATTGTCCGAGTATGGCTTGGATTTCGGAAGTATAGTCACCCCTATCATCACGGACTATCAGGGGGGGGAGAATGGCAACTGTCCCTTTTCTGCCCTTGGCAAGTTCAACCAGAAACATCTTGGCAGGCGCATCGCAGATGCCATGAACCATTCTCATACGTAAAACAACAAGCTTCTGCTCTCCGGCACAGCGAATGAATTCGATCAGGCGATCTGGATGATAGATAAACCAGATTCTGCCGGAGGGTTTTACCAGGTACTTGGCTGCGGCCAGAAACTCTGCCATACCGGCGGTGGATTCGTGCCGGGCCATATCCCTGCCCGCCTTCGGACTGAGCCGACCGGTTTGGGATGTGCGAAACGGGGGATTAGCAACCACGCCATCAAAACTGGATACAGGAAACAGTCGCTTTACCTTGACAACATCTTCAGAAAGGATCTCGATCCGGTCTGCAAAGCCATTATGCAGGACGTTGTCCTTTGCCAGCCCGGCCATGTCACTGTTTTTGTCTATGCCCACCACAGATGCTCCGGGGAAACGGCAACAGAGGATCATGGGGATGATGCCGCACCCGGTTCCCAGATCCATAATCCGGGCACTGTCGCTAGTCCTGACAAAATCCGCCAGCAACAAGGCATCCAGGGAAAAACGATACCCGTCTGCCGGCTGGGCAACCTGTAACCCGTACCGCCGCATACCGTCGCTGGTATGTCCTCCCGATGCCGACACCTGCCCTACCCCGCCGAAACAGGTTCATGGTTGCGCTTCCGCAGCAGCCACTCCCGCACCAGCATGATAAAGAACAGGGCAAATGATCCCAGCGTCAGACCTTTGCCGATCTTGAACGGCAAGGGATCAAATCGAAACTCCACCTGGTGAGTACCAGGGGCCAGATAGACCCCGCGCAGGATATTGTTGACCGGATGGATATCAACGTCTTTGCCGTCAACCTGGGCCTTCCAGCCCTGATAATATTTCTCGCCCAGAACCAGCAGGCTGTTGACGGCAACTGTTGCAGTCAGATCGATCCGTTCACCCTCGTAACGGTTAACCGTAACTGTTCCGGGAGCCACCGGGACTGCTTGATCGACGGCGGCCAGAGGAATCGGAGGAGGACTCTCCACCAGGGCGGCCTGCCCGGGATTGAAGGCGGGATTCGGGAGGATCTGCAGGGTCTGCATCCTGCTCCCCACGACAAAAGCCGAAGAAACCAGCCATGCCTTAGGGAGCACATTCCTGTTTTCCAGCACCACCTCGCTGTTGTCAGGTGCGGTAAAGACCGGCGTATAACGGCCGGCGAACTGCTGCTGTTCCTGGCGATAGGTATCGCCTGGGACGACCAGATAACGGACATTGAGCATGTCCGGCATCCCGGAATCCAGTGAGAATGAGTCCATGATCTCCTGCCAGCGCACCTGCTGCACCGGGAGCGAGGTAAACACGATCGGAATATTGTTCGACGCGAAATAGGCCGGATCCAGTCCCAGGGGCAACACGCGATACTGTTTCGACTGATTCGCAAGGAATTCTATCGTCGGCGTCTTTGCACCGGTGGAGCGGACCGGAACATCCGTTAAAAACATGAATTTGTTATTTACACGGCCCACATCCAGCAGCAGAATTGCAACCAGGGCCAGTGGAATCAATCGGACTGAAAGCAGACCGCGGCCACCTGCCAGGATTGCAGCGGCATACAGTGCGGACAGTACCGTCGCGATCCCGGTTTCGTAAAGGATATTGCCCCAGCGCTGATCCACCAGATAAGCACCCTGCTCGTAACGGGTCGGCTGTGAGATCATATCAGCCAGAAGCCCCAGCCAGTGGGACTGCCCAAGTTTCAGCGCTCCCAGAAACAACAGCAGGGCAACCGGCAGGGCAACAATCCCGGCCAGGTAACGACGAAATTCCTTTGCTGCGCGGACTTTTTCATCTCTCAGGATGTCAAGACCGCGGGCAGCCATGACCCCCAGTCCGATAACCGGCATGAACATCATCATCTTGGGGACTCGGAAGCGGTTGATGCCGGGGAAAAAGTCGAACAGGAGATTATAGACGAAGGTGTACTTGCCCATGGAAAAAACGATTCCACCGACTATGGCCAGCATGGCCAGCAAGGTGTAGCGGTCTCGGCGGAAAATAAGCGGCAGCGGCAGGAGCAGCCACGGGAGCAGTCCAAAATAGCTGGTGGTCTGGGTAAAAACCATCCTGCCCCAGTAGTAGGAACGGATATTGGTGGGATTCGGTCCAGCTTCCTGGCGGGAAAAGCCGAAGAAACCGGGAATAACAAAGGAAACCGTTTCCTCGGGGGGCATGGACCAGGACATGGCTTCATCACGATTCAGCCCTCCTTTGCCCTCGTTAGAACCACTCTGCACCCCCCGATTGGTATCAGTAGACCAGGATGCCAGCGGCATAAGCGAAATGGCCACGGTGGAAAGAAAAAAGAACAGCGTCACCAGATTCATGCCGATCAACCGGTAGGTTCCTGCCTTGTCGCGCTGCTCCTCGCGAAGGATCAGGATCATCCTGACCATGCCGTATATTCCAACCGCCAGGCAGGTGTAATAGGCGATCTGCCAGTGGGAGTAGAAGAACTGCAGCGCCAGAACCAGACCCGTGGTCATGAACCAGATCACCCTGCGCCGCTGGAAACCCTTCTCCAGAAAGTAGAAGGCCCAAGGTGCAACCGTTATCGTGGCGATCTTCAACACATGGCCGGCATTGATCAGGGAAACCATCTCCGGCGCCAGGGCAAACAGTGCGCCAGCCAGAAAGGCTGCCGAACGGCTCGCACCAATTGCGCGGCAATAGCAAAACAGGCCGCTCGCCCCCAGAAAGAGGTGCAGCACTATATGCCAGGCCACGCTGGCAGGGGGCGGGATCAGCCAATGGATCAAAGTCTGCCAGGGGATGAATTGCTGCCCGACCTCGCCTCCTTGCAAGGTGGTGCCGCTATTCCCACTAATCCACCAGCTTGCCTTGAGATTGAACTTGAAAAAATCCGCAATATGGTTTTTTGAATAATCGAGCACATTCCAGTAGTATTCGTGGATGATGTCAGGCGCCCGAATAATCTTATCAGTAAATAGAATATTCATAAAAAACAGCACCATAATTGCCAGCAAGATTGCAAGTGCGCCCAGATCCTTGTTACGTTCCTTCATCTAAGCCCCGTTCCCGTGTTTTGATGAATCAGTATTGGCAACTACATCACGGTAAATCTCATCCAACCGGTTCATCATGCCCTGGATGGAAAACTGACTGAAAAACTCCTGTCCACGCGCGACCAGCCGCTCGGACTCCTCCCGGTCAGTCAGGCAGGTAACGATCCGCTCGGCGAGCAGCCGCGTATCAGCCAGCGGCACGATAAATCCGGTTTCCCGGTCCTTGACGACCTCCGGCATCCCCCCAACATCCGCCAGAATCGGTGGCACTCCAGCCATGGTGGCCTCGGCTGAAACCAGTGACAGAGCTTCGATTTCGGAGGTCAGCACCAACACCCTGCCCCGTGCATATGTCCGATACACCTCGTCGCGCGGCATGCCGGAAACAAACTTCACCGGCAGCCCTCTGGCCAATAAACTGGCAAAGGCCCTTGCATACCAGTAATCCTTGCCGATCACCAGCAGGCTGGCGTCGGGCACAGCCGCCAGCACCTGCGGCATGGCACGCAGCAGGCGTGGCAGACCCTTGCGAAAATAGTCGCCGCCGACAAAGAGTATCAGATTTTCGCGGGCTTCCCAAGGGTTTGAACCAATACACGAGTAATCCAGCCCAAAATAAAAATTCAGGTACTTGCGGGGATGGGGAATAGCGTCGTACATGAACCGCCCATGCACAATAACGGCGCTGATCTTCTTAAAGAGCCTGGAATAATGCCACTTCCGGTACTTCTGCAGAATGAATCGCAACGGGAAATCAAGACAGAGGAAATGATAATAGCGGGTCCAATAGTAGTCATGCACATCCACCACCAGCGGGCAGGCAAGCCTGTTGGCGACCCAGGCCGGTAAATGTTTGAGATCGGAACAGTGGGCAATGTCCCAGTCAGCCTCTAAATCGCCCTCAGACGCGAGCAGATGGACCTCATGACGCTTGCGCAGTTCACGCAACACGATCTCGTCATAGGTGCCTGCTCCAGTCAGGGATGTTCCCTGTTTGCCGATAAACAGGATTTTCATGGGTTCACGAACAAGTCGCGCTGCACAGAACGACTGCGTGCTGAGCTTACTATCAAAACTTTCCACCTTTGGAGATTGAATGAAATTTGGGATGGATCCGCAGCAAAAAATGGAGCCCCATACCCCTGATAATATTTTTTACTGTACGGAGCAGACCATTCCTCATCATCCAGAATGACGCCTTCCACCTTGGATATCCCTGCCGGACTGAAACACGGAAGACCTCCACAAGTCCTGCCAACACCCCTGCATCACTGGCGCCTCCGTAGCGCATGTGGGCCAGAACCTCGTCGATGTAGCAGAAACAAAAACCGGCCTTGTGCAGCCGCAGCATCATATCATAATCCATGGCGATCTTCAGCCCGGTATCGAAGGGGCCCACTTGCCGATAGGCCTTTTGCGTCACAAAGGTGGCCGGATGGTTGAGCGGCATCTCGTGCCAGATATTGCGCTCCACATCGGATGGTTTCAGCAGAAAGAGCGGCTCATCACCCTGATAGCGCAGCATGTTGCCATGGAATACATCGCATTCCGGGTGCTCAGCAACCGCAGCGGCCACTGTTCGCAGGGCTTCGGGTGCATAGCGGTCGTCAGAGTTGAGGATGCCGATAATATTGCCCGATGCAATAGCGATCCCCTTGTTGAAGGCATCGGCAATACCATTGTCCGGCTCGGAGATCCAGCGGATGCGAGGGTCCAACTCGGCATACTCACGGATGATCTCTACCGTCCCGTCCGTGGAGCCTCCGTCGACGATGATATATTCGAAATCAGGGAACTCTTGGGAGTTGATACTGGCAATAGTATCTTCCAAATAACATTCACTATTGAACGTGATTGTGATGATGGAAAACATTACATTGTCCATATTGTTCCCGACAGAAGGTCAGATATTACTTTTTAAGATAAAGTTGAGGATAACCAGACATCGTCTTCCGTGCTGTAGTTGTGACGTTTCATTCGAATGGACTACCATCCGCCCATAAAGGTTAATCACAAACTATCCAAACGAAATATACAACATCCCGCCCACCAATATCGCAAATCAATGCATTCTTCATATTATGCTTCGATACAGCGCTATAGTTTCAGCCGCACAGCGATTCCAAGTAAACAATGAGCAGCGCATTTTTCCAAGAGTAATTAGCTCAGTACGCCGTTCTGAGGATTGCAATACTTTTTCAATGGCAACTCGCATGGATTCGATACTTTTTGGATCAAAGTACTCACCTGCATCGCCAGCAACTTCTGGAACAGAACTGGTATTGCTACATACAACCGGACATCCCAATGACATTGCTTCTAATGGTGGGATTCCGAATCCTTCATATATTGAAGGATACACAAATGCTGCTGCGTTACGATAGCAGGCGGCCAATATTGCGTCATTCCCACCTATTTGCAGAATACGCTCTTCCTTTATGCCAAATGCTTTTAACACTTTTTTTTCCGAAACTGTGAAGGAGCCACCACCGAAACAAACCAAATTGAAATTATTCAGCAGCCACTCTGAACTTGTATATGCCTGAACAAAGCTAGTAAAATTTTTGTAACCGCCACGATTTCCTACATAGAGAATATAAGGAGTTTTTCCGATGCACGACACATCTGAATCATGCTCATCAGCGGCAGTTAACGTGTCAAAACCGTGATAGATTACCGATATTTTATTCTCAGGGATTTTAAATATCTCCTGCAAATCATTACGCGTACTTTCAGAGATGCAGATGATACGGTCTACGCGGGAGAAAGCGTTTTTTTTCCATATAGAAGTTGGATCTCTCGGAGAAAAATTATCAGGAAACCGTTCGTGAATCATATCATGTGCCGTAATTACACGACGTGCGCCTTTAGGCGCATATACCCAATTGGAATAATAGGTTTCATGGACAATATCGGGGTGGAAAGCTTTCATAATTGGAATGGCCATGGTGTTACTTATGGAACGAATAATTCTGGCAGCTTTGGGTGATACAGGGACTCGAATGCCTGTAACAAGATTTTCTGGAAGTTTCGGCAAATATGCGTTTATGTGAATAGGTGCAAAAATTTTTACATAATCTCCCGTGAATTCGGACAGATGCTTCGCCAAGCTACAGATATATCGCGAAATCCCCCCGTATTCCTGAAAAGCAAACGTTTGTGAATCAAAGGCAATGCGCATCAGACTTAATTCCGAAAATTTTGTCGAACAAGAAAGTTATGATCATCCATCAATAAACTGCCAAGATGTCTTCGTACCAATGGATACATGAGCGCAGCTAATTTCCCAGTGCATATACAAAACAGAAACCTATTAATTTTTTTGCGGGAAAAGATATGTAGCCACCCATTTGTAGCGAAGTGTAACCCCAAATTGATTGCAAGTATTTCTAATGTACTCCGTTTAAAAAAAGAGATGTGCTGGCCGGTTTCAAATGAATAATACCACCACTGATCAGGTGCCGGTGGGTTGCCTTCAAATAATTCGGTAGTAAAAATCAAAGTATCTGTTTGACCAATTTCCATTGCATCCTTAATAAATTTGAATGGGTCCTCTACATGTTCTAATACCTCAATAGCAGTTATCGCTCTGCATCCCCCCAAATCTGAACTGTATTCAAATCCACGAGCCACAAGGTTCTGACAATATTTATCAGACCAGTAAAAATCAAATCCAAAGTCACGCATTAACCGAGTTAACAATCCATAACCACCCGCAATATCAAGATAGCGTCCATTGCCACGTTCACACAGAAAAACATAGAGCAAAACAGCCATTCTTCCGGCTACAGCTACGTTTCGTGACAGCAATCCTGTGTCCGTTGAAGCTATAGCAAATGAATATGACTCTTCCAACCAATACGGTTCGTGGGTGCAAAGAAAACCGCATTTATGACAATAGTAAAAGGTCCCTTCATATTTACCTAAAACTATTGTAGTAAAAGCTGGATTCATCGGTGAACTGCATATTTTACACTTTATTGGCATATGCGTTGACGTCTCGGTTTATGATCTAATCAAACGACAAAACTTATTTTTGATGCGCGAAGCGAGGGGAACAACAAAATTACTCCTATATACACGAGCATCCATTACTCGATTATTTACAATAGCAACAGGATGTTTTAATGGGAAGCTAAGGCTCTCTAACGGAATGTTTGAAAACGCATTCTCGGAAGTAGTATGCGTTGCACTTGCTCCAAATCCAATGTTCGAGATTAGGTTAGCATTCGGCAAAACTGTCAAACGCCCTTGAAGCCAACATGCAAAGGTCCACTGATAATCCCAAGTATCAATCTTGCCAAGATAAACTTGTTCGAAAATTTTCTTCCAGAAAGCAACCTCTTTTACATCACAATGTATATCCGAAAGCCAACCCTCGTCACGTATAAAAGGCCAATTTGAGATCGAAACATCATAACAGCCCGCCCAACGGTCCCGCCATGATGCCCATCCCCATATATGGTTATATTTCGAGAAATAATAACTGTCTTCGTTACGTTTTAGTCCAAATTGAAAATTACATCCACTTATTTGAGCTATGCGTTGATCATACCTATACCGTTCCAAGAGTACTTCGCAAAACCTGAAAAACGTAGGATCAGGCAGACAATCATCCTCAATAACTATTGCCTCTTCGACCTGCTCGAAAACCCAATCCAGGCCGCTTGACACTCTCATTTTGCATCCAAGATTTGCATCAGAATAATTCTTCAACACCTCACAAGGCCAATCCACCAGATCAACAATTGATCGCACCGCAGCACATTTCTCCGCCTCACCAGGACGGTTAGCACGAGGACCATCTGCAACGACCAGTAGCTTACGAGGCTTGATACAACGTATCGCCTCAAACACCCGTGCCGTCGTATCTGGACGGTTGAATACGAGAAAGGCTATAGGAACTTCAAATTGAGTCATTCAGATACAAACCTCGTTGTTTTTTTTGAATTTAGCAATTTAAGGTTCAGACTTGGCAACATAAGGATTTTTCGGAAGATCTATAACCTCAAACCCATCTTGTCGCAGCTTGTTTATAAGTTTATCTGAAGGCTTTATTTTAAATATTACTACAGCCAACATTCCATAATCCAACAGGTTCAATTTTGTAAGAATATCAAGCAACTTAATACGGGAGCGTATCTTTGTGAATATTTTGCCTTTACTCGAAAGTTTTTCGAATTCTGCTCCATATTGATAGAAATCATTACATCCCTTGAAGGCAATTGTTCCGTAATTCATTCCCAAAGCAGCCTTCTCGATTTCTCTTTTGGAGATGGAATAAACATAATTTCCAGACTCTTCAAATGTGTGTCTACTGCCCCTCTTTGACAAAGAGGATATTATCAAGCGAACAGCACTGGTAAAAAGATATCTGGTAAAGCTGTGTGGATAAAAACGATCATTGGGTTCAATCAGCACAACACCTTTTGCGGCGACACGCAACATTTCATATAAGGCAATAAAAGGTCTGGGAAAATGATGGAACGATTCTTTACAGAGAACATAATCGAATTCGGAGTTTTTAAACGACAAGGATTCTGCATTTTGTTTACTGAATTGCGAGATAAAACCAGCGGTTTGCGCCTCTTTGAGGAGCAAATCGGTTATATCGCTTGCAACCGCATCTACACCTTGATCAAGAATGTATTTTGCATCGGTTCCATATCTGCCATCTCCAACAGTCAACCATTTCGCATCAGGTTCAGCATTTAGAATAGGATCAAGCGCACTGTACATCCGTTTGTGCCGCCACGCGTCAACCGTGTCAGCCTCAAACCAGGTTTTTGAGTGCTGCTCCTTTTCACCACCAGGCGCATAGTCTTTATAGTGGTCAGAATGTGATTTATAACTTTGACTATTAAATTCGTTGTTATCAGACATATGGTTATTCCCCTTGATACTAATCCAATAGCTATTTTGATCTTCCAAATTGTTAAAACAACAATTGGACTCTGTATTTTCTGTGTTTAAATGGTTCATAATTTTAAACTCCAATACCTATCGAAAAAAAGACCACCATTCTCTCATCGCTTAATCCAAACACCTGAGATATCTAGCGTGGTCATGGAATAGAACCGTTTAAAATTCCTACTAAGAAACGCTCTTCCCCCTTTTGAGTAAAAATCAACTATGGCTTC
>JBGSQD010000177.1:0-5504 GCA_041738275.1 Geobacterales bacterium
AGCGCCTATCTTCTTTCCAACTCAACTCGTACACGAGCCAGTTTTCCGTGCCGGGACCAGTGATCCGCAGCTGCGGAAACTTTTTCAGCGCCTCGCTAACAGAGAATACATGATTCACCCGTATCCTCGATTTTATCTCCAGAACATTGCGAGTACTGGGCGAAGATCTGGAGTCTCTTTCTTCAGTCATCACCTTGTGCACCTCGATCTCCTTGCCCACTTTGAGGGGGAAAAACGGCGCGGAACAGCTTATTTCATTTAGGGTATCTCGACTATGATAGACAAACCCCTTAATGCTTCCTCCCACCATCTCCGTCCTAGAATCAAAATACACCCTAGCTATGGGTGTCACGACCTGGGTCATCTCCTTCACCTCGTCCGGATCCTTCGTCCCTTCCGTGTACTCCGACGACCAGATACCACGGTCTAAGGACTTGTATATGTGCCGTGAATAATACGGTTTCCCGTCAAAATATTTCCCATTCGTCACCACCTCGCTGTCGATTGCGCTGCGGGCACGTCCCGTGCATTCCAGCGTCTGCTCGATGATCTCCTCCAAATCGGTGACTTCAGAGGGTAGAGGGCGTTTCTTGACCGGCCCGATGTCCGGGCCGCTGTCAACAGCCGCCCCGCCACCGAAGTAGCGTGTCACCGCGTTGCCGTCTTTTTCGGCCCCTAACACCAGCGCCACGATCTCCGGTCGCCGCTGGTCATCGACCGGCACCACCTTGAGCCAGCTCTTCAGGTCGGCAAGGGCTATGTCGGGCTTCCCGCTCAGGGAAGCAGCCCTGGCATGGGAGATGATGAGCTCGGGCCATTCGCCGAGTTTCTTGCGGGCAATGTCGAGCTCCGCCAGCTTCTGGGCCGCGTTTTTTGCCCTGATGGCCCGCTCATTGAACGGCTTGGAGCGTGTTGCCTTCCAGACTATATCGAGCAGCTCGCGGTAGGCGCCGTAGCGCTTGATGTACTCAACCGCCCGCTCCCCCGTCTCCAGGGGGGGCTGGACGGCCTGGACAGCCGGCTGTTTGAGCCAGTCGCTCAACAGGATGCCGTTATCGAGCTGGATGGTGTCCAGCGGCCGGGCAGCCCGGGCAGGGGAAAGCAGGCCGGCGCCGATAGACAGTGCCAGCGTCCCGATCCCGAATATTTTTCGCAGGGAAACAGTGAGCATCTTTTCCTCCTTGCTAGGGCAACTCCCTCACCGTCACTGTCCAGCCCGGTAGCAGGATGTCGTTATATGAATTTGGAAGCACAACAAAATTCGGGCCCTCTATATACAGGTAGTTGGTGAGCTGGGAATGACTTGGCTTGTAGTACTGCCGGGTGGAGGGGTCCGAGACCTCAACGGACAAATAGCTTTCTCCATAGTCCCCGCTCATTTCGTACACCAGCCAGTTTTCCGTGCCGGGACCGGAGATCCGCAGGTTCGGAAACCTTTTCAGCGCCTCCGCAACAGAATATACCTGATTTACCTGCGTCGTCGCGGTGTGCTCTTTAACGAAGCGGTCAGTTTTGTTGGAATACCCGGTCTCGGTGGTTTCGCTTTTCGTCACCTGGCGCACCGTGCTTTTCTTACCCACCTTGAGAGGGAAATACGGCGCATCGCAGCTGATTTCATTCACGGTTTGCCTGGTACGCGACACCGACCCTTTCAGCGGTCCTCCCACAGACCTCCTGTTGTGGTCGTAATACACCATGGAGATCGGCGTTTGGAGAAAAAGTGACTCGATTTCGGAATCCGGATCCTTTTCTCCGCGCGTGGTTTCGCTGGACCAGAGTCCGCGGTCGTAGGATTTCTGTACCTCCCGCGTATAGTAAGGCTTGCCGCGACTTGTGTCGGAGGAAAATTTCCCCTCGGTCACCATCTCGGCATCGATTGCGCTGCGGGCTCGTCCCGTGCAGTTCAACACCTGCTCGATAATCTCCTGCAAACCGGCGACTTCCGGGGGCAGGGGCCGCGTCTTGACCGGCCCGATATCCGGTCCGCTCTCGGCGGCCTCCCCGCCGCCGAAGTAGCGTGTCACCGCTGCACCGTCCGTTTCGGACTCTATCACCAACGCCACGATCTCCGTGCGCCGTTTGTCGCTGACCGGTACCAGCTTGAGCCAGCTCTTCAGGTCAGCGAGGGCCATGTCAGGTTTTCCGCTCAGGGAGGCCGCCCGCGCATGTGAGATTATGAGCTGGGGCCACTCGCCGAGCTTTGTGCGGGCTTGGTCGAGCTCCGCCAGCTTCTGAGCCGCGTTTTTCGCCTTGATGGACCGCTCCTCGAATTGTTTGGAATGCGTTGCTTTCATGACGATATCGAGCAGTTCACGATAGGGGCCGTAGCGCTTGATGTACATGGCCGCCCGCTCCCCCGTTTCCAGCGGGTTCTGGACCGACTGGACGGCCGGAAGGTTGAGCCAGTCGCGCAGCAGGATGCCGTTATCAAGCTGGATGGTGTCCAGCGGCTGGGCAGCCCGGACAGGGGAAATCAGGCCGGCGCTGAAGAACAGTGCCAGCATCGTGATCCCGAAAAATTTAAGCATGGAACCAGTGAGCATCTTTTCCTCCCTTAATTGCAGTTGTTTTCTCTTAACTTTTGCTCGATCAGAGGTCGGTTGCTCACCAATTGCTGGTACAGTTCCGCATAGGTATGATGGATGGCCCCGGGGACCGTTGTTGTCGCCCGCGAATAAGCCTCAATCTCCCGCTTCATACGATCAATCTCGGAGAGTGCTTCTTTCACCTGGGCGCAGGTTCCCACACTTACCCCCCCTGCGAGCGGCATCCGGTTGGTCGCTCCGGCCTCGGGATTACCCTGACCCTGCTGGGGAGTTGCGCCTGAACCTTGCCCTTCGCGGCCGCCCTGCTGCAACTGCCGCAGCTGCTGCACTTCATTCATCAGCTGCTGGCGTTCCTTTTCCAGCTGCTGTTCCCTGGGGTTTTCGCCCAGAAGCACGCTTTGGCCACCCTGTGCGGCGCCGCCGCCTCCTGATTGTCCCCCTTGCGGTTCGCTGCTGTTTCCGGCCTTACTCCCCCCGCCGGGTCCCTCCGGCTCCTCCCTGGGCGGAGTACCGGGTGGTGGAGAACCTTCGACCCAGTACGCCTGGTTTTTCTCCGGCCAATCGCAGGGGCCTTTATCACGCCAATAGCCGTTGACGCACCACATGTGCCGTCCGAGGTGACAGAGATTGGAACCGCCCTGGTGCGCATTCGTCCCCCCGCCATCCTCGCGCAAAAGGGGCTTGGTCAGGAAGGAACAGTTTAAACTGGTGTCTTCTATATAGGTGCGATAGGTGTCGTAAGAGGGCGCCGCTTCGGTGGCCTCTTTCAGCTTGTTTTTGGCCGGACTCGGCTTCTCCCAGGTGTATCCAGGCATGGGACCGTCGGTTGCCGATTTGAGACGGCCCTTGGCAGAATCATCCTTTTCCCAGGTGTAGCCAGGCATGGGGCCGTCGGTGACCGATTTGAGGCGGCCCTTGGCAGATTCGTCTTTCTCCCAGGTGTATCCAGGCATGGGACCATCGGATGTCGCCGAATTAAGTCGATCTTTGGCGCTGTCTGCTCCAAAGACCGGGGTGCACAGGATGCCGATAAGCAGGATGGTTACCCGGAGCTGTATCATCGTGGCCTCACCGATTCACAGTTGATCGTCACGCCGCAGTTCGCTTCGCAGGAATCCGACTTGGCAGCGGATTCCATCATCATCCTCGTGGCGGCGGTGGTATTTGCCCCCGCGCTGCCGAGGAGCGCCCCGCCGATACCCGCGCCGAGTATCTCGCCGGTCCCCGTGTCGCGACAGTTTTTCCTGCACTGTTCGATCCGGGACAGGCATTCATTGTATCGCTGCTGCGCCGCCTGGGTGATCTCCGCCTTCTTGCGGTTTTCCTCGGCGATGCCCTTGGTTACCGCGCCCTGCCGCTGCTTTAACTCTTCCCGCTTCTTGTCTGCCGTTGACTGCTCCAGGAGGAATGCCCGGATGGTCTCAGTGTCAACCCCGCCCTCTTTTTGGCCGGCAACGGGCACCGGGGGAAGGGCTTTCACGGGGGGGGGCGTCTCCGCCTTGCCCGTGCTGCGGGGTTCGCCCTTAACCAGCAGTTCCGCGAGGTCAGACCGCCCCCGGGACCGCGCCAGATCCGCTGCGGTCTTACCCGAGGGGAGCCGGGCGCCGGCACGCGCCCCTGCCCCAAGCAGCGCCTTCACTACGGCGGGGTTGCCGCCGACAATCGCGCCCATCAGGGGTGTCTGCCCGTCCTTGCTGACGAGGTTCGGGTTAGCATGCTCCGCCAGGAGCCTGCTGACAACGGCGAGGTCCCCCGAGGTGGCGGCGAACAGCAGTGCTGACCAGCCGTCCTGATCAGTCGCATTGACCTTGGCCCCGGCCATCAGAGCCCTGGCGAGTCCCGCCTGGTCCGCCGTTTCCGCGGCCCGCCACAAATCGGTTTGAGGTGACGCCCACACGGGCTGGATACCCAGTAACAGTATACAACCCAGAATCGTAATCAGAATTCGGAAACTGGTCATTTGCCCTCCTGAATATTGGATAGGAATTTGCTTTTTCGTCATTCAAGCTGCCGTGGAAATTCCGACTACTTAGGTACATAGTATAATGCACAAATAAGGGCGCCACAATGGACGCCCTTTATCATTAAATCCTATTTCAAATTCTTCTTTATCCTCTCCACCGCCTCAATCACATTCTCGCGATGGCCGAAGGCCGATAACCGGAAGTAACCTTCCCCGCTGGGGCCGAAACCGCTGCCGGGGGTGCCGACCACGTTGCATTCGTTGAGCAGCTTGTCGAAGAACTCCCAGCTGGTCAGACCCCCTGGGGTCTTGAGCCAGATGTAGGGGGCATCCACGCCGCCGAAGATCGTCACACCTGCTTCCGTAAGTCCTTTACGGATGATGCGGGCATTCTCCATGTAATAATCGATGATCTCCTTGGTCTGCTGCCACCCTTCGTCGCTGTAGACAGCGGCAGCGGCCTTCTGCACCGGGTAGGAGGCGCCGTTGAACTTGGTGGTGGTGCGGCGCAGCCAGAGCTTGTTGAAGCTGTACTTTTCGCCGGTCGCCGTGGTGCCCATGACCTCTTCCGGTACGACCACCAGGCCGCAGCGGACGCCGGTGAAACCGGCGGTCTTGGAGAATGAGCGGAACTCGATGGCGCACTTCTTGGCACCTTCAATCTCGTAGATGGAGTGGGGAATGTCGGGATTCGTGATGAACGCCTCGTAGGCGGCGTCGAAGAAGATCACGGCGTCATTGGCAATGGCGTAATCGACCCATTTCTTCAACTCGGCCTTGCTTGCCACCACGCCGGTCGGGTTGTTGGGGAAGCAGAGATAGATGATGTCCACCTTGCCGGTGGGGAGCGCCGGGATGAAGCCGTTGGCCTCGTTGCAGGGGAGGTAGACGATGTTCTGGTAATAGCCCTTGTCGTCAGCCTCGCCGGTGCGGCCGATCATGACGTTGGTGTCATTGTACACCGGGTAGACCGGGTCGCCGATAGCGACGATGTT
>JBGSQD010000224.1:0-6307 GCA_041738275.1 Geobacterales bacterium
GGCATCCCGATCCATCTCCACACCCACGACACCTCCAGCAACGGCAGCGCCATGCTGCTGAAAGCCAGCGAGGCCGGCGTCGATATCGTCGACGCGGCGCTTTCGTCCCTGTCGGGTCTGACCGCCCAGCCGAACCTGAACGCGCTGGTGGCATCACTGGAAGGAAGCGAGCGCGATCCGCTGGTCAATGCCGCCGGGCTGCAGAAGCTGGCCAACTACTGGGAAACGGTGCGCGACTACTATGCGCCGTTCGAATCCGGCCTGAAAAGCGGCACCGCCGAGGTTTACCACCACGAAATCCCGGGCGGCCAGTACTCGAACTACAAGCCGCAGGTAGCCGGTCTGGGACTGATCGAGCGATGGGACGAGTGCAAGGAGATGTACCACAAGGTCAACATGATGTTCGGCGACATTGTCAAGGTTACGCCGTCATCCAAGGTTGTGGGCGACATGGCCATGTTCCTGGTCAAGAACAATCTGGAGCCTGAGGATGTATTTACTTCAACAGAGGAGCTGGCCTTCCCGGAATCGGTGGTGGGCATGTTCAAGGGGATGTTGGGTCAGCCTTACCAGGGGTGGCCGCAGGAACTGCAGAAGATCGTTCTGAAGGGGCAGGAGCCGATCACCTGCCGCCCCGGTGAACTGCTGGAGCCGGTGGATTTCGACGAAGAGCGGCTCAAACTGGAGGAAAAGGTCGGCCACAAGGTGGACGACAAGGCGCTGGTCTCCAATATCCTCTACCCCAACGTCTATCCGGAGTTTGACAAGCATCGTCAGGATTTTTCCGACACCTCGGTGATCCCCACGCCGATATTCTTCTACGGCCTGGAGCCGGGGCAGGAGACCTCCCTGGATATCGAGCCGGGCAAGACCCTTATCATCAAGCTCAACGCCATCGGCAAGGTGCAGAAGGATGGCAACCGCCCCGTGTACTTCGAACTGAACGGAAATACCCGATCCGTTGTCGTGCGCGACCAGTCGGTGCAAAGCGACGAGAAAGCTGCCGAGAAGGCGGATAAAGGCAATGCCAACCACATCGGCGCACCCATGCCGGGCAAGGTTATCAAGGTAGCTGTCAAGGCCGGCGACGTGGTCAAGGCAGGGGATGTGCTGATGGTCACCGAGGCCATGAAGATGGAGACCAACATTAAGGCCAAGGCCGACGCTACGGTGGTTGAGGTGAAGTTTAAAGAGGGCGGCAAGGTGGAGAAAGAGGATCTGGTAATCGTGATGGGGTAATGTGAATGGCGGTCCAACAGGGCCGTCCATCATTGGCATACATACTCAAATGGCCACAGGATAATCTGTGGCCATTTTTTATGTCTTTTACACCGAGGACATGCATTATGGGCAGGTGATCGAAGGGAAACTTACCCTGATCGACCCATTCAAAGGAATCTCTCAAAATTAGTCCTGATTTCATCAAAGTACCAAAAAGGTTTTACGTTTTGTCTTTCTTTGCGCCTTTGCGTGAGTCCCGATATTTCAGGATTTATTTTCAAGCTGCTTGATCTCTTCCTTTAGTTTTTCGATCTTTGTCTGTAATTCAGGCCTTGGATCATCTTTGAGTGAGATTTGATTCGGCTGCCCTGTTATCGGGCATGTTCCGACTTCTGATTTCATTTTTCGATGTCAGCGTCAATCTGGTGTTCCCCTATGTGTTCCCGCAGATATCATATTGAGGAGCGGTTACGGACACATTTGCGAAAGCGGCACAAGATCAAAGATAGGGGCGCCGGTTATTTTCGTTTCAGTAGCCGCCTGCTCAACGGGAAATACGGATTGTACAAAGTGCCAACAACAGCTGGCTGGACGAAAGGGCATGCCTTATAGTGAAGAACATCGGAAAGCCGTGTGCGGGAAAACTGCATGCACGGTTTGATGAGGGAGGGCAGGGTGAAACCTGCTCTCTACTCTACCCTAAGACTTTTCCCTATCTGTTTTTCCGGCGGCGGACAGCGGCCAGCCCGGCCAATCCGAAACCCATCAGCAGGATGGTGGCCGGTTCGGGCACCGGGGACACCTGTTGCCCCAGGACATCCGAGATGGCGTAGTAGTGCAACGAGATCAATGTACCCGCCCAATCGACACTGGTCCAGCCGGTGCCAGTCGACTGGCTCAAGCCATATTGCACGCGATACCCGTTCGCCCCAAGCTGACGATAGTCGATTCCGCTGCCATCGGTGGCGGTGCCGGTGAAGACACTTTGCGCCCAGGCAGTGCCGTACTGGTCTACGTTGATGGGGTTGAGGAGGGCGCCGTCCCAGAGATCGGTATAGCTGTTGGCGACCATCAGGCCGGCAAGATTGTAGATGGGCACGCTGGTATTCAGCGTCGGATCGGTGGCCGTATTGGTTTTTGCATCGACGGCCGACGTGCTGCCGATTACGCTCCAGCCGGTACTAAGCGCCAAGAGCTCCGCCGACGCAAGAGCCTGTCCGGTGACGTAGGCGTTGTAGTCCGCGATATCGTGGGAGGACGCCGAGGCCAATCCCGCCGTGACGAACGCCAGGCGATAGGGCGTGTCCGGGGCCAAGCCTGGCGGGAGGGTAATCGGTGTTGCATGGACGGTCCCGTAAATACCGGACAAAATGGTTACCATTAAAATCACGATGAGCTGTTTACTTTTTCCAACAATACCGATCAGTTGTTTTTTCATGTGATGCCTCCTGTTCTGAATGATTTTGTCCTTAGGGCACCGACCAGATGGGGAGGCGCGAATGTCCCCATGCCTGTCCTGTACAGTTCTGCATCACCTGCCCCTGTCGCCGATCCAGAAGGGTCTTGCCTCTGGAATCTCTGTGTATCACGATAGCATAGGGGATCTTACAGATAACTTACGCGAATAATTTTTTTCATCTCTCCTTACGAAACCTCGAATGGTGATGGAAAATTCTATAAATTCCGGGATGAAACTTGATTTTGTGGAGCTGGCGAGAGGACGGCTTTAAAACGGTTCAGCGCAGACGGCGATAGAGTGCTTCCGTCTCCGCCGATGGGGGGCTTCCGAAGTGGGTGAAAAGGGCTTTGCGACAGCGTTCATAGGCTGCAACAGCCTCGGCGATACGACCCAGATTTCGATAACAGACCATCAGACGTTGATGAATCTGTTCCTGCCGGTCATCCAGTTCCAGCATTTGCCGGTAGAGGCTTAAGGCCTGCTGCCAATCCGTTTGCTGTTCCCAGTAGCTGCCCACCAGGCCAAGCCTGCTGAGGTATCGATGGTGCAGACGTTCACGATAATCTACGATACAGTCGGGTTCGTCCTCATTGCTCAGGAAACCGCCTTTGTAGAGTGACAGAAGTTGCTGTTGGTGTTTCACTGCCGGCTCACCGGCCTGCGATGCCCGTGCCAGGAGCGCCTTGGTCTGGCCGAGCAACCGTTCCAGGGCCCAGACGTCAACCCAGCAGAGTTGCGCATTGAGTGACAGTTTCCGATCCCGGACCAGAATTACCTGCTCATCGCCAACAAGTTTTCGAAAACGATGCAGGGTCGTGTCGAGGGTGCGATGGGCCTTGTCCCCGTCGGTATCCGGCCACAGGGTGTCAATCAGCCGATCTTTGGCGATCTCCCGGCCCCCCAGGGCGATCATGACCTTCATCAACTCCAGCGGTTTCTCCTGCGCCCTGCCGCTGAATTGCAACGGTTGACCTCCAAGCAGCAGGGAGAAGCGGCCCAGGGCGTAGATCTTCACCGACCAGGGCCATCTCTCGCTGGCCTGCGGCGGTGCATCCGTGCGCAGGTCGCGTTTGCGGATGAGCCGTTGCACGAAAGTCGGCTCGATATCGTTTTCAAGGGCCTTGAGTAGCAACGGTTTCATCAGGCTGCTGCGCCAGCCGGGGATATTCAGGAAGCCCATTTGGCGTTGCAGCAGCAGTCCCCGGCGCAGATGGGTGAGCCCCGCTTCATCCTGCCCATGCTGAAGTTCGATCCAGGCCGAGGTCAGCTCGTACAGCAATTCCAGGGTTCGACTCTGTATCTCCCGGGCCAACCTTCTTCCGCTGACGAGGAGCTTCAGCGCCGCTTCATGATCCCCCATCTCGAAATGGATCTGAGCCAGGGTAAAACCGGCCAACGCCTCGGGAAAGGGGGTGCCAACCTCGCGATTGATATCCACCGCGGTCTGTCCATGTTGTCGGGCCATCTCCAGATCACCGGCGATGAGATGGTAATTACTGCATAAATAGTGATAATGGCTCATGGCAAGGCGCCTGCCATTCTGCACGACCGGCTTCATTCCATCGAGAAATCGTCCGGAGGTCCGCAAATCATCTCGCGACAGACAGGCATAAACACCTTGCGCCATTAACCGGTCATCCATTACATGAATGCCCGTTTCCGCCGCCAACGCCAGTCCGTCGTCAATCCGGCTCAAACAACGGTCGAAGTCGGCCGTGTGCCAGTCGTGAATGGCATGATTCATCGCCGAAAGGAGCCGGGGCAACGTGGTGGAACCACCGGCATCGACCATCTGAGCAAGAATTTCGGTGGTCTGTTCGGCGGCAGCGAGATCGCCTTTCCAGTATTGCCAATGCACCAGTACGTTTCCGATATCCATGCGCAACGAAATATCGATCGCGTTCTCCCGGAGGATCCGGTTGGCATGCGCTTCCCAGCTCCCCATCGCCGGGTGTTGAGGCATACGGAACAGCAGGGCGCCGAGCATGGCCAGCACCACCATCGCTTCCGAATCGACTGACGGATAGGTCGGGGCATGACCGACCAGGTCCTCCAGCACCGCAATCCAGGGATCCAATAGTCTGAAGTCGTCCCATTCGGTCATGATCGCCAGAATCGCACCGCATGCGGAGAGCAGCATGCCTTCCCTCTCCTGACGGGCCTTGAATCCCGCATAGGCTGACTCGAAATGGCTGCCGCTTTCCCGCTGATCGAAGGAGCGACGGCAGCATCCGAACCAGTAGTGGAACCAGGGAGAAGAGCTGAATACGTCCCGCGGCAGCTGTTTCAGCCACTGCTCCAGCAACTGAAAGCGCTGCTGACCCAGTAAGGCGGGGGCTTCCTGGTGAATGAGATTACAAAGGAGAGGCCAATCGGCGGCGGTTTGGGCCAGGACGATGGCTTCTTCGGTCTGGCCGGCGCGGGCAAGGATGCCCGCTGCCCTGGCGGTGATCCGGTGATGGTTTTGGGGACCGAGATCCGTTCTCCCCCGGCTGAGCAAAAAATCGCGAAACAGCGGGTGATACTGATAGGTGGGTTCGGTTTGATCGCTTCTGGTAGTAAAGTAGTGCCGCGCACATAAATCCTCGAGGATGGCCTGTGCTTCTGGCACCTCGGTCAGCTCCCGGGCAATTGTAGAGGTCATGCCGTTGAGGCAGGCGGTCTGCAATAAAAACCGCCTCTTGTCGGCATCCAGGATATCGAAAATCTCGCTGGCGAAATAGTTGAAGAAATTCTCCTGTCCAATTTCTCTGGCCGGGTTGTCATATCCACCACGATCAAGCAACAACACCAGCCCTGCAACCCAGCCATCGACGAATTCATTCATGCGCCGAATCGCCTCTGCTTCGATTTTTCCTCGCAACGAGAGCCGTGCGAGGCCGATTGCTTCTTCATCGGTGAGTCGCAAGCCGCTCTGATCCAACAGGGCCAGGGTGCGGTTGAACTGCATGCGGCTCAACGATGCGAGTGGAGGGTTACGACTGATCAGGATCGCGTTTATCCCTCGCGGAATCTCGCTCAACGCCACTGCGACAATCTCACTCAACGGGGAGTCCGGCGCAATCGTCTGAATGTTATCGAACACCAGCAGAAAGGGTTTCGGCAATCCGGCAAACAGCTCGCGGAAGTACAGGCGGGAAAACGGTACCGGATGGGACAACGACTCCGGGGTCAGTCTAGGCAGCTGCCGATGTTTTGCCGTCAGCAGGACTTGGCCGGCAATGCTGAAGTAATGAAAGAAGGTAGCGGGATCGTTATCACCGGCATCCATCCGATACCAGAGCGATTCCGCTCCGCAGCGTTTGATATAACCGGCGACCAGGGTCGTCTTGCCGGCTCCGGCTTGCCCTTGTATCCAGATCGCCTGGCGATCGCGATACTGATCCAGCAAGTCGAACAGCCGCGTCCTTTCGAACAGACTTGGGAGAACAGGCGGTAATGTCTTAGCATAACTCATAACCGAAAATAGTCACCGCCTGGTGGTAAGGATGAGATACCGTCATTGGGGTCAAGTAGTTTTTAAGTTGTAGGCCGAATTAAACGGCTTACCGTTTTTAATAACGCCATAGATAATGTGCACCAGTTTTTTCATGCAAGCACACGCTATGATCATTCCGTTCTTTGATT